>SYCI01000066.1 GCA_005787035.1 Actinomycetota bacterium | reverse complement strand
GCCACCGCCACCGCCACCGCCACGAGAGCCGCCACCGATGTCACCGATGACGCGACTCGGTTCGGGTACGGCGACGGGGATGGTCACGATCTGGGTCGGGGTGTTCAGAGGAGACTCGACGACGATCGTCGAATCTTGTGCCGGTGCCACCGTCTCGGTCGGGGCCGTGGTTTCCACGGTCGACGCGCTCGAGGGCTTGCTGTTTGATGGCTTCGGAGAAGGTGTCGGATTCCAGTTCGCCGGCAGAGTGGGAGTACTCGACGAGAGAGTCGTGGCGTTCGCCGCAGCCGGAGCCTGTGCTTGGGCGATGAGTTGATTGGGATTGGCGACTTGCTGTGCGGAAACGGCTACTCCGTTGACGTACTTCACCAATTGCCCGGTCGACAGATCGAGAACGAGCTGTTCGGAATCCGCCCCGACGGCGGCGCTCTTCTCCGCAGCCGATGTCGCTGACCACCCGAGGGCCGTCGTGATGGCGAACACCGTGGTGGATGTCAGTCCGGTGGCCAGAATCTTGCCGATGACGGCGCGCCTCTGGTCGGAGGAGTTGGCCTTGCGTGACTGCAGACGCGCGAGCCGTTCGGCTTGCTGATCGGGGTCAGTCATCGTCGTCTTCTCCTTCATCATGGTCGTCGTCGCCTTCGTCTTCGTCATGGTCTTCGTCATGGTCTTCGTCATGGTCTTCGTCTTCGTACGACTCGTCATCATCCTCATAGGACTCGTCGTCGTCGGACTCGCTCGAAGCTCCGCTCGATGACGAGCCGCCACCTCCGCCGCCGCCACCTCCGCCGCCTCCAGAGGAGAGCGAACGGGATTCCACCCGGGTGACGATGTTGTCGCCAACCAGTTCGGCGATGAAGGTGACTTCGACCGAACCCGAACTCAGAACCACTTGGGCCGTGCCGGGTACTTCACCGGTGGTGTAACTGACGACCGTCCAGCCGTCGCCGGGAATGACTTCAGCGATCCGGAAACTGGAGCCTCCCGACTCGACGCGGACCAATCCGGCCGCGCCGATCTGGAAGGCTGAGAGCCGACGGGCGGTGGTCGCCGACGATCCCGAAGAGGGAAGAGTCGGCTTGGAGGCGAGAGCCACGGGGACCGCGGTCGGCGACGTGAGGGACCGGGCCGAACCCGAACCGACCACTTGATCGACCGTTGCGTCGGACGTCGCCGGGTCGGGAATCGACAACGTGACTGCCGATTGACCGTTCCCCGCCGGGATTCCCGTCACCGAGAGGACGCTTTCCGTCTCGGAGGAGGTCGAGTCGTTGCTGAGGACGCGGGTGTTGACCATTGCGGCCGCGGAACCGGCCGTGAGGACTCCCACAAGGGAGAGAACCGTGATTGCTCGAGTATTCATAGTGGCCTTTCTGCCGAATCGGTGCCCGCCGACGGAGTCACGGTAGGAGGTGGTGATCCAAAGGAAGTCCGGGGAGAAATCCAAGATTCATCCAAATCAGCGAAAGTCGACCGAGATGGCGGGAGCCTGTGTGACTCGACTGGCCTGAGACACAATGGGGCGGGAGGGTTCGATGCGAGTGCTGGTGGTTGAGGACGATGATGCGATCGGCGACGGACTCGAAGACGGATTGACCGAACAGGGATTCGTCGTCACCCGCGCCCGCAATGGCGCCGAGGCCTTGCGGTCCGATCCCGGTGACGTGGTTCTCCTCGACCTCGGTCTACCCGATATGGATGGTCGCGACGTCTGTCGGCAGATCAGGGCGCGCACATCGACCCCGATCATCATGCTCACGGCACGGGCCGAGGAGTTCGATCGTGTTCTCGGACTCGAACTCGGCGCCGACGATTACGTCACCAAGCCGTTCAGTTTCCGCGAATTGGTTGCTCGCATCCGAGCCGTAGCGCGTCGTAGCCAGCAAAGAGTCGAAGTCGACGATGAATCGACGATCGTCCGCGGATCGTTGATCATCGACGTCCGCGCGCATCGTGTTCTGTTGCGCGGGTCGGAGGTGAAGTTGACGCCCAAGGAATTCGATCTGCTGCGGTTCCTCGCCGCGGCGACCGATGCCGTACGAACCCGTTCGGAAATCCTCGACGAAGTGTGGGACGTCAACTGGTACGGCCCGACCAAGACCGTCGACGCGCACGTCGCGACGATCCGCCAGAAGCTCGGCGACAGCCGATGGATCGAAGCCGTGCGTGGCGTCGGATTCCGATTGGTCGAGTTCGAGTAGTGGTTCACGCGTGAAACGTCGCCTGATCTCTTCGATGGTCGGCCTGACCGCATTCGTCCTCGTCGTGCACGACGTGCCACTCGTCGACCACCTGCGTCACGTAGAACGGGATCGCCTCGAAGCGCGGCTGGAAGTGGACGCCTTCAAGATCTCCGGTCGGACGGTGGAGGCTCTCGAACAGCTCGACGAGATCGGTAGTGCCGATACCTCGATCCTCGACGAGATCGTCGCCGAGTACTCCACGACCACTGGTGGTCGGGTGGTGGTGACCGATGGTCGTGGGTTGGTCGTCGTCGCCTCCGACGAGGAAACGATCGTCGGACGAGACTTCTCGACGCGACCCGAGATCGCCGGCGCACTCGAGGGAACGCCGATGACGGGGGAGCGATACTCGCAGACCCTCGTCGAGAATTTGCTCTACGTCTCGGTGCCCGTCGTGGCCGGTACCGACGTTCTGGGTGCGGTGCGGATCACGTACCCGACGGCGGTGATCAACGATCGTGTGACGTCACGATTGTGGGGGATACTCGCCGCGGGCATCGTGTCGATCCTGGTCGCGGTACTCGTGGCCTTCCTGCTCACGTACACCGTCACCCGACCGTTGAATCGCCTCACCGCAGTGACGGAGAAGCTCGGTAACGAGGATTTCACCGCCGAGGCCGATGAGACGTCCGGTCCCCCGGAGATCACGTCGCTCGCGCGTTCGTTCAATCGGATGCGCGTGCGATTGCAGCGACTCATCGACAAGCAACGCGGATTCGCCGGTGACGCTTCACACCAACTCCGAACGCCTCTCACCGCGTTGCGGCTTCGACTCGAACAAGCCGAGGAAGCGGTCGAACGTGATCCGGTCGCGGCAAGGGCCAAGATCGAGGCCGCCCTCACCGAAACAGAGCGGTTGCAGCGGCTCGTCGACGGCCTCTTGGCTCTGGCGCGCGCCGAGGCTCGCGATGATGCTTTGGGCGGAGTCGAGTTGCTGGACGTCGTGCGTGATCGGATCGACTCGTGGAGTGCGTTGTCGGCCGAGTCCGGGGTGTCGCTCACGATGGTCGGCTCCGCCCCGTGTCGGGTCGTGGCGATGAGCGGCGTCGTCGAGCAAGTGGTCGACAACTTCATCGACAATGCCGTCCAGTATTCGCCCACCGGCTCGTCCGTCGAGGTCTCGATCGACGTCGTGGGCGGGGACGGTGTGGTGAGCGTCGCCGATCGTGGCCCGGGCATGACCGCCGAACAATGTGAACTCGCCCTCGATCGCTTCTGGCGCGCGCCCGACGCGGAGCCGGGTGGAACCGGCCTCGGACTCGCTATCGCAGCGCGTCTGGCCGAGGCGAGTGGCGGGTCGGTGTCGCTCGCCCCGCGTGTCGGCGGTGGTCTGGTCGCGAGTTTGCGACTCCAGCTCGCGAACTGAGCCTCAGAGTCGACCGGCGTCGGTGACCCGCTGGAGGAACTGTCGGGTGCGCTCGTGTTGCGGGCGCTCGAAGATGTCCCGCGCCGCCGCAGATTCGATGATCTCGCCTCGGTCGAGGAAGCAGACACGATCGGCGATCTCGCGCGCGAATCCCATCTCGTGGGTAGCGAGCAACATGGTCATGCCCGAAGTCTTGAGTTCGCGCACGACGTCGAGAACTTCGCCCACCAATTCGGGATCGAGGGCCGATGTGATCTCGTCGAGCAACATGACTTCGGGCTCCATGGCGAGGCTGCGTGCGATGGCCACGCGTTGCTGCTGTCCACCCGAGAGTTGATCAGGGAAACTGTCGACTCGCTCGGCGAGTCCGAAACGAGTGAGCAGGGACCGGGCGCGATCTTCGGCCTCGGCCTTGTCGACCTTCAGGACCTTGCGCGGCGCGAGGGTGACGTTGGCCAGCACACTCATGTGTGGAAAGAGGTTGAAACTCTGGAACACCATGCCGATACGACGGCGAATGGCATCGGCAGCCAATCCGGGTTCGCTGATGTCGAGTCCGTCGAGGAGTATGACGCCGTCGTCGATCGGTTCGAGAAGGTTGACGCACCGGAGAAGAGTGCTCTTGCCGCTTCCCGACGCACCGATGAGCGCGATCACCTCGCTTTGAGCGACGTCGAGCGAGATCCCACTCAGTACCGCGCGTGGACCGAAGGCCTTGTGAACATCGCGAAGGGAGAGTTTCATCGGACGGCCGTTCCGGTCGTTCGACGACGCTCGCGGGCAACCAACCAATCGACGAAACGCGTCTCGGGGATCGTGAGGAGGAGAAAGATCAAGGCCGCGCCCACGTAGGGCGTGAAGTTCGCGTACTTCGATTTGTCGATTCCGGCTTGGCGAAGAACCTCGATCGGGCCGATGAGGCTGATGAGCGCCACGTCCTTCTGCAGCGAGACGAGGTCGTTCATGAGCGGAGGGATCACGCGTCGCACGGCCTGAGGGAGCACCACATGGCGCAGAGTCGACGCCGATGAGAGTCCGAGGGAGCGAGCGCCGGCGCGTTGGCTTTCGTGGACACTCTCGATGCCGGCCCGGAACACCTCGGCCACGTAGGCCGAATAGTTGAGAACCAGCGCGACCGACCCCCAGAGATACGGGCTGTTGTAGGGGCGGTCGAGTCCGAGTCCTGGTACGCCGAACCCGACGAGAAGAATCGTGAGGATCACCGGAATGCCGCGGAAGACGTCGGTGTAGGCGGCGGCGAAGAGCCGGAACGGGAAGAGAGCCGGGGCTCGCACGCTGCGGAGAACGGCGATCAACATGCCGAGAGCGAGGATGCACGGAGCGCACCAGGCGAAAATCTGAACGTCTTTGACGAACGCGCTCAAGAGTCGCGGAAAGGTTGTGCTGAAGACCTCGACGTCGAAGAACGATCGTTTGACCTTGTACCAACCGGGCGTGCGCGGGACGAGGATCACCACGAGAGCCGCGACGACGAGCGTCGACGTGGTGGCGACGGCCAGAGCACGACGGCGTTGGCGGCGTTCGAACTCTTGGCGGCGTGTGCGGCCGGACGCGTCGGTGCCCGGGAGATCGCTCATCCCGGGCACCGTAGCGTTCATCTGGCTGCGCTTGGAATGTCGATCAGCCGACGCTGATCTCGGGCACTCCGGCGTTGTCCGACAACCACTTCGACTGAATCTTGGCCAACTCGCCGGATTCCTTCAACGAAGCGAGCGCCTTGTTCGCGCAGGCCACGAGTGGGTTGTCCTTCTCGAAGACCAGACCGAAGTCGTCGGTCGTTCCGCCGGCGGCAGCCGGGAACTGTCCGATCACCGACGAACCCTCGATCTCGACGGCCGAGATGTACAAGGCGGTCGGCAGATCGACGACGATGGCATCGATCTGGCCGGCTTCGAGAGCAGCCTTGGCGCCGGCGTTGTCGTCGTAGACGAACGCTTCGGTCGTGGGCTTGATCACGTCGTTGATGAAGTCGAGGCTCGTGGTGCCCGACTGGGCGCCGAACTTCACGTCGACGAGATCGGCAACCGAAGTGGCTCCGATGGCAGCCGAGCCCTCGAGGGCCACGATGGCCTGATTCGATGAGTAGTAGGGATCACTGAACGAGATCGTCTCTTCGCGCTCGGGTGTGATCGAGTACTGCTGCAGGTTGAAGTCGAAGCTCTTCGCACCGGGCTGGATGGCCTCGTCGAAAGTGGTGCGAACCCACACGACGTTCTCGCCCGCGTAGCCGAGTTCGGCGGCAACGGCCAGCCCAACGGCGGCTTCGAAGCCTTCGCCGGATTCGGGGGCGTCGCCGATGACCCACGGTTCGTACGCGGGTGAGCCGGTGCCGATCGTGAGCTTGCCTTCGGTGAGGGTGGGGCAGTCGCCACCACTCGAGTCCGAACTGGAGTCGTCCCCACCGCAAGCGGCGAGAGCGAAGGTGCCGACCAATGCGGCGGCGAGAGAGATTCGACCGAGTCGACGAATCATGGGGATCCTTTCCGTGGTCACGCTGGACGTTCGTCCCAGCCCGAGCAGGCTACCGAACAAAAACCTGACCAAAAGAGTCGGAATTCGATTCGGCCGTGGTGGAGGCCTTGACGGTGAGACGGAAGCCGTCTTAGTGTCTCAGGCGTGGTGACCATCGACACGCTCTTCGCGGGGACGCACTCGACCCCGGCTGCCGAAGCGCGGATTCTCGATGCGTTGCAGTCGTGCGTCGAGCGCTGGGGTTTCGAGAAGGTCACGATCGACGATGTCGCCCAAGAAGCCAAGGTGTCGCGAGCGACGATCTATCGCTTGTTCCCCGGTGGACGCGATGTGATGTTCGAGGCGCTTCGTGTGCGCAATCTCACCGTTTTCTTCGAAGGAATGCGGTCATCACTTCTTGGTGCCGATTCGCTGCTCGACCTCACGGTTCGTATATCGGTGTACGCCACCAACGAGTTGCGCAACGACGCGCATTTGGTTTCGATGCTCGCCGCCGAGGACGCATCGGTTCTCCGCGAGTTCTCGGTCAACGGACTTCCCCGAATCATCAACGTGGCGTCGGCCTACTTGTTGCCCTTCGTCACCGAGTTCCTGCCGCCGGCGGCCAGTCAGCGTTTCGTCGATCTCGCAGCGCGACTTCTGATCTCTCATTTCCTCGCTCCGAGTCCGTTGCACGACCTCGGCGAACCCGAGTCGGCTCGGGAATTCTTTGCGCCGCTCGTCCAACTGATCCACATCAACGATTAAGCACCGAAACAGGAGAAACACCATGAGCATCACCGAGAAGGAAAGTCAGGACATCATCGGCCGCGCCGATCTCAACGATGTCGAAGCGATCCTCGCCATCCCGACCGTCGATCCGACCGAGGTCGAGCACGCCGTGAAGGACAACGCGGATGCGATCTTCACGTGGGACTACACGTTGGCCCGTCCGGCTCTGCGCCGGCTGTACGAGAAGGCCAAGACCGGTCAGTGGAACGCCACCACCGACCTGCCCTGGGACACCAACGTCGATGTCGAAGCTCAGGTGTCGTCCGATCTAGCCGCGATGTCAGCGGGTCTGACCGCCACCCACTACGACGGCACTCCGGTCGAGAAATGGAGCGACAAGGAGTGGACCGACTTCGCGATCGAGCAGCGTCGCTGGAGTCTGTCGCAGTTCATGCACGGTGAGCAGGGAGCGCTTCTCTGCACGGCCAAGATCACCGAGACCGTGCCGTGGTACGACGCCAAGTTGTACGCCAGTACCCAGGTCGTCGACGAAGCCCGTCACGTGGAGGTCTTCGCCCGCTATCTCGACGAGAAGCTCGGCGGCGGCTACCAGATCAACGCCCACCTGCGCATGCTCCTCGACGACATCATCAACGACAGCCGTTGGGACATGACCTACCTCGGAATGCAGGTGATGGTGGAAGGCCTGGCCCTCGCCGCCTTCGGCAACATGTATCAGTTCACCTCCGAGCCGCTCTTGAAGCAGCTGCTCCGCTACGTCATGAGCGACGAGGCCCGTCACGTGGCCTTCGGAGTTCTGTCGCTGCAAGAGGTGTACGCGGGGATGTCCGACAAGGAGATCAAGGACCGCCAGGAGTTCGCCTACGAAGCTTCGGTGCGCATGCGCGATCGCTTCATGTCGCAGGAGGTCTGGGAGCGCATGGGAATCAACACCCGCGACGTGGTCCCGTTGGTTCTCCAGGATCCGACGCGCGAAGTCTTCCAGCAGATGTTGTTCGCCAAGATCGTGCCCAACTGCAAGAAGCTCGGCCTTCTCGATCGCAACGAGTCGTGGTTGCGTCGTCGTTTCGAGGAGATGGGTGTGATCCAGTTCGAAGACATGGACGACACCGGTGAGGAGTACACCAAGTTCGCCCTCGGCGAGGAACTTCCCGCCTCCCACTGACCACTCACAACCGGTACCTTCTCGGGCATGCGTTTTTCGGCCCGAGAACTCGCCGAAGCACTGAACGCGCAGAGTCCGGCCCGATTGATCGGTCCGGACTTTGTCGTCGACGGGGTCTCTTTCGATTCGCGCGCGGTTGTTCCCGGGCAACTGTTCGTTCCGATCGTGGCCGAACGGGACGGGCACGACTTCGTCGCCGATGCCGTAGCGCGAGGGGCGGCGGCCTATCTCACCTCGCGTGGGCCGATCGCGGGAGTCGAGGCGACCTGCATCGAGGTCGCCGATACTGCCGCTGCGCTGATCGATGCTGCCCGCTGGGCGCGTACCCGCTTCCCGGCCGGCACGATGGCGGTCGGTATCACGGGTTCGGTGGGCAAGACCTCGACGAAGGACTTCGTGGCGGCGTCACTGGCCGGCGAACGTCGGGTGACCGCGAGCCAGAAGAGCTTCAACAACGAGCAAGGTCTTCCGGTCACGATCCTGAACGCACCGATCGACACCGAGGTCCTCGTGCTCGAAATGGGTATGCGCGGTTTCGGCCAGATCGACGATCTCTGTCGCATCGGCCGACCGGCGATCGGTGTGGTGACCCGCGTGGGCGAGGCGCACACCAGCCTCGTCGGTGGCATCGAAGGCGTGGCCCGAGCGAAGGGTGAACTGGTCGAGGCCCTGCCGTCTTTCGGGGTCGCAGTACTCAATGCCGACGACCATCGGGTGATCGCCATGCGATCGCGCACGTCGGCAGGAGTTCTCTCGTACGGCGAGAACGAAGCAGCTGACGTTCGGATCTCTCGACTTCGCCTCGACGACCTCGGACGACCGAGTTTCCACATCGACACCCCGAATGGTGGGATCGAGTTGTCTCTGCCCGTTGCCGGTCGGCACATGGCGTCGAACGCGGCCGCCGCGATCGCCGTGGGCGTCGCCCTCGGGGTGTCGATCGAATCGATGGCCGCCGGACTCGCGACGGCGCGCATCGCCGACCATCGCATGGCCGAGGTGACGACTCCGCGTGGTGCGACGATCCTCGACGATTGCTACAACGCCAATCCGACGTCGATGGAAGCGGCCCTGCAGACGCTCGCGACCATGCGGGCATCACGCAAGACCGCCGTCGTCGGGCTCATGGCCGAACTCGACGACCCGTCTCGTTCGCACGCCGCGATCGCCGAAGTAGCCCGCTCGCTCGGCGTACGACTCGTCGCGGTGGGAACCGATCTGTACGGAGTGGAACCGATCACGATCGACGAAGCCTGCACATTCGTGGCTGAGATGAACGCCGACGACGCGGTGCTCGTGAAGGGAAGTCGGGTCGCTGGCCTCGAGCGGATCGTCGAGGCGATCAGTCCTCGTTGAGAAAGGCCGATGGTGGAAGGCGATCGAGGTCGCACCACCAGGCGAGGAAGAGCGCGAAGAGAGAACCGGCCAGGAGGATCCACCGCGCACCGATGGCGTCCATGATCGGTCCGGCGATGAGACCACCCACCGTGATCGTGCCGCCGAACGACATGAACCACAACGGCATCACCCGAACCCGCTCGGTGTCGCGGAGGTTCTGTTGGAACGACGTCACCATGGCCGTGGCGATGAGGAAGTAGAAGGTTCCGAGAAAGAAGCCGATCGGGAATGCTGGAGCCGGATGGCGCACGAGCGCATAAGCCGCCAGCGACACTGCGAAGCCGATGAACCCGCGGCTGATCACCATGGGTCGGTGGAAGCGGGCCAGAAACGTTCCCATCGCGACGGCACCGGTGAATGCGCCGAATCCCCACACCGCGTAGAGCCACTTGAAGGTCGAACTCGCCGGGTCGATCCCGAAGTTGATGCGGGTGACCGACGGGAAGAGGGCCACGAACACGAGTGAGAAGAGCGAGAACGACGCCATGGACACGAGGAGCCGGGCGAGAACCGGCCGTTCGCGACTGATTCGGACGCCGGTGAGGAATTGCCGCCAACCCTCCTCGTGGTGATCGCCGCGGACATCGGGGATGGCGACCATCATCAAGGCAACGATGAGGAACAGATAGGTCACGGCGTTGATCACGAACAGTCCGGCGGTCGACACGCCCCAGAGCGTGAGCAACGCCGCAAGACTCGGGCCGAGAACCCGACTGCCGTTCAGTTGGATCGAGTTCATGCTGATCGCACCGGCCAGGTCGCGGCGGTCGACGAGCAGCGGAATGCTCGCCTGAAAGGCGGGAGCGTTCAATGCGTTACTGGTACCGATCACGAGTTGGGCGAGAAAGAGCGCCCAGATGGGCCCGTCCACCGACACGATGGCGGCGAGGACGAGCGAGAAGATCAACTGCATCCACTGCATCGCGAGCAGGAAGGCGCGTCGGTTGACGCGGTCGACGAGGAGACTGCCCGGGATGGCCAGAAGGAGGAGTGGGCCGAGTTGGGCGAAGATCAGAAGGCTGACGATCTTGGCCGAACCCGTGCGGTCGTCGATGTAAGCCGGCAGGCCTAGGTTCTGCATCCAGGTGCCGATGCTCGACAAGAGGAGCCCGGTCCACACGAGTCGGTAGTCGCGATAGGCGAAAGCAGCTCGGGCGGTGCCGGGTCGGTGCGAATGCGGAAGAGGTGCGAGCGCGGAGTCGGGCGAGTCGGTCATGGGGGCATCGTGAGCCTAGTGATGGTCCCATGGGTCGTTGGGTTGGCGTGACACACTTGACTCGTGAACAACGTCGATCCGATCGTGCGTCCGCTCGAGCAAATCGTGGCACCGCCCGAAAGTGGTGGAGCCTGTCGTTCGCCGCTGGGCACCTTTGCCGAATGCCCGCTGTGCGGCGGAGATCTCTTTCCCGAGCACGCGCACTTCAAATGCAAGGGCTGCGGCTGGCGCGACTCCTGTTGCGACTGACGTTCAGAAGTCCGGGCGCCACATCGGCGCACCGACCCGATCCTCAATCACCTTCGCCACGGCGAGAACCACATCTTCGGCGCCCGGTCGGCCCACGATCTGGACGCCGATGGGCAGACCGTCATCGGCATCACCGGTGTGCCGTCCCCCCGGAACGGAGATCACCGGACACGGCGACACGAGATTCCACACCGATGTCATGTCTTCGCCGTGGTAGCGGCCGTCGTCATCGATGAAGTAGTGCCGTTGGTTCTCCGACTTCGTCGCGGCTCCGGGTGGTAGTGCCATGGTCGGGCACACGATGACGTCATGAGTCTCGAGTACGGCAGCTACCCGATTCCACACGGCACTGCGTTCGATCTCCATTCGTTTGGCGTCGACGGCTGAGAAACTGCGCCCGAGTTCGATCAGGGCCACGACGTCAGGGTCCAGATCGGCGGCCTGTTCTTCGGCGAGATTCCCGTAATAGGTCGCCATGAAGATGCCCCACATCTCGAGCCACAGGGCGTTGTCGCGCGGGGTGAAGCGAGGCCCGGAGCGTTCGACCACGAGTCCGGCCTCGTGCAGTTGTCGACCGGCTCGCTCGACGACCTCGACGATCTGCGAGTCGACCGACCAACAGCCGAGATCGGTCGACAGAGCGACGCGTCGACCACGAAGGTCGACCGCGGACTCCGACGAGATCGGGTGCACCGAATACGGGTCGCGTAGCGACGGCCCTTGGGTGACCGTGAGGAAACGGCGGACATCGTCGACCGTGCGACCGAGCGGACCGTGATGCGATATCGAGTCCCAGAGTCCCGGCAGAACGTCCATCGGTATGCGGCCGAGCGATGGCTTGAGTCCGACCACACCGCACCACGCAGCGGGGATGCGCACGGATCCGCCCATGTCGCTGCCCTCGGCCACGGCGACACAACCCGAAGCGACGGCCGCGCCCGCGCCGCCACTCGAGCCGCCGGTGGTCCGCGCGTGATTCCACGGATTTCGAGTGGCACCCCACAAGCGGTTGTCGGTGATGCCGGCGTGGGCGAATTCGGGAGTGTTGGTGCTGCCGATGATCACGGCGCCGGCGTCGAGGAGGCGTTCGACGACCCACGCCGATCGATCGGCCACGACCTCGCGCTGCGTGCGCGAGCCGAGAGAGATCGGATGACCGGCCCAAGGCGTGGTGTCCTTGATCGCTACCGGAATCCCGTACAGCGGCCCAACTCCGATGGGAAGGTCGCGCGCTCGACGTCGAGCCTCGTCGGCCCAGACGTGCACGAAACAATTGAGTCGGGCTTGAACCTCTTCGATCCGCGCCAACGCTGATTCGACGAGGTCGACGGGACTCACCGCTCCCTCTTCGAGAAGTCGCCGCTGTTCGGCGACGGCGAGGAAGTCGAGACCCACGTGCGTCAGCCGAGAATGAGATCGGCGTAGTGCGGCAGCACCATGGCCGGACCGCTCACCAGGAACGTGGTGATGCAGGTTTCCTTCCACTGCGCGAGTTCGTCCTTGATCTTGTCGGGCGGTCCGACCAGGGCCACATCTTGCACCATGGCGAGCGGGATCGCCGCGGCTGCTTCGGCCTTCTTGCCGGCGAGATAGAGGTCCTGCACTTTGAGGGCGACGTCCTCGTAACCCATACGGGCGAACACTTCGAAGTGGAAGTTCGCTCCCCGTGCGCCCATTCCTCCGGCGTAGAGAGCGAGGAACGGACGAACCATGTCGGCGCACTTCTCGGCATCGTCACCCGGGATGATCATGACGGTCGACGCCACTTCGAAGCGATCGGCCTTGCCGGCTTCACCCGACTTGGCGAAGCCCTCGGCCAGACACTTGCGGTAGAAGCCGTCTTCCTTCGGTGAGAAGAAGAGCGGCAACCAGCCGTCGCAGATCTCGGCCGAGAG
>SYCI01000065.1 GCA_005787035.1 Actinomycetota bacterium | reverse complement strand
TTGTGGCAAAACCACGACCCTCAAGGTGATCGCTGGTTTCGAGCAGCCCACCACTGGCCGGGTCATGCTCGAGGGTGTCGACGTGTCGTCGGTGCCCCCGCACAAGCGCAACGTCAACACGGTGTTCCAGCAGTACGCGCTCTTTCCGCACATGTCCGTGGCCGACAACGTCGCCTTCGGTCTGCGGGCGAAGAAGGTAGCCGAGCCCGAGGTCAAGTCGCGAGTAGCCGAGATGCTCGAGGTCGTTCGCCTCGGCGACTTCGCGAGCCGCCGCCCGGCCCAACTCTCGGGTGGCCAGCAACAGCGCGTGGCGTTGGCGCGTGCACTCGTAAACATGCCGAGTGCTCTTCTTCTTGACGAGCCCCTCGCCGCTCTTGACCTTAAGTTGCGCGAAGCGATGCAGATCGAACTGAAGCGCATCCAGCGCGAGGTCGGAATCACATTCGTGTTCGTCACGCATGATCAGGGTGAAGCGCTCACGATGTCTGATCGCATCGCCGTCATGAACGATGGCGTGGTCGAACAGATCGGCACCCCCGAGGAGATCTACAACCGACCGCAGAGTCTTTTCGTCGCCGGCTTCATCGGTTCGGCCAACCTGTTGCCGGGTCAAGTGCGCGAGACCACGGCCACGGGTTGCATCGTCGAATTGTCGAACGGTCAACGCGTAGCGGCGTTAAATCGTCACGAAGCCGGAGCCAAGGTGTCGGTCATGCTGCGCCCCGAGCGACTCCATCCGGTGGCTTCGCAGCCGGCCGAGGGTCTCGGTTTGCGCGGCACGGTCACAAGCGTGATCTTCCAGGGGGCGTGGCTGCGCGTGGTGATCGAGTTGCCAGACGGAACCGAACTTTCCGCCGAGGCCGATGCCGACAGCGATCTACCGTCGCTCCGACCGGGCCTCGAGCACTGGGTCAGTTGGTCAAACTCGGCGGCCTATGCCCTGGACGGCTGGCCCGAGCGGGCCGGTGCCACCGGACTTGACGTCAATCATGTAGAGGCCGGACTATGACGATCTCCGGCCGCGCGTCGGTATCAAGTAACGTTTCGCGACTGGTCAGGTCACGGACCACGAGTTCACATCCACAGGGAGGACATTCATGAATACCCCGAAGCGCGGATTATCACGACGCGAACTTCTCATCCGCTCCGGCGTCGTCGGCGCCGCCGGTCTGTCTTTGCCGGCGATTCTCGCCGCGTGTGGTGGTGACGACGGGGGAAACGGTGGAGGAGTAGGCGATCTTCTGATCGAGAACTGGCCCGAGTACATCGACCTCACCGAGGATGACGTGCCCGGCACCATCGATCGCTTTATCGCCGCAAGCGGAGTCAAGACCACCTACTCCGAAGCGTACAACGACAACCTCGAGTACTTCGCCAAGATCCAGCCCCTGCTCGGTACCGGTAAGACGATCGAACCCGACATCATCATGCCCACCCAGTGGATGGCCGGTCGTCTGCGCAAGCTCGGCTGGTTGGAGAAATTGCCCACCGACAAGGTTCCCAACGCCAAGAATCTTGAGGACGCCTTCAAGAATCCGCCGAGCGACCCGACCGGCGAGTACAGCCTCCCGTGGCAGTCGGGAATCGCGGGTATCGCCTACAACATTGATGCCACCGGACGGGAGTTGAAGAGCATCGCCGATCTCTTCGATCCAGCGTTCAAGGGTAAGATCGGCATGCTCACCGAGATGCGTGACACCGTCGGTCTCCTGCTCCTCGGACTCGGCATCAACCCCTCCAACATCACCTCGTTCGACGAGGCGGCCGGAGCCTTCGAGCAACTCGAGAAGGCCAAGTCCAACGGTCAGATACGTGCATTCACGGGCAACGACTACATCGACGATCTCGGGCTCGGCAACTTCGCCGCTTGCATCGGTTGGTCGGGCGACGTGCTCCAGCTCGGCACCGACAATCCTAGCGTTCGATTCGTGGTCCCCGAAGAGGGTGCAACTCTGTGGTGGGACACCATGGTCGTCCCGAAGGGGGCCAAGAACGTCGAGGCCGCGGCGAAGTTCATGGACTTCGTGTTCGACCCGGTGCAGGCCGCTCAGATCACGGCTTACGTTCAGTACATCTCCCCGGTGAAAGGAGTGCGTGAAGAAGTGGCCAAGATCGATGCCGCTCTCGCCGATAATCCGTTGCTCTTCCCGGATGACGAGACGAAGAAACGCTTCTTCCCGTTCGCCGATCTGAGCGACGAGGTCGAGGCGCAGTTCGAAGAGGCCTTCTCGGGCGTCATTGGGGCCTAATAGTCGTGACCGCTCCCGTTGTGTCGAGGGTGGGATCTCTCACACGCGTCTCGAGTGAACGGGCCGGTCTCCTCAGCCTCGTCCTCGTGGGCGTGGCTCTGTTGTCCGTCGGAGCGCGATGGGTTTCCGGAACCATTGCGGTTCTGATTCTTGTGTTGGCGGCACTCGTCGTCGTCGGCTGGATCACCCTCGCTGTTCTCGGGAGTCCCGAGACCAAGCGAGCTTTGGCGCCATATGGTCTCTTGAAACCCGGTTCGATGTGGTTGGCCATGTTCTACCTTGCTCCGCTCTGGACGTTGCTCACGAGTTCGCTGTCGGCCAAGAAGACTCGATTCGACGTCTTTCCCACCTTCTCGTGGGAGTTCTCCAACTACGGCAAGGCGTTCAGCGATTTCGGTCCGCAATTCGGGCGAGCTTTCCTTTACGCCGGGATCGCCACTTTCATCACGATCCTGATCGGTTACCCCATTGCCTATGTCATCGCGTTCCGATGCGGGAAGTACCGCAACATCCTGCTCGGGTTAGTGGTGATTCCGTTCTTTACGAGTTACCTCATCCGTACCATCGCCTGGACGTCAATCTTGGCCGACAGCGGGCCGGTAGTGAACATTCTTAATTCGTTGAGTTTGACCGGAGTGCTCGAGTCGTTGAATATCATGGACAACGGCAAGTTGATCAACACTCCCGCAGCAGTGATCGGTGGTCTCACCTACAACTTCTTGCCCTTCATGATCCTGCCCATCTACGTCAGTCTCGAAAAGATCGACGTTCGTCTGGTCGATGCCGCGCAAGACCTTTATTCGTCGGCGGCCCGCGCATTCCGCAAGATTGTGGTACCGCTGTCAGTCCCGGGAGTGTTTGCCGGTACGTTGCTGACTTTCATCCCGGCCGCCGGTGACTTTGTGAACGCGCAATTCCTCGGCAACCCCAACACCACTATGATCGGTAACTCGATCCAGGACCAATTCCTGCGGCAGAACAACTATCCGGTGGCGAGTGCGATGTCGTTCGTCCTGATGGCGATCATCACCGTCCTCGTGATCGTCTACAGCCGGTTCTTCGGAACGGCCGACTTGGCATGAGCGTCACCACCAAACGCGGTCGGGTGGGTCGCATCGCCCTCAACGTGTTCGCCGGATTCGGCTTCATCTACCTCTTTTTGCCGATCGCCTTCATCGTCGCCTTTTCGTTCAATCAACCCAAAGGCAAGTTTAACATTGTCTGGCAGAGGTTCACGCTCGAGAACTGGACCGATCCATTCTCGGACACCGCGCTCACCGACGCATTCGTGACCAGCTTGAAGATCGCCGCAGTATCTACGCTAATCGCGACGTTCCTCGGCTCGATGATCGCTATCGCGTTGTCGCGATACCGCTTCCGAGGATCGGCCGCCTACAACTTCCTGCTGGTTCTGCCGCTCACCACGCCCGAGATTGTTCTCGGCTCATCGTTGGCCACATTGTTCCTGGGCCAGAGCATGGTCGACTTCGGCTTCGGCACCATCGTGATCGCCCACGCGATGTTCCAGGTTAGTTTCGTGGCCCTGACGGTACGCGCCCGAATCCGCGGTTTTGACTGGACTCTCGAACAAGCCGCGCAGGATCTCGGAGCGTCACCGGTGCGAACGTTTTGGAAAGTGACTTTCCCGCTGATTCTTCCCGGCATTTCGGCGGCGTCGCTGCTCGCTTTTGCATTGTCGCTCGACGACTTCATCATCACATTCTTCAACGCTGGCTCGACGCTCACGTTCCCGCTACGAATCTTCGGTGCCTCACGTGTTGAATTACCGC
This sequence comes from Actinomycetota bacterium, assembly GCA_005787035.1. GTDB lineage: Bacteria > Actinomycetota > Acidimicrobiia > Acidimicrobiales > Ilumatobacteraceae > Casp-actino8. Next base: position 433 of record SYCI01000065.1, on the reverse strand, counting down.
CTCAGATCAACGTGCTCGCCTCGGTAATCCTCGTTGTCACTGTCAGCATAATGGCTGTGGGATCTCTGCTCGGTCAGCGACGTCGACGCCGTCTCGGCCAGACCGCCTGATTGACCCTCAGTCCGAGCCTTCGGCGATGCGCATGGTGGTGGCCAATGTCGGACCGGACTTGGGCGAACCGGACGTCACGGTGACGTGATGAAGTTCGCCGGTGAAGACCGCCGGCGCGGAACATGAATCCACCACGGGCAAGCCTTCGTGTCGTCCCACCCACATGCCGCCGGCGGCGGTGGTGACGCCGGGGAACATGAACAGCCCGCCGAATCGACCGGTCGCCACCGTGGTGCCATCGACGATCAAAGTCAGATCACCGGCCGACATCGTGACCTCGAGCGTGTGTTCCCCGACGCCAACCGCCGTTCCGGCCGCCAGA
>SYCI01000064.1 GCA_005787035.1 Actinomycetota bacterium | reverse complement strand
TGCCGTATCGCGACCTCGACGAAGCCATCGCCATCCAGAACGACGTGCCACAAGGTCTGGCGTCGTCGATCTTCACGACCGACGTGCGCGAAGCCGAGCGGTTCACCGGACCGGCCGGCAGCGACTGCGGAATCGCCAATGTGAACATCGGGCCGTCGGGGGCCGAGATCGGTGGCGCGTTCGGCGGTGAGAAGGAAACCGGCGGTGGCCGTGAAAGCGGAAGCGACGCATGGAAGGCCTACATGCGTCGATCGACCGCGACCGTCAACTACTCGAACGAACTGCCGCTGGCCCAGGGCGTGAAGTTCGAATGATCCGGCTCCGGGCGTGACGGGGCTCTCACCCGCCGCCGCTCGTCGGACGGACCCCCACCACTAGCCTGACCCCATGGCCGTGTCGGGCGAACATCATCCGGCGTTCGAGGAGTACTGCGAGTGCATCTTCGAGTTGCACGAGGACGAACTCGAGGTCATCCGGGTGCGTATCGCCGAGCGCCTGAACGTCAGTCGCGCGTCGGTGTCGCAGATGATCGAGCGCATGTCACGCGAAGGGCTCGTGGTGAGCGAAGGTCCGCGCATCGCCCTCACCGCCGAGGGTGAGCGACTCGCCCAACAGGTCGTCCGTCGCCATCGCCTCGCCGAACGCTTCATCACCGACGTTCTCGGACTGAGTTGGGCACTCGCCCACCGAGAGGCCGGTAAGTGGGAACACGTCATGAGTGACGAAGTCGAGGCGGCCATGAATCGGTTGCTCGGTGCGCCCACCACGTGTCCGCACGGCAACCCGATCCCCGGTTCGAGTTACATCGATCCGCACGCGCGTCCGCTCAATTCGCTCACCACGGGCACGCGTTTCACGGTGTCGCGGATTCCCGAAGAACTCGAGTTCACTCCCGGACTCCTCGACTTCCTCGAGAAGTCACACATCCTTCCCGGTCACGCGGGTGAGGTGTCGCGAGCGAGTGGCGACGGCACCATGGCCGTGCGAATCGAAGGTCACGAGGTCGATGTCGACGCATTCGCATCGGCGCGCATCTTGGTGACCGCGTGAACGTCCGCACCCTCCCGCGACGAAACGTCGCGACCCGTACCATCGTCATCTCTGGTGTCATCGTCGCGCTCAGCGCGTGCGGCGCGACGACGTACGACGACTCACGGGTCACCACATCGGCCGCCCCGACGACCACCACCCTGCCGTCGGGAACCACGACCGAACTGCTTCAGAGACTCGCCGACGAACTCGATGGTCTCTCGACCCTCATCGGTCCGCGCGCCGACAACGAAACCGTGCCCGATGGAAACAAGCGCGCCCGGCTCGCCGAGATCACCGCACTCTGGACGGCGGCCGAACCCGCGATGAGCGCCGACGATCCCGACGGTGCCGAGACTCTCGGTCGCATGATCGATCTCGCCGCCCTCGCCGTGGAACGCAATCGCCCGGCCGACGCCGACAAGGCGGCCAAGTTCACCCGAATCGTGGTCGAGGCCTACGTCGCGCGCTGGGGCTGACGACGCGATCAGCGCAGAGGCGCCGGCAACTCGCCGCTGTGCACGATCGTGAGACGCTGCGTCGAGCGAGTGAGGGCCACGTACAACGACCGCATGCCCTGAATCTCACCGTCGACGATGCGCGCCGGCTCGACCACCACGACACCATCGAGTTCGAGACCCTTCACGAGACCAACGGGCACCACCGTGACTCCGGTGTCGAGAGCCGAGCGCGATGCGCGACCATGTTCGATGCCGTGAGTCGCCAAGGCGTCGGCCATCGCGTCGGCGAGATGATCGGGCGTCACGACCGCCACGTTGCCCCCGGCGAGAACCGCGAGGAGATCGGCCGTCGCGCGCGCCGCGGTGTCGAGCAGATCGGCAGCCGACGCCTCGACGAACACCGGCGCACTCGGACCGAGACGAACGGCGGTGGGCGCGCGCAATCCGGGGGTGGCCGCCTCCATCACACGATTGGCGAGCTCCATGATCTGACCGGGTATGCGATAGCCGACCGACAGTCCGATCACTCGATTGGTGTCTTCACGGCCGGCGCGTGGCGCCGGTAAGTGAGCGAGGACGTCGTCCCAAGAAGCCGGCGCATGGGCCCCGGTGGCCTGTGCGATGTCACCGACGATGGTCATCGAACCCGACAACGATCGTCGCGCGACCATGCGCAACTGCATCGGCGTGAGGTCCTGGACCTCGTCGACCACGATGTGGCCATAGGTGCGGATCTCGTCGGCTTCGTCGATCTTGCCGTTCTTCTGGGGCTTGGGCCCGAGGGCGACGAATGCCTCGTCGAGAAGAGCCGCGTCGTCGTCGGTCCAGCGAACTTCGTCCACATCGGCCGCGCGCGGTCGATACAACGAGTCGATCTCGGCCTCCGACAGGTACTTCTGGGCCGCCGACTTCAACAGCGCCCGCGATCCGAAGAGATCGTGCAGCAATTGCGCCGGGGTGAGGATCGGCCACATACGTTCGAAAGCGATGCGCATCTCGTCGGTCGTGCGCAATGCTTCGCGAACCTCGGCCGCGGCGGTGGAGCCGTCGCGACTCGACGATGCCAGGGCCTGCCACACCTCGTTCTCGACCCACTTGCGTCCGGCGTTGTGCCGACGGAAGCGACGCCGAGCCGCCCGGATGATGCGCTCGGATTCGCTGGCTGGCAACCGCACGTAACCCGTGCGATAGGGAACCACGAGTTCGTCGCGCAGTGGACGCTCCCGGTCGAGGACGGCCTTGTCGATGACATCGATCATGCGGATGTCGCCCTTGACCCGTGCGGCCAACGGAGCATCACGACGATCGACTCCCCCGCCGAATCCGACATCGGGCACGAGATCGTTGAGCACCACTTGCTCGACTCCGGCCTCACCGAGCGATGGCAGGACTCGCTCGATGTAGCGGAGGAACACGCGATTGGGGCCTATCACGAGCACGCCTTGATCCTCGAGTGGGAATCGATTGGTGTACAGCAAGTAGGCCGCGCGATGCAGCGCGACGACGGTCTTGCCGGTTCCCGGTCCGCCTTGCACCACGAGCACTCCGGGCTGCGGTGAGCGGATGATCTCGTCCTGTTCGGACTGGATCGTGGCGACGATGTCGCCGAGTTGACCCGTGCGACCTCGTTCGATCGAGGCCATGAGCGTGCTGAAACCGCGGAGTCCCGACGAGTGCACGACACCTTCGGTCGCGAGTCCGTCGTCGTGACCGATACCGAGATGGCCCTCGCCGAAGAGTTCGTCCTCGATGCCGAGCAACTTGGGACCCTCGACGATGAAGTGACGCCGCCGAGCCAGACCCATCGGCTGGCGACCGGTCGCGCGATAGAAGGGTTCGGCCACCGGGGCCCGCCAATCGACCACCACGGGGTCGCGGTTCTCGTCGGCCACCGCCAGGCGCCCGATGTGGAAACTCTCGATCCCGTCGTCGCCACCACCCGGTTCTCCCAGACGATCGATCCGGCCGAACACCAGGGCCGCGTCGCCGAGTTCGAGATCGGTCAGGCGCTTCACGAGCTGCTCGTCGATGGCGTTGCGCTCGAAGCGGTTCTGGAACGTGCCACCCACCCCGGCTTCAGTGAGGTCACGAACCTTCCACGCGTCCTCACGGGAGCGCTCGAGGCAGTCGTAGGCGCGCTCGATGTACGCCTGCTCGTCGTCGAAATCGGGGTGTTGGGCCGTCATAGGTGTTTCTGGGGTTCAGGAACTCTACCGAGAGACCCCCGATGAATCCCCGACCGAGCCCGTACATCGATAACGGTTCGAACCGACTCCGATGGGCGTTCACTAACGTTCGCCCCGTGAAGGGAGGCACCCCGGCCATCGTCGCCCTCGAGCGAGCTGGTGTCCCGTTCACCGTTCACACGTTCAGCAACGAGATCGCGCCCGGAGACCACGGCTACGGCAAAGCCGCGGCGGCGGCCATCGGCGTCGAGGAATCACGGGTCTTCAAGACACTGCTCGTGACCCTCACCGGCGGACCCGCTTCCCAGGCCGTCGGCGTCGTGCCCGTCTCGGGCCAATTGTCGTTGAAGGCGATCGCCACCTGCCTGCACGCCAAGAAGGCCGAGATGCTCGACCCCAAGGTCGCCGAACGACTCACGGGTTATGTGGTGGGTGGCATCAGCCCGTTCGGTCAGCGCAAGGCTTCGCCGACCGTCATCGACTCGAGTTGCCTCGCCCACCCGACGATCTTCGTCTCGGGCGGCAAACGCGGGCTCGACATCGAGATCGCTCCGAACGATCTGATCGCGGTCCTCGGTGCCGTGACGGGAGAGATCGGTTCCTGATCGGCCTCCCGGTTCGGACGAGTACAGTCCGCTTCACATCCGACTTCGGAGGGGGAACCGATGACGATCACCGACCAGCCCGTACGCGTGGGAACCATCTCGGCCGACAGTCACATCACCGAACCGCACGGAACCTACGTCGACCGCATCGATCCGAAGTTCCGCGATCGTGCACCGCGCATCATGGATCTACCGACGATGGGTTGCACGATGGTCGTCGATCCGGGCAGCAAGTACGAGGCCAAGGTGCCGTACACGATGGTTGCCGCCGCCGGTCGCCCACCCGAGACCCTCGGCTGGAATCGCGGACGTCCGTGGGAGGACCTCCATCCGGGTGGCCACGATCCGGTGGCCCGTCTCACCGAACAAGATCTCGACGGTGTGATCGCCGAGGTGATCTATCCGAGCTCGGGCATGATCGTCTGCAATCACCCCGACTTCGATTACAAGTACGCCTGCGCGCAGGCCTACAACCAATGGATCGCCGAGTTCTGCAGCATTGCGCCCGACCGCCTGATCGGCCTCGGACAGACCACCATGCGCACGGTCGACGATGCGATCGGCGAACTCGAATCGATCAAGGCTCTCGGACTTCGCGGGGCGATGATGCCGGGTCTGCCGAACGGGCCCGATTACGGAGACCTCCAATGGGACCCGTTCTGGCGCGCGTCGCTCGAACTCGAACTCCCGCTGTCGTTCCACATCCTGACCGTGAAAGGTTTCGGGGGCTCCAACTTCCGTGGTCCGCGCATGAACGGCTTCATGGCGATCATCCGCGACATCCAGGACATCATCGGCACGTTCATCTTCACCGGTGTGTTCGATCGCCATCCCGACCTGCGCCTCGTGGCCGTGGAGGCCGACGCGGGTTGGGCACCGCACTGGATGTATCGCGCCGATCACGCGGCCAAGCGCCACGGGGCGTGGTTGGCCGACGTCGCGCTGCAACGCAAACCGAGTGAATACTTCCGCGAGCACGTCTACATGACGTTCCAGGACGACTGGACCGCGTTCCGCGCCGCCGATCGTGGCGAACTACTGCTCAACCCCGAGCGACTGATGTGGGCCAACGACCACCCGCACAGCGACGCGACGTGGCCATGGAGCCAGAACGTGATCGCCGAACAGACCGCCGGCATGGATCCGGTCGTCGTGGACCGGATCGTTCGGCGCAATTGCGCCGAGCTCTATCGAATCGAACTCTGAAAGATCAGAGCGGGCGGACGTCGCGGGCTTCGTCGCCCTTGCGTCCCGGGCCGACTTCGAATTCGACCTTCTGACCTTCTTGGAGGGTCTTGAAGCCACTCGTCTGGATCTGCGAGAAGTGCACGAACACGTCCGCCCCATCGTCACGGGAGATGAACCCGTAACCCTTCTCTGCATTGAAGAACTTCACTGTGCCGGTAGCCACGGCGGTACTCGTTTCTCTCTAGAGCCGGGCGTGGTGCCCGACACCCCCACCCTACGGCATCGGAGGCGGGTAGTTGACAGCCACTACCGTCTTTGTCGTGCGCCGCATCAGCGAGCCTTCTCTCGACGCCGCCGATTACTCGTTCGCCCACACGATCCGCGTGCGCTTCTCCGAGACCGACGCCATGGGAATCGTCCACCACAGTCGATACCTCCCCTACCTCGAGGAGACCCGGGTGGAATACCTGCGTTCGATCGGCCACCCCTATGACCGTCAGCGCGCCGACGGGGTCGATTTCGCGGTCCTCGAAGCACAGGTGACCTACCGCCAGCCACTGCATTTCGACGATCTGGTGACCGTTCACCTGGCGTTGAGCAGCGCCACCCGTGCCACTTTCGGCATCGACTACCTGCTCACGGTGGGTGGGGAGATCCGGTCCACGGCGTCCACCACGCACGCCTGCGTGAACCCGAACGGCCGGCCCGTCCGGATGCCCGCATGGTTGGGCGAACTCGTGCGGCGCGCCTGAACTCTTTATTTGGACGAAGGCTTCAGGGAAGTAGTGGCAGGACGGCCAGGATCGCCTCGGCGTGTCGGCGCGCTTCACCCGGCGCAAGGGTCGGCCCGAGTTCCACGATGAAGGCGGTGTCGTCGGGGAAAGTCTTGCGTTGCCACGTGGCCGCCACGCCGGTGTACGTGCCACCCGGAACTCCCTCGAGGGGCAGGCCCGTGCGACGCGCGTACTCGGCCCGCACCGGACCATCCGGACCGTTCGACGGAGCGATGCTGAACGCGTCCTGGTGGTACCAGACCGTCAGATCGGGACGGAGATCCTCGACGAACGCCGTGAAGGCCCGCGTCTCGGGCTCACTCGCCGGACCGGTTCCCGCATATTGCCAATGACCGGGTTCCTCGATCGGACCCCAGTCGAAGGGGAAGTTGCGGTTGAGGTCGACGAGGTTCGCGTTCGTCCGCCGGAATGCGAACTGACCATCGGGGTTGATGGACGGAATCATCCAGAGATCCACCGCAGACAGAACCGGATCGTCGGCGAACATCTCGCGCGACATGTCGTGCAATTCGTCGATCACGTCGAGTCCGGCCAATTCGTCGCCATGGATCACGCCGACCACGAGTACGACGATGCGACGTGGATCGTCAGGCGCGAGTTCGGATCCCGGCAGGTCGATCCGGTGCGCCACCCGAATCGGTCGACCTTCCACGCTCTCGCCGATCGACGAGTACTTCGTGACGAGGGTCCACGGTTCGGCGGCCGTGGTGGGAACCGCACTGGTGGTGGGGTTCGCCGGCGATCCCGTCGACGTCGGATTCTCGGCGACGAAGACGTTTTCCACGGTGGCGGTCGCAGCGTCCGAAGCCGAACACGCGACCGTCGACGCGACAGCCACGATCACGGACAGCCCCCGTCTCATGCGCACCTGATCACATTACGCTCGGGGTCATGAACGCACCGCAGGTCGCCCCCTCACCGATCCACGACAGCCCCACCGAATGGGTGCGCGATCACATCGATCGCTACGTCAAGACCGACGGCGCCGACGGGCACGACTGGAACGGGGTTCCGTGTTGCCTGGTGACCACCAAAGGCCGCAAGTCGGGCCGTTGGGTGCGCAGTGCTCTCATTTACGGACGTGACGGCGACGACGTCGTGCTGATCGCGTCGAAGGGTGGCGCACCGGAGAATCCACTGTGGCTCGAGAACATGGCCGAGAACGCCGACGTATGGCTGCAAGTCGGCACCGACAAGTACTGGGCCACGGCGCGGGTCGTCGATCCGACGAGTGAGGCCGCGCTTCGCGGTCGACTCTGGGACACGATGAAGGCGATCTGGCCGTCGTACGACGAGTACCAGACCAAGGCCGGATCACGCGTGATCCCGGTCGTGGTTCTGACTCGCCGCTGAAACGTCCGCTCAGATCACGGCTTCGATGAGACGCGGACCGCTCTGACGCATCGCGTCGGCGAAGGCGGCCGAGAAATCCTCGACGGTCTCCACGCGAATCGCTTCCACACCCATACCCCGTGCCAACGACACCCAATCGATGTCGGGGTTCGACAAATCGAACATCGACAGCGCCTTGGTGTCACCCTCGACCAAGAGTTCCTTGGCGCCTGTGCGGGCCAACTCCACCCGGAGGATCGCGTAGGCACGGTTCGAAAAGATCACCGTCGTGACATCGAGGTTCTCGCGCGCCTGCGTCCAGAGCGACTGCACGGTGTACATCGCACCACCATCTCCGTGCAGACACACGACCTTGCGATCCGGACACGCGACCGCCGCACCTCCGGCCACCGGCAACCCCTGACCGATCGAACCACCGGTGAGCGACAGATGATCGTGCGGCCGCGCGGTGGCCAAGGCGAGCGCCGGACCGAGGGAATTCGTGGCGCCTTCATCGGACACGATCGCACCGTCGGGCAGGTATCGGGCCACGATGCGTCCGATGGTGAATTGGTCGAGTGCCCCCGAGGGTTCATCGGGCAATTCGAGTTCGGTCACCTTCGCCTTTGCGTCGTCGAAGACAGTGGCCACTGCCTCGAGCGCTCCGACGCCGTCTTCGTGGGCGTGCGACAGGTAGGTGATCGTCGTGTGTGGCGCGGTGCACCATCCCGGCTTGCCCGGGTAGCCAAAGAACGACACCGGTGGCTTGGCCCCCACCAGTACGAGATGGTCGAGGGTCGCCAACGACTCCACGAGTTGCTCGGCGAAGTACGGAAGGCGCTCGACCGCTACGCGTCCGGCACCGCGCTGAAGTCGCGGTGCGAACGTGTCGCACATCAACCGGGCCCCCGTGGCCGCGGCGATCCGACCAGCCGCGCGCAGACCTCGCTCGGTCAGGGCCGCCCCGCGCATCAGGACTCCCACTCGCTCACCCTTGGCCGCCACTCGTCGTAATTGGTCGATCACTCGATCCACCGTGGAATCGGCCACTGGGGTCGGTCCGACGACGGGCAACGGTTCGGCGACATCGGCACCGTCGAGCCACGCGACATCGGCGGGCAGAACCAACGTTGCGATCTGCCCCGGCGCTTGACGCGCCGCCTGTACTGCACGGGCGGCATCGGCACCGACCGTCGCCGCGCTCGTGGACGAATGCAGCCACGACGACACCGGCCGGGCGAAACCGGCGATGTCGGAGGCCAACGGTGCGTCGTACTGCGCGTGCGTGATCGCGTGATCACCCACCACGTTGACGATGGGCGACGAAGCGCGGCGCGCGTTGTGGAGATTGGCGAGACCGTTCGTGAGACCGGGCCCCAGATGAAGGAGCGTCACCGGCGGCTTCTCGGCCATCCGCGCGTAACCGTCGGCCATGCCGGTCACGACACCTTCGAAGAGGCCCAAAACCGCACGCATCCCATCGGCGCGGTCGAGGGCGGCCACGAAGTGCATCTCGGATGTCCCGGGATTGGCGAAGCAGACTTCGACCCCCGACCGGACGAGTGAGCGCAGGAGTCCTTCGGCACCGTTCATGATTCGTGCTCCCCCGACATCGGCACAACCGTACTGCTCGTTCCGACGACCCCGTCCCTACCGTGCCCGCATGAGCAACGATGCGAGAACCGAACCCCACGGACGACAGTTGGCGATCGTGGTCGTCACCCAGAACGACACCCGTGTCTGGCAGGCTCAACACCACCGGGGGCACGACACCGATCACGACGATCCGGTCTATTTCGACTCCATCGGAGGCGCGCTGCACGGCTTCGACGAGATCCTCCTCATCGGGCACGGTCACGGCAAGGCCGACCACATGCGAACCTTCACCCGTTACGTCGAGCGCAAACACCCCGCGGTGGCCACGGCGATCGTGGGGACAGTCGACTGCGATGTGAACGCTCTGACCGAACCCCAACTCCTGGCCGAGGCCCGGGCGTGGTTCCGCACCTTCCACCGGACCGGAATCGCCCGTGAGCTGTCTCATCGGATCGCCGACTAACTTGCTCCGGGTGGCAGCCAAGAAGCGGACATCGACCACCGGCCGAGCCCAAGCCCAATCGGCACCCCGGGTCCGCCAGCGAGCTCCTCGCAAGACCCCCGATTTCGATCATGTCGTCGAGGTCACCAAGCGGCTCCTTCAGGAAAAGGGCGACCCCCGGCTCCGGATCGAGGACATCATGGCCGAGACCGGGATCGCCAAGAGCTCGCTCTATGCGAAGTTCGGCGACCGTGACGGTTTGGTGGCCGCCGCCCTCGCCCGTCAGTTCCAGGAGATCGTGACCGAGAGTCTCGACGGCCTGCGCTACGTCGTGGATCATTCCTCCACTCCGGCCGAACTCGAACGGATGTTGGGGGTGGTCTTGAAGATGACCCTCACCGAACCCCGAGACGTCCAACGGATGACCCGTATCGCCGTGCTGGCCAATTCCATCGGTGAGCCTCAGTTCCGGGCCCGCCTCGAGGAGGCTCAGACCGCCCTCACCGACGGCATCGTCCACATCATCACCACGGGAGTGGCCAAGGGTCTCGTCTCCCCCGCCTACGAGATCCGGACCATCGCCAACTTCCTCCAGGCGTACACCCTCGGTCGGGTACTGGTGAGCTTCGATTCCAAACGCCTTCCGGGCGAGGTGGACGAGTGGGGCCGACTGGTGGGCGACCTCGTGGCGCTGATGTTGTTCTCCGACGGCACCGCCCAAAAACGTAGGAAAAACTAGGGGTATCCGCGTTCGGCGCCCGACCCCGTACTACGGTCGGAGACATGAAGAAACGTGACCTCATCCAAGCAGTAGCACTCCACACCGGCCTCTCCCCCAAGGATGCCGCCAAGGCCGTCGAGGGCACCATCGACGTCATCTTGGCGAACGTCGCCAAGGGCGAAGTCGTCAACCTCTCGGGCTTCGCGAAGTTCGCGAAGATCAAGCGCAAGGCGCGCATGGGTCGCAACCCTGCCACCGGCGCCACGATCAAGATCCCCGCGAAGACCGTCGCCAAGATCACAGCGCTCAAGGGCTTCAAGGACGTTGCCCTCGGCGCCGCTCCGGCTCCGAAGCTGAACACGAAGCCCGCAGCTCCGGTGGCCAAGAAGGCCGCCAAGCCCGCGGCGAAGAAGGCAGCCAAGAAGGTCGTCAAGAAGGCGGCCCCGAAGAAGAAGGTCGCCAAGAAGGCACCGGCTCGCAAGGCCGCAGCCAAGAAGCGCCGCTAGTCGAACTTTCCGCCGATCATCGGCGGAACCGAACGAAAGAACCGGTCGACCGAGCAATCGGCGACCGGTTCTTCGTTTTCCCGAAGAGTTTCACGTGATCGGAGTCAGATGTTGTGAGCCGACACGGCCATGGCGACCATCGTGCCGACCATCAGAAACGGCCCGTACGGGATGAGATCACTGCGCCGACCGAAGCGACCGAACATCACGACCAGCGCGCACACCGCGCCAGCCCTACCGTTAGGGCGCCGTACGGTCAAGGGAATCTGATCAGTGCGCTCGCGTCATCCGCATCACCCCGCGAACTCGAGTCGGCGGCGCGGAAACTGGAGTCTGATTCCCGCAAGGCCATCGACTCGATGCTTGAGCGACACGGCATTCAGGTCTACGTAACACTCTCGAACGCATATGACCAAGCGGGATATCCAGCGATCACCGTGCCTTTCAGATACAGCAACGAAGATGGACCAAGCGGAGTGATTTTTTCCGGTTCACATCTCTCTGATGGCGCACTCATCTCCACCGCATTCGCATTTGAACAGGCAACGCGCGCGTGGAAACCACCGGTTCTTCTGCCGAAGTCATAGACACTCCAAGTCAGCGCCCCCGGCAGGGATCGAACCTGCGACCTGCGGTTTAGGAACCCGTTGCTCTATCCACTGAGCTACGGAGGCAATCGAAGGACATCTGTCCCGTTGTTTCCGAATTTACCCCGGGACCTTCGACCTTCTCGACCGGATGACGCCAACGTGACGTCGATGTCGACGCAGAGGTTGTCGTCTTTCCGGTCGATCCGTTTACTGAGCGCGTCGAAACTCGAGGTTGACCTTGGTCGTCCCGAGCATGATGCCCGGCTGGTGGCGCCAGTCGTTGTCGGCGCCGTACCGGATGTCTTCCAGTCGGTCGAGCAGAACTCCCCAGGCCACCTGTTGCTCGATACGTGAGAGATTCGCGCCCGGACACACACGCGGTCCGGCCGAGAAAGCGAGATGACGCGTGAGGCCGTCCCGTTCGAGGTCGAGGTCGAACGGGCATTCAAACTCTTCGGGATCCACGTTGGCAGCACCGAAACGGAGGTGGAGAAGTGAACCGGCCGGAACCGGTACACCGTGGAACATCTCGTCGCGCGAGGTCATGCGCGTCGACAGGCCGTGCGTCGGAGACCGAAGACGCATGGCCTCTTCGGTGAAGGCCCGAACCTTCGAGCGGTCGTTCCGAAGTGTGTGGAACAGATCCGGGTGCTCGCACAGGAGCTGGGCTTGCTCCTCGAGCGCGTACTGCGTGGTCTCGAGTGCCCCGATGATCATCGCGTGCACGATGCCGGCGATCTCGAGATCGGTGAGTTTGCGGTCGAGTGCTTCGTAGTGCACGTTGCACAGGAAACTCACCATGTCGTCCTGCGGATCGGCGCGCTTCGTCCTCACGTGCTCGTACACGTACTCCTGGAACCCGGCGAGTCGGGCGTGCATCTCCTTGGCCTGATCGGGCGTGATTTCGTGCTTGAGCCCGGTGCCGTGAACGAAGGGGATGACGATGGCGGTCCCCCATTCGGCGAGCATGGGGATGTCTGCGCGCGGGAATCCGAGAATCGCGGCGAATACGCGCTGGGGCAGTGGGCGGGCGAATCGGCTGACGAACTCGACCGAACCATCGTCGATCCACTCGTCCACGAGCTCATTGGCCAGCCGGGCGATCAGTTCACGGTGCCGGGACGCACCGGTACCGACCCAGGGATCGGTGAGTTCCTTGCGATGGCGGATGTACATCTCCTGCGTGGGTCGCAACGAGACCATCGATGCCGTCATCAGATTGCGCGTCACTTCGTACGCCGATTCGGCGGTCAGCCCTTCGTCGGCCCACTCGTTGACCCTCCGCTGACCCATGACGGTGAAGCGCTCGGGATCCTTCACCACCATCGCGATATCGGAGTGTTTGGTCAGGACGAAGGCGTCGGTTCCGGGCTTGAGTCCCCCACCGGCGACGCGGAGGACCGGCGCATCGCGGTGAAGGATCTCGTACATCTCGTACCAGTGCTCCTGCGCGCCCGGCGCGAAGAGGTCGACCGAATCCAGATCGACCGGGCACTTCATCGGACCCGAGTCGTGATTGATGTGTCGAGGCCGGGTGTCCACGACTATCCCCTCGCCGATCCGACTCTCAGGCGTCGAGCGCGAGTCCGGCGAGCGAACCTTCGGCGCGCCATTTCTCGAGCACACCGACGAAGGCCACCGGACCGGCGCCGTAACTCCCGTTCTGCACCGCGCGATCGGCCGGCTTGCCCTCGTTGTTGTAGTAGCCGGGGGTGCACGATTCGAGGAAGCGCTGATTGAACTGCGACAGGTTGATGATCGTGCGCACCCAGTTCTCCTCGGCGTCCGGAGTGGCCTCGATCGTCTTGATCTCGCGCTTGGCCGCTTCGCTCAGGATGTAGGCGATGTGCTTGCTCTGCTCGTTCAGCATGTGGGGGAAGTTCACCGTGAATCCCGACTGGATGTTGCTCACGATGAAGCAGTTCGGGAAACCCGTCGTGTGGAATCCGTGAAGAGTGCGTGCGCCGTCGGCCCACTTCTCGGTGAGTGACACACCATCGCGTCCGTACACCTCGTACCCGGCCCGCCGCGTGTATTCGGTGCCGACTTCGAATCCGGTGGCGTAGATCAGGCAATCGATCTCGTACTCCGTACCGTTGGCCACGATGCCCGTCGGAGTGATGCGCTCCACACCACGCCCTTCGGTGTCGACGAGGTGGACATTGGGGCGGTTGAACGTGGCCAGATAGTCGTCGTGGAAGCACGGACGCTTGCAGAACTGGCGGTACCACGGCTTCAACGCCTCGGCGGTCTTGGGATCCGACACGACGTCGTCGACCCGCGACCGGATCTGGTTCATCTTCTCGAAGTCGGCCAACTCGAGATTGCGGGCCAGCCCCTCCGGCGAGAGGTCGGGTGACGCTTCCTGGCGCAGGCGGATGAGGAGATTCCCGATGATGTCGGTCCAGCCGTCGTTGACGAGATCCTCTTCAGCGAAGCCTCCCGATACCAAGGCGTTGAAGTTGTCCATGCGCTCCTGCTGCCAGCCGGGGCGTAGCGATTGTGCCCAGCTGGGGTCGGTCGGCCGGTTGTTGCGCACGTCGATCGACGATGGT
>SYCI01000063.1 GCA_005787035.1 Actinomycetota bacterium | reverse complement strand
GAGCCCGACGAGCTACCTGGCTGCTCCACTCCGCGTCGTGCCTCTCATGCTACGGCCACATCTCGCCGAGCCCAACCCGTCTCAGTCGAGCTGGGAGAGTTCCCTCGGGATCAGCCAATCCAGCACCCGCAGGAGTTCTTCGGCGAGACGTCGTGCGGCCATCAGGAGATTGGCGTCGAACTGCTCGGCCGTCGACGTCGGATGGTCCACCAAATCGGTGATCGCCTTCACGGCAACGAACGGAATCGACATCTGGGAACACACGTATCCGACCGACGCCGCCTCCATGTCCTTGACCGCGGCCCCCGACGCCACGATCATGCGCCGATCGGGTTCGGATTCGTCGAGCGAGTTACCCGTTGTCACCACGCCGATCTTCAGACCCAGTTGGGCGGCCATGTTCCGCAGACTCACCACCGGATGCCGACCGATTCCGTACTCGGCGAATCCCGGTAAGTCGATGCGCCGATCGTGATGAACGACGTGGCGATCACTCACGTACACATCGCCGATCTCTCCACCTTCCCGACTCCAGCCACCGGCGGTTCCAGCCGAGATCACGATGTCGGGTTCGAAACGTTCGATCACGGCGTAGGTATTGAGAACCGCGGCATCGGTGCCGATCGAATCAACTCCGTACCGACAATCGCGACCGTTCAAGGCGATCAGGATCTCCGCACCGTGTCGACGGGCCGAGAACCACTTCACGGTGAGTGGAGGTGCGCCGTGCACGGCCACCGCCGAGAGCGAGACGAGGAGAGACGATGCCTCGGCCCCCATCGCCATGACGATCGCAATGCGCCGCACGAGGACATCGTAGGTTCCCCTGGTCATCCCGATCGGGACGACTAAGTTGAGAGCGGATGAGCATCTTCAAGCGATCACCGCGGGCCACGAGAGCCGAGGTCGACGAGATCCGCTCACAGGTCTCGGCCCTCGTCACCCAGATCGAACAGATCGTCGCATCCGATTCGTCACGCGCCGAGCACCTCGAAACGGTCGTCACCCAACTCCGTCAACTCGACGGGCGCATCGGCCAGATCGGCAACGAGGTGACCCACCAGCTCACCGAACTCTCGACCGACATCGACAAACTCGGACATCGCACGCAGGATCTCAGCGAGCACATCGGACACCTGACCGAGCTTCCCGGAGTCGTCGAAGGTGTTCGTAGCGATCAGGCTCGACTGGCCAACGAACAAGCTCGCTACGAAATCGCGTTCCGGCAGGATCTCGCCGAGGTCGCCGAAATGGTGATGAAGAAGCGCCCGAGCTGACTCAGGCGTTCAGAGCAGCCAAAGCCTGAGCGATCAGATCCTGAGCTTCAGCCACTTTCTCCTGATACAGACCGAGATCACCGTCGCGCAGCGCCTGATCGGCTTCGTCGAACACCGCCTCGGCCTGCTCGAGTAGTTCAGCCGGATCGGTCGTGGTGGGAGTCTCTCCATCCGAAGGTGTGGTGGGTTCGGCGCCGGTGTCGGTCGCGGAACCATCACCGGAGACTTCCTTCAAGTCCACGTTTGCGGTCGGGAAGAGGCGGTTCACAGCATCGGTGAGAGTGTCACCGATCACCGAGCGCCCGTCGTACCAAGCCAACACCCGGCGAACGAACACCTGCTTCGAACCCGCGTCGTCCGGACGCACATAGAGCGGACGTACCCACACCACGCCGTCCCCGACCGGAATCACCTGCAGCTGACCGAACACGACGCGCGAACCACGTTGATCGAGCAACGTGATCACGGGAGAGATCTCGGGATCGCTGCCGAGTTCGGCGGCCACCGTGGCCGGTCCCTCGGGAAGTGTTCCCTCGATGCTGTACACCGTGATCTGACCGTAGGTGTCGGGATCGCTCGACACCGCCATGACCGCCCGCAATTCCTTACGGGTGTCATCGGGTGAGAACGGAACGAACGGACGAATCAACGAGAACTCGGACGTGTCCGAACCTGGCGCGTGGAACAGCGTGTAGTACGGCTCGAAGCGGCTCACTCGCGCATCGGCGACGTCACCGGTGTTGGCTTCGGCTGCCACATCGGTCACCGCAATTCCCGTTGCCCCGGCCGTCACGAGTTCGGGTTCGCGAACGGCGGCCTGGGCCACACTCCACGCCGCATCGCGGTTGAAGAACTGATCGGCATCGGAGAACTGATAGCGGCCGTACAGATTGGTCTGTACCCGGAAGAGGTCTTCGGGATAACGGAAGTGCGAACGAAGTTCGTCGCTCACCTGATCGGCCGGCGTGAAGAGCCCGGGGTAGGCCTTCGACCACGCGCGCACGATCGGGTCGGTCGGATCGATCACGTACAACGTGATGTCACCGGTGTAGGCATCGACCACGGCCTTCACGCTGTTGCGTACGTAATTGAAGTTGTGGTCGAGTCCGGAGCCTGCGGTGAGATTGTCGGTGTTGGCCTTCTGGGCATAGGGGTAACGAGCGGTGGTGGTGAAAGCATCGATCACCCACTGCACCGATCCGTCCACGGCCACCGGGTAAGGGTCGGCATCGAGATGCAGGAAGGGCGCCACCTTGGCCACGCGATCTCGCACGTCGCGGATGTGCAGAATACGTGAGGAATCCTCGAGAAGGTTCGAGCCGAACAAGTTGAACTCACCGAAATGAATGGCCATGGCCAGCCGTCGGAAGGTCGAGTTCATCCGAATGCCACCGTCACCCTCGTAGGCCGCGGCCTCGGTGTCCGGACACGCTTGCTCGACCTGGTTCGTGTTCACGATCGCGTAACCCGGTTGCTCGGTGCCGAAGTACAGCTGCGGGCGGTCGACGGCGAGCGGCTCGTAGATCGGACGACCATCACTCGTGACCCGGCTCGCCGAGGCCGAGATCAATCCGCAACCGTGCGTGTAGATGAGATGGCGCGAGACCCACGTGCGGTTCGGAATGCCGTCGGAGTTCAGTTCGCGAGCGGCCACGAGTGTTTGTTGACGGCGGCCGTCGATCTCGTAGCGATCGACGTCGAGGTCGTTCACCGCGTAGAAGGCGAACTGGCCCTCGTCGAGCGCGAAGCGGTCGCGCATCTCGGCGACATCGAGCAGACGGGTGTCGGCCAACGCCGGAGTTCCGGCCTTCACTTCGGTTGGCGTCACATCGCCGAGGGTCACCGGCACCGTCACGACCGAGTCGAGTCCCATCGCGGCCTGGGTGGCTTCGATGTTGCGCCCGATGTACGGACGCTCGCGCGTGGTCACGTTCGGTTGCACGACGAAACGCTGGATGATCGCCGGATACACGGCGCTGGCCACCACGGCGATGATCGCCCACAAGGCCATGGAGAGCAGCGGGAAGCGCCAACCACCCCAGCGGATGCCGGCCAGGAAAAGAACCGCGACGAGAAGACTCACGAGAATCAGGAGATTGATCGCCGGGAGTTGGGCTTTCACGTCGGTGTAGGTGGCGCCCTGCACGACACCACGTGTCGAGACCGTGAGCTCGAAACGCTGGAGCCAGTAGTCGACTGCCTTGACGACGGCGAGCAACGCGAACAAAACACTCAGGTGGACACGCGCGCCCTTCGTCACTCGCTCCTTGGGCGTCTGAACGCGAATCGCCCCATTCAGGAAATGAATCACCGCCGACATGAGTGTCACGAGCACGAGTGCGGCAAAGGCCCAGTCGACGGCGTAGGTGAGGAACGGAAGTCGGAACACGTAGAAACCGACGTCGACCTTGAAGAGTGGATCCTCCACCCCGAACGACTGCGCGTTGCGGAACAACAGCCATTCCTGCCACTGGCTGACGGCCGGAAGGCCGATCATGATGCCGACCACGATCGAGACCACGAAGCGCAGAAGCCTTGAACGGCCGCCCACGATGGAGCGGTAGCGCTCGACGATCTCGCGCTCGGGTCCGGGGGGCAGATCGGGCGGGGCGAGCCGCTGCGCGAGGGTCAGGCTGAAGAAGCAGACCACGGCGAAGCCGATGCTGAACACGGCACCCAACAAGACCTTGGCCCACAGGGAATCCCAGAAGACACTCGATCGATCGACCGAGTCGAACCACAGGAGATCGACGTAGAAGTTCGACAGCGAGCGCGCCGACAGAACGAGCAGAACGATGACGACCGCGAGAACGAAGACGATCAGACGTCCACGTGATGCCCAAGCCGGGCGGCCGGGTCGAGGCGGGCGAGGTCCGCGTCGACGCGGACCTCCGGGAAGGTCCGAGGGGATGCGCACGCTGCGAGATTAGTTGTGAATCGGCACGATGGCACAGCGGCACCCGGCGTGCGCCGGGGCATGGGTGTGACCGGTGGGGAACGCGTCACAGCCACTGACGGTTCCGGCGAGCGAGTTGTCCTCGGCGTCGGCACACGCCGGACCGGCCGGATCGAACTTCCAACACACGTTCATCTCCGGGGTCAGCACCGACAGCGCCCCGCGACCGTACGCGGTGTAGGCGATGTCGTTGATCGTCTCGTCGACGATCTGGTTCTTCCACTCGCGATACACCACGCGGACGAGTGCCGAGAGTTCGGCGTTGCTGCCGTCGGCTTGCGAGATCGATCGACTCAGGCGCTCACGCAAGGGTTCGACGATCGTCGTCACGATGAACTCGTCGATCGCCTTCATCTGCTTGGCCACGGCCGCACTCAGTTCACGATCCGAGGGCATACTGCCCGACGCGTGCAGCGAACGAGCGCCGGCGACCGCTGCGGACTTGACCGACGGCGCGAGCGCGGCGCAGAAACGCTTCGCGTGTTCGCTCTTCGGTCCGACGATGGCGTCGAGCGTCTTCACCACGGCCTTGCCGCGCAACGTGTCGAGAATCTGGTTCTGCTCGTCGGCGAGCACGCGCTTCGTCTTGCGACCCATGGTCAACGTGAGCGGTACGAGGATTTCGTCGCGCGTCTCGAACACGGTGGCCGACTCGACCACCTCCGCGGCGTCGATCACCGGTGCGACCGGAGTCGTCGGCTTGGCCGATGCATTCTCGGCGACGTCGCCGGCCTTGGTCGCTTCCTCGGCGACGACCGTGGCACTCGCTCGACGCAACTTGGCGAAGATGTCATCGGCACCAGAGGCGCCCGGACGCTCAGCACGCGGTGTTGCGCCCGCCGTCTTCACCTCGGAATTCGTCTCGGACTTGCCGAACAGCGGAACCACGTTCGACGGCGTCGCCTTGAGTTCGACGACCGGCGCGGGCGGAGTCGCCTCTTCCTCGACGACCGATTCTTCACTGACGGTTTCGACGACTTCGACGGCGACGTCACCCTCGCCGCCCAGTTCAGCGTCGGACTCATCGACCTGATCGACGTCATCGACTTCGGGCACGACGATCTCGAGCGAGATCGGACGGTCGATCGACGGGTGCATCGACCGCTGTTGTTCTTCGTCGTGGTCCTGATCGTAGAACTGGGTGCGGGCCACTGGCTCCGAGGGTTCGTGGAGTTCGTCGACCGGCACCATGATCGGAATCGGTCCCGTGGTCATGGCGAGATTCACGTAGGCGGCCGGCTCCTCACCCACATCGCTGAGGTCTCGCAGCACATCGTCGGTGGCGATCCGAGCCCGTTCGAAAGCCTGAACGAGTCGGTCGCGTCCATGGAAGAGATCTTCGATCTGTTCACGCGCGAGCTCTCGGCGGCGGGAAACATCGGCGAGGACGCGTTCGCGGTAGGCACGAGCTTCGTTCACCATGTCGCGACCCTGCTGCTTGGCCATCAGGATCTCGGCTTCGGCATCGGCCGTGGCGTCCTGTCGGATGCGCTCGCCTTCGAGTTCGGCCTCTTCGCGGATACGGGTCGCCTCGTCGGTTGCGTCGCGCACGAGCCGCTGGGCGGTTTCCTCGGCCCGACCACGGAACTTGGCCGCCGCCTCACGGGCGGCCTGGATGATCCGGGCGGTTTCCTCACCCAGAACTTCGGTCAATTTGTCTTCGTCGAGTTCACCCGGGATGATCCCAACCTCGGTCGGTCGGGTCAGGAGTTCGCGCTCCAAGAAGCGCTCCCTCTCCTGCAGACGAGACAACTCGGCGGCGACCATCCGCAGGAAGTCACGGACCTCATTGGGGTCGAAGCCGCGGCGGGTCGTCGGGAAAGCCGCCCCCGCAACGGCAGCAGGAGACGACGGATCGGGACGCGAAAAGGAGATGGCCATCGGAGTGAGGGTATGAAACCGCAGGTGAAAAGGGGTGGCAATCGCGCCCTCCTCAGCCGGGTTCACCCCCTCTGAACTGGGCTTCCTCCCCGTTCGGCCAATGCTGCGAGGGCGTCGCCGAGCGACTCGACGGTCACGATCTCGACTTCGTCACCCACCGCCTGGCGGGCGGCAGAGATCTCGGCTTCGGATTGGCTCGCCGGCACCAGAAACAGGCGGGCGCCCGATCGCCGGACGGCGACGGCTTTCTGGACGAGGGCCCCGATGGGACCGACCGAGCCGTCCTCGGACATGGTGCCCGTGGCCGCCACTCCCCCGGGTGGGCTCAGCTCACCCGGCGACAGTTCGTCGATCAGGGCGAGGGTGAAGGCCAGTCCGGCCGAGGGTCCGCCGATCCGGTCGGTATCGAAGTCGACGTCGACGGGAAGGACGACCGTGCGCGTGTCGCGAGCGTTGAAGCCGACGATCGCTCGCGTCGGATCGTTCGGGCTCGCCATCAACTCGACTTCGACCGTGCGCACCTCGTCGTCCGGGACCCCGATACCGCGCACCTTCAAGATCACTCGATCACCGGGTTTCGACGACTCCAGCGCCTCCGAAAGATCGCTCACCACACGAATTCCGTACACCGCGCCAGCAGACGTGCCTGGTTTCTCGACCGAAACGATCGTGTCACCAACCTCCAGTACCCGACATGCTCGAGTAGCCGGCGCGTCATCGGGGCAAAGATCAGAATCGAACGAACCGACCTGAGCGACTCCTTCCTCGAGTCGGGCATCGAGTCCGAGATGATCGAACGCCACGTACGCCGCGATCTCCTTGGCCGTCGACATCGCTCCGAGTTGAATTTCACGATCGAGATTCGGTTCGCAACTACCGAAGCGCTCCTCACAGGTCTGAACCTTCACGTACGGATCGATCCAACCCATGAAGGCTTCGAGCGGTGTGAGGCGGCCACCGAGTGCCGTCACGAAGCGAACGCTCTCATCGGGAGCGTGGAGCTCGATACCAACCGCCGATGCCGCGGCCGGATCGATGATCAACCGCGACTCCACCCGGGGCGCAGCTCCCGGCGCGGTGGAGTATCGCTGGAGGGGCCAGAACATCGCGCCGATCACGGCAACGATGGCGACGAAGGCGATGGTCGCCAACGGGATGCCCCAGATCGGTGGCTTCCCCGCTGCGGCTCCGTGACCAACTACCGTTTCGTGTTGCGTGTCGATCTCTGACATCACCGTTCGCGTCGCCGTCATCGCCGGGTGTGCCCTCGTGGCCCTCCTCGTGATCGGTTGGCGACAGCCTGCCAGAGGCACCGCCTCGACTCCACGCAGTCGGTCCGCCGAGGCCCTCGAACCGCCGACAACGTCCCGCCAACGAATTCGACGCCGGGCTCTTGATTTGTCGGCCCTTGGTGGGGTTGCATTGTTGGCGGGGGTCGTCGTTGCCACGCTGGTGTCCGTTGCCATGTCCTGGTTGGTCACCAACATCATCGACCGCCTCTGACCTACCCCTACCGGTGAGAAATTCGTGACCGACAACACCAATCCGAACATCGTCGAACTTCGACGCGCCATCGTCATAGCCGGTCACGCCGGTGACGAGGCCGCCGTCCGGGCTGCACTCACCCATGCGTCGGGTTCGGTCCGTGACGCCGCCTTGGGTGCCATGGCCCGCCTCGGCCTGCTCACGAACGATCTCGCCGTGATCGCCATGACCGACAAGGATGCACGAGTCAGGAGTCGCATCGCCGAGTTGTCGGTCGATCTGCCCGGCCTCGACCTCGCCCCGCTACTCGACGACCACGATCCGATGGTGGTCGAGATGGCGGCCTGGACGTGTGGCGAACACGAGACGGTCGCCGATCACATCATCGAGAAACTCATCCAGTTGTGCACCGAACATGACGAGCCTCTCGTGCGAGAAGCCGCCGTGGCCGCCCTGGGCGCCATCGGAGATGACCGCGGATTGAAAGCGATCCTCACCGCCTGCAACGACAAACCGGCCGTGCGGCGACGGGCCGTGCTCGCACTCGCGCCATTCGATGGTCCCGAGGTCAAGACCGCCCTCGAAGCTGCGCTCGAAGATCGTGACTGGCAGGTTCGCCAAGCCGCCGAAGATCTCCTCGGCTGATCTTCAGACACCTTCGAGGATCAGCAACACACCGAACACCACGAACGAGATCGATGCGCCGATGCGTATCCAGCGTTCAGGCAGACGTTGACCCAGTTGCCGCCCCACCACGATCGCCAGAGCGTCGGCGGCCACCATGCCCAGAGTCGATCCGAGCCAGGTGCCCACGACTCCCTCGCGTGTCGCAAGGGTGATCGTGGCCAGCATCGTCTTGTCACCCAGTTCAGCGAGGAAGAACGCGACGCTCGCCGCCACCACGGCGTTCCGGGTCGACCGCTCTGCTTGGCCGGCCTCCTCGTCGGTGAGTTCGTCGCCACGCAATGTCCATGCGGCAAAGAACAGGAAGGCGATGCCGGCCAGAACAGCGATGGTGTCGGTCGGTAGGCGCGCGCCGACCACGGCTCCGACTCCGACGCTGATCGCATGGGTGAAGGCGGTGGAGATCGTTATTCCGAGCAGAACCGGCCACGGCTTGTAGCGCGCCGCGAAAGCCAACGCCATGAGCTGACTCTTGTCACCGAGTTCGGCCACGAAGATGACGCCGAAACTGATGAAGAAGGCCGACAACATGACTTCGCGACATTACTGTCCGAATGATGAGCCATCTGCTTCCCGATGAAACGGTGGTCGACGCCTATCGCGAGCTCCGAGCGCGGGTGATCGATGTACTTCGTTCGCTCACCGACGAGCAGACCCAGCTCGTCGTGCCGGCCTGCCCGGCCTGGAACGTCGCGGAACTCGCTTCACATCTGGTGGGCGTTCCCGAAGACATCCTCGCCGGGCGGATGGATGGAGTGACCACGGAGGCTTGGACCCAAGCCCAAGTCGATCGACACCGCGGTGCTTCAGCGACCGAACTCGCCGATCGGTTCTCGGCCACCATCGAGGCCTTCGACAAAGTTCTCCCGCACATTCCGTCGCCGATCAATTCACAGATGGTGATGGATGCGGTCACTCACGAATTCGACCTTCGACGGGCGATCGAGCTCCCCGGAGCGCAGAATTCCTCGGCGGTGAAAGTCGCCCTCGGCTGGTTGCTCGATCGTGCCGAGTCCCGGGATCCACTCCTCGTCGATCGTCTTCGAGCGTCCGGGGCATCCGATTACGACCTCTTGCGGTCGCTCAGCGGCCGGCGGACCCTCGAGCAGATCACAGCCATCGGTCTCGATGCGGATGAAGTCGCGAAGCTTCTCGAAGGATCCCCCCTCAAGCTGCCCGACCGACCGGTCGAATCCTGAACGGA
This sequence comes from Actinomycetota bacterium, assembly GCA_005787035.1. Classification (GTDB taxonomy): domain Bacteria; phylum Actinomycetota; class Acidimicrobiia; order Acidimicrobiales; family Ilumatobacteraceae; genus Casp-actino8. The sequence continues at coordinate 10,903 of SYCI01000063.1, read as the reverse complement.
CTTGCCATTTAGTCATTTATTGACTAAACAGGACCAGTGCGTTTCCGGAGGCTCATTCCCTTCGTGCTCGTTCCGTTGTTGACAGCACTGGCCTCCTGTGGTTCCGAATCCGCGACCACCACACTCGATGTTTCGGCCGCTGCCTCACTCACCGGTCCCTTCGCGGAGATCGAGAAGGCGTTCGAACTCGCCAACCCCGGTGTCGACGTCGTCCTCAACCTCGCATCGTCGTCCGACCTCGTGACCCAGATCATCGAAGGTGCACCGGTCGACGTGTTCGCCTCGGCTGACATCAAGAACATGGACAAGGTTGCCGAAGCCGACCTGATCGACGGAGTGCCCCGAGTCTTCGCCACCAATTCCTTGCGGATCATCGTCGCCCCTGGGAATCCGCTCGGTATCACCGGTCTGGCTGACCTCGCCCGACCCGGGCTGGTGTACGTCACGTGCGATCCGAATGTGCCGATCGGTCGATATGCACAAGAGGTTCTCGATGCCGCCGGAGTCGAAGTCACGCCGGCTTCGTTCGAAGAGAACGTCAAGGGAATCGTGGCCAAGGTGACGGCCGGTGAAGCCGACGCAGGCATCGTGTACACGACCGATGTCCTGGCCGCCGGGGATCGGGCCGAAGGCGTCGACCTTCCGGCCGATCTCAACGTGTCGGCCCGATATCCCATCGCGGTGATGAAATCCGCTGAATCCTCAGCCGCCGCCCGGCGGTTCGTCGACTTCGTCGACTCGAGCGAGGGAGTGGCGATCCTCATTCGATTCGGATTCGGCACACCATGAGTCGGCGACCGAAGCGTCGCCACACGCCGATTGTGGTCGCCGTGTGGGCCGGAGTGGCCATCGCCTTCTTCGCGCTTCCGTTCATCGGCATCCTCGTGCGAGCACCGTGGGGTGATCTCCCCGATGTCGTCACCGATCGAGCGGTTCGTCGAGCCCTCTGGCTGTCGCTGCGTACGTCGTTCGTGGCATCTTTGATCGCCGGCATCCTCGGAGTCCCGCTGGCCTGGGTTCTCGCCCGCCTCGAATTCCCGGGCCGAAGTGTCGTGAGAGCGATTGCAACTCTGTCGATGGTTCTTCCGCCGGTGGTCGGTGGCGTCGCGCTCTTCACGTCGTTCGGTCGTCGAGGAATCGTCGGGCAATACCTCGACGATTGGTTCGGGATCCGACTGCCGTTCTCGACCGCCGGCGTGATCGTCGCCCAGACCTTCGTGGCCATGCCCTTCTTGGTCCTGGCGGTGGAGTCCGCGTTCCGACAACTCGACACCCGATACGAGGAAGCAGCATCCACTCTCGGTGCTCGACCGTTCTTCGTCTTCCGACGAGTCACACTTCCGAGTGTGCGACCGGCTCTCGTCGCCGGATTGGTTCTCGCCTGGGCACGGGCGCTCGGTGAGTTCGGGGCCACCATCACCTTCGCCGGCAACCTTCCGGGTCGGACTCAGACGATGCCGCTGGCGACGTATCTCGCCCTCGAATCAGAACCGGAGCGGGCGCTCGTTCTGAGCCTCGTGATGATCGGCATTTCGTTCGCCGTTCTCCTCGGTCTACGCGAGCGTTGGCTCACCACCGCACTACCCGAGGTTCGCACATGACACTCGTGGCTCGATTCACACTTCGAAGGGGCACGTTCGAGTCGTCGATCGATCTCACGGTGGGCGACGACGAAGTCGTGGCCGTTCTCGGTCCGAACGGAGCCGGAAAGTCGACCCTCATCCGGGTGGTCGCCGGTCTCGAGGCGATCGACGACGGTATGGTCAGTATCGACGGGCGGGTCCTCGATGATCCCGAGAAGTCGGTGTTCGTGGACGCAGCCGACCGTGGTGTGGGTGTGGTCTTCCAGAGCCACGTCCTCTTCGATCATCTGTCGGTGGAGGACAACGTCGCCTTTGGTCTCCGTGCGCGAGGAGCCCGCCGGCGGGAATCCCGCGCGCAGATCCACGAGGTTCTGCGTCGATTCGATCTGCTGGACCTCGCGCCGCGCGCCCCACGGACCCTGAGTGGTGGGCAGTCGCAACGAGTCGCCCTGGCCCGCGCCCTCGTGACTTCTCCTTCGGTCCTTCTTCTCGACGAACCGACAGCTGCCCTCGATGTGTCGACCCGCCGTGAGGTGAGGCGCGAACTTCGACGTCATCTCGCCGAATACGGCGGTTCCACGATTCTCGTCACGCACGATCCCCTCGACGCCTACACACTCGCCGACCGCATCGTCGTTCTCGAGAACGGGATGATCACACAGATGGGCAAGGTCGACGAGATCACCAGCCGCCCTCGCACTCGTTACGTCGCCGAGTTGGTCGGCAACAACCTCGTCCTCGGGGTCGCAACGGGAACGACCATCACTTCGGAAACGGGTGTGCAACTGGGAGTCGCCGAATCGTGGAACGGACCCGTGCTGGCCACCATCCGTCCGCAAGCCGTCACCATCTCCCGAACGCCCGATGCCCTCACGAGTTCACGCAACTCTTGGCCGATGCGCATCACCGGAATCGAATCTTCGGGTGAACGAGCGCGCGTCCATCTCACCGGTCCTCTCGACCTGGTCGGCGAGATCACGGATCGAGCAGTCGAAGCACTCGGTCTTCGTATCGGTGACGAGGTGACGGCATCGGTGAAAGCGACCGAGATCGAGGTCTACGAACGATGAGCCGATCGAGTCGCACCGCATCCGAACTCCTGCTCGGTGAGTGGGCCTGCCTCGGCATCGTGGCCCAAGGACCGACACACGGCTTCGCGGTCGCCGCCCGGCTCAAGGTGGACGGCGACATCGGACGAATCTGGTCGCTCACCCGTCCGCTCACGTATCGCGCGATCGATCATCTCATGGCGATCGGCTACGTCGAACCGGTTCGCGAAGAGCAAGGAGTGGCCGGTGGGAATCGGACGATCATCCGCATCACACGGACGGGTCGCTCACATCTGGTCCGTTGGCTCGGCACTCCCACCACACACCTACGGGACGTGCGTAGCGAGTTCCTTCTCAAGTTGACCCTCGGCGAGATGCTCGGACTCGAAGACCGAGCTCTGATTCGGGACCAGAAGAAGATCGTCGATCGGATCTTGAAGGGTCTGATTTCTCCGACCCCGGAGAAGAACGACCACGTCATGGCATGGCGGATCGAAACCGCCGAAGCCGCGCGCCGCTTTCTCGATCAGTTGTCCTGAATCACTCCACCCAGGATGGGAATCAGCGTCAGCTCGGGTTCATCCGACATCAATCGCTGCAGCCGATATCGATTCTCGAACAAGGCGACCAGCGCACCGTCACCACGTTTCAGGATGCGGATGCCACCGATTCGACGCAAGCGTTCGACCGAGGCTTCATCGGTCAGACGAATCGCCTGATATCCCGCGGACTCGATGCGACTCGGTGCGTTGAACTCACTCTCGAGTCGGTGGGCGAACACCTCGAACTGGAGTTGACCGACCGCGGCCAGGATCGGGTCGGCATCACCCATGTCGGGATCTCGCAAGACCTGCACGACACCTTCCTCGTCGAGTTGGGCCAACCCCTTGCGGAACTGCTTGAACTTGCCGGTGTCGACCGGACGGGCAGTAGCGAACACTTCGGGTTCGAAACGCGGAACTCCCGGGAACTCCACTCGCGGTCCGGCGAACAACGAGTCACCGATCTGCAATCCGGCTGCGTTGATGAGACCGATGATGTCCCCCGGATAGGCGGTCTCGATGGTTTCGCGTTCGGAGCCGAACGCCGTAGTTGCGTACTTCGTTCCGACGGGCTTGGCGGTTCGAGCGTTGGTGACGTCCATGGAGCGGACGAACTCACCCGAGCAAACACGGGCGAAGGCAAGGCGATCACGATGATTGGGATCCATGTTGGCCTGGACCTTGAACACGAACGCCGAGAACGGTGCCTCGAGAGGACGCGGTGCGCCGTCCACGTCGTCTCGCGGCTGCGGTGACGGCGCGTAATCGGCAACCGCGTCGAGCAGCATCCGGACACCGAAGTTGGTGAGTGCCGAGCCGACGAACACCGGGGTCGACTTGCCGGCCAGAAACGAAGGCATGTCGACATCGGCCCCGATGGCCTCCAGAAGTCCACAACCATCGAGCGCGACCTGCCACGCCGAACCTTCCTCGCGAGTCGCCACCTCGCGGTCGACGAGTTCTTCCGGGGCGAGCGACGCACCACGAGCAGTTCGGGTGAATCGGATGTACTCGCCCGAACGACGATCGATGACGCCACGGAAATCGCCCGGAATGCCGACCGGCCAGGTGGCGGGTGTGGGCCGCAGACCGATCTGTTCCTCCACCTCGTCGAGAAGTTCGAGCGGGTCGCGGCCGGGTCGGTCGTACTTGTTGAAGAAGGTGATGACCGGCAGGTTGCGACTACGACACACCTGGAACAACTTGAGGGTTTGGGATTCGATTCCCTTGGCCGTGTCGAGCACCATGATCACCGCGTCGACTGCCGCGAGTACGCGATACGTGTCCTCGGAGAAGTCACGGTGGCCCGGCGTATCGAGAAGATTGATCACCTTGTCGCCGTAGGGGAACTGCAACACCGCCGACGAGATCGAGATGCCGCGCTGGCGTTCGAGTTCCATCCAGTCCGATGTCGCGCCCCGTCGGTCACCGCGAGCGTGAACCGCTCCGGCTTCCTGAATCGCGCCCGCGTACAGGAGGAACTTTTCGGTCAGGGTGGTCTTGCCGGCGTCGGGATGGCTGATGATCGCAATCGTCCGCCGACGAGCAGCCTCCGAACCGACATTCACGTTTCCCGACACAGGAATTCGAATCTACCGACCCCGACCACACTCCTTCCTCTACCCTGACCGGGTGACTTCGGTGGCTTCACCTCTCGGTTCGGGTGAGTCGTCACGAACATCTCGCACCGCTGTCGCCGAGGGACGCGAGTTCATCGTGTTGATGGTGGCCCTCATGGCGTGTGGCGCAGTAGCCATCGATCTCATGCTTCCTGCTCTTCCCGACATGCGTCGAGAGTTCGGAATGAATCCCGACTCGACGCAGGTGAGTTGGCTCATCACCGCGTTCTTCCTCGGCATGGCCGTGGGACCCTGGCTCTACGGTCCGGCTTCCGATCGTTACGGACGACGCAAACCCCTGGCCGCAGGACTAGTGCTCTACATCGTCGCCGGCATCGCCGCGAGCTTCGCTCCCACGTGGACGTGGGTGGTGGTCATCCGCTTCATCTGGGGTGTCGGTGCCGCCGCCCCCCGTTCGCTCAGCACCGCGATGATCAGGGATCGATATGCCGGCAACGAGATGGCTCGCTTGATGTCGATGATCACTGCGGTCTTCCTCTTGGTTCCGATCTTCGCTCCGAGCCTGGGGGCCGGACTCATCGCACTGCTGCCGTGGCGCGCGGTCTTCTGGTTCCCGTCCGTGGTCGGGGTGATCCTTCTCGTCTGGTCACGACGTCTCCCCGAAACCCTCGACCCGGCCAATCAGCGACCCTTCACCTGGCGAGCAGTCGGCGCCGCCGGTCGCGAAGTTCTGTCCACTCGCGAAACGGTGGTGTACGGAATCGCCACCACGTTTCTCTTCGGCGTGATGACCACTTACTTGTCGGGTTCGGAAGTCATCATCGAAGACGTCTACGGATACGGGCCTTGGTTCCCGCTCATCTTCGGAGTCATCGCCGTCGTCTTCGCCCTCAACTCGCTCAACAACGCGCGACTCGTGAAGGTCCACGGCATCGAGACTCTCGTCCGAAGGATCGTCCTCGTCGGTACCGCCTCGTCGGTCCTCTTGCTTCTCATCGCCTTCGGCGGTGATGGCCGGCCCAACTTCTGGATCTTCTGTCTGTCGGTTTCACTACTGATTCCGATCGCCCAGGGACTGGCACCCATCTGCAACACCGCGGCCATGACTCCGGTTCCCCACATCGCCGGTACGGCGTCGGCACTCTTGCTGACGGTCACGACCGCCGGCGGATCACTCCTCGGCGGACTCGGTAGTGGGGCGTTCGACGGAACGATTCAGCCCTTTGCGCTGTACGTCGTCGGCTACTTCGCGGTCGCCACGACCTCGATTCTCTGGATGACCGGCCGAGGGCGACAGAGGGTGTCTTCAGGCGCCGCAGGCGGCGAACGCAGCTGACACGAGCGACGTTCCGCGATTGTCGCCGAGAAGTCCTTCGGCCATGCGGTTCATCACGTACGTGACGGTGAGACCGAGATCGAGGTCGTTGACAATGGCCGATCCTCCCCATCCTCCCCAGAAACACGCGCGGCGATCCATGGGTAGATGGGCAACGGTCGGATTGGGCAAGCCGTATCCGATCCCGAACTTCACCGGCGCCATGAGGACTTGATCCATTCCGTCGCTTTGCACACGGAAGATCTGATCGATCGTCTTCTGACCGAGCAAGCGATGTCCTCGGACCACGCCACCATTGCTGATCGCGCTCTGCGCCCACGCGAGCGAGCGCGCGTTTCCGTGACCGTTCGCAGCCCCGATGTCGGCCTGGCGCCACTCCTTGGTCCAAGCCGCCTCGGCGCCCGGTGCCGGCCCCGAGAAAGTCTTGACGACCACCGAATTCGGATCGAGCTGTGTCATGTCGACCGGCAACGGAGGCGGCGGGATCACGTTCGACACGCGACCGAATTCGCTCTCCGGCAACCCGATGTGGAAATCGAGGTCGAGCGGCTCGGCGACTTCCCGACGGAAGAACTCGCCGAGTTTGAGCCCGGTGATGCGACGGATGACTTCACCGACGAGATGTCCCTGATTCAGCGCGTGATATCCGGACGACGTTCCGGGTTCCCACCACGGAGCTTGGGCGGCGAGTTTCGACGTCGATTTGGTCCAGTCGTAGAGGTCGCTCACCTCGACGGGTTGATCCCAGCCCGACACTCCCGACGTGTGTGAGAGCAGATGACGAACCAGAACACCGCTCTTGCCGTTGGCTGCGAACTCCGGCCAGTACTTCGCCACGGGAGCGTCGAGATCGAGTTCACCGCGGTCGGCGAGCATCAGTGCACACAACGCCATCTGCGTCTTGGTGCTCGACCAAACATTGACGATCGTGTCCGACGACCAGGGAGCCGAACGCTTCTCGTCCATCCAGCCACCCCACATGTCGACGACCATCTCACCTTGGTGGACGACGGCCACCGACGCGCCGACGTCGTCTCCCGAGTCGATGTTGGCCGAGAGGATCTCACGCATCTTCTCGAAACGCGGATCGCAGGAACCATGGATCTCTGCCATGTCGAACCCCCTTGTCGTTGACTTGCGAGAACAGTAGCGGTCAGGAAACTCGGCGTTGACGCTGACGTTCCATGAGGCTGCACCAGTCCCAATTGGCACCGCCCATCGCCGCCACCTCCGACAGCATCTGTCCGACCATGGCGGTGACCGGCAGCGGGATGTTCATGTTGCGCGCTTCCTCGAGAACGAGGCCGATGTCCTTGCGCATCAAGGTGTTGGAGAACCCGTAGTCGTACTCGCCAGCCAGCATGCGTTCCGCCCGATTGGCCATCTGCCACGAAGCCGATGAACCCTGCAACATCACGTGGATCACCTTGCTCACGTCGAGCCCCGCGGTCTCGGCGAAGTCGAGTCCCTCGGCCAACGCCTGACACAGACCGATCACGCAGATCTGATTGGTCATCTTCGTGATCTGTCCGGCCCCCGACGAACCCATCAGGGTCACTCGCGCGCCGTAACTGGCGATCACCGCCTCGCTGCGAGCGAAGGCGGCCTCGTCACCACCGGCCATGACGGTCAGGGTTCCGTTCTTCGCGCCGTCGACTCCTCCCGATACCGGAGCGTCGATGAACGCAGCCCCCGACTCGGCGACACGGCTGGCGATCTCGCGGGCGACGTCGGCCGATGTGGTCGAGTGATCGATCCAGATCGCACCGGTTGCCATGTGCCCCAAGATCTCGTCGGCCACCGCGCGCAGCTCACGATCGGCCGGCAGAGAGGTGATCACGAAGTCGGCACCGTGCACCGCGTCGACAGCGGTCGACGCCGCGCGGCCACCGAATTCGGCCGCCCACTTGGAAGCCATGCCATCGACCGCATCGCAAACGGTCACGAGATGACCGGCCTTCACGAGATGACCGGCCATGTGCCAGCCCATCCGGCCGATGCCGATGAACGCGACCTTCGAAGCACTCATGCCGGCACTCCAGGCTTCCCACGATCGGCGAGTGTGAAGCCCCCCGCGAGTCGGGCGTGCACACGACCACCACTCGCCATGGCCAGGATCACCACCATCTCGTCGGGCTTGGGACCATCGGGTACACCGACTTCGATGGCGTCGTAATGACTCCCGACGTAACTCCACTCCAGATGTGTGATGGGGACATCGAGCCTCGCCCCCATGCCGGCGACCTTCTTGGTGGAGGGGACGATCGACGTGCCCTTCCCAAGTGCGGCACGCATGCCACCCCCACCCGGGATGTGCCACATCGCGCCGTGCTCGATCTCACCCGCCGACCCGACGATCGTTCCCTTGCCGTAGCCGTCGATGTGCGCGGGATCGCCACCGAGATGGGAAATGAGGATCTGACCGAGCCGCTCGCCGAGAGCACGGAGTTCGTCGACGGCCGGACTCAGATCTTCCACATAACGGCCGACATAGGGGTTACCCACCACAGCGGCCACTGCCCCTTTCACTGCCGGCTGGTCACCGACCGGGCCCAGATCGTGATGGATCTCCTCCACCACGGTGACGATCTTGCGAATGGGAAAGAGCACGATGCCTCCTCGATTCCGAACCTCGGCGATTGTGCCACAACTCGGAAGTCTCGACCTCAAGAGGTCGGTGGAGTGGCATCGGTGAGGATGACGTGCTGCTGAATTCGCCATCGTCGAGTTTCGAAATCGTCGCGCCGTCAGGCACATTGCTCACCGGCCGAAACTATGCGTGTTCGGCGACCGATGGACATCGCCCGTTCAATGCGGATCGAGTGGGATCTCCTTCAACTGTCGTCGGTACAGAACATGTCTCTTGTGCTCCCAATCGGGCAGGCGAGGGTGGTCGAAATCCGCGGTTTCATCGTGAAGGAGCCCGATCTTGTCCATCACTCTTCGGGAGCGAACATTGCCCACCGTCGTGAAGCTCACGATCTCACCCCGTGGAGGTTCGATATTGGAAACTGCCCAAGCCAAGGTGGCGCGTGCGGCCTCCGTGGCCAAACCTGCGCCCCACGAGTCGGCTCGCAACCGCCATCCGATCTCCACGCACGGGGTGAACGACGCTTCCCACGTGGGAACCGAGAATCCGACGTAACCGATGAATCGTCTCGACGCCGATTCCTCGACCGCCCACAGCCCGAAGCCACGTACCCAACCCGAGCGGATCGCATCGATGAACGCGTCCGACTCCTCTCGACTCAAGACCGCCGGGAAGTGCTCCATCACCCGCGGGTCGGCGTTGAGCGCAGCGAACGGCGAACGGTCCTCGTCCCGCCAGTCGCGTAGTAGAAGACGATCGGTCCGGAGGGTGGGAACGATCACTGACGAGGTGTGGTGACGAGACCGTCGAGATCGCCGCGGGCCCGCCACTTCTCGACGTGATCCGCGAAACCCATCACGCTCGTCATCCAAGCGATCGAACGGGCGGCCTTCATGACGGAGGCTCCCTCTCGATTCATCCCTCCACCTTCACTGTTGAGATAGCCCGGGGTACACGTCATGTTGTACTTCGCAACACCCCACAAGGTTCCGAAGAGAACCTGGAACCACTCTTCTTGGGCCTCGGTCGTCGGCTCGATCGTCGCGACTTCGTCCTTCAGACAACGATCCACCAGGAACGTCACGTGTTTGGCGATCTCGCTGATCGAGTGCACGAAGTTGGTCGCTTGCGCGCCCTGCACCGTGCTGATCATGAACATGTTCGGGAAACCCTTGCTGAGCACACCGTGCAGCGTGGACGGACCGTTGGCCCACGCATCGCTCAGCGAGACGCCGTCACGTCCCTTCGGGTCGAACCCGAGGCGATGCGTGTAGTCGGTCGTGACCTCGAAGCCGGAGGCGTAGATCAAGAGATCGACGGGATACTCGACACCGTCGACCACGACGCCTCGCTCGTTGATCTCATCCACACCACGTCCATCGGTGTCGACCAAATGCACGTTCGGCCGATTGAAGGCCGGCAGGTACTCGTCGTGGAAGCACGGACGCTTGCAGCTCTGGCCGTACCAGGGCATGAGCAATTCGGCGGTCGCGCGATCGGTGACGATGTCGGCGATCCGCTTACGAACTCGCTCCATGTTGTCGAAGTCGATGCGCTCGAGTTCGGCGGCTTCTTCGTCGGAATCGGGAAGTTTGCGGGTGTCGACCCACAACATGCGGGTCCACTCGTCGTCGACGAGATCGATCTCGGGTTGGGCGCCGGTGATGGCCTCGGTGAAGTTGCGCATGCGCTCGGCCTGCCAACCCGGCTTCAACGACTTGAACCACTCGACATCGGTGGGCTTGTTGTTGCGTGCTCCCACACAAGCTGCCGTCCGCTGGAAGACGAACAACTCCTTGGCCGACTCGGCGAGCTTCGGAACGACCTGAACCGCCGTGGCACCGGTACCGATGATTCCCACGCGCTTGTCGGCGAGCTTGCTCATCCCACCACGTGAGTCGCCTCCGGTGTACGAGTAGTCCCAACGACTGGTGTGGAAGCTCTTGCCCTTGAACCGCTCGATCCCGGGAATGCCGGGCAACTTGGCCTTGTGCAGGACACCACCGGCGATGATGATGAAGCGCGCCGCCAGGTCGTCCGACCGAGAGGTGATGACGTGCCAACGCTGAGCACCGTCGTCCCATTTCATGTCTTCGACTTCGGTCTGAAAGAGAGCGGCCCGATACAGGTCGAACTTCCGACCGAAGAGTTGGCAATAGGCGAAGATCTCGGGTGCCTTCACGTACTTCTCGGTCGGCATGTAGCCGGTCTCCTCGAGAAGCG
>SYCI01000062.1 GCA_005787035.1 Actinomycetota bacterium | reverse complement strand
CCACGACGAGAACCTTGACGTCCTTCTTCGCGCCACGGGCAAGAGCCTCACCCTGGGGCTTGAAGATGCCACCGTTCGCACTGAGCAGGTCGCCGCGCTCCATACCCGCCTTGCGGGGCATCGCGCCCACCAACAATGCGACGTCGACATCGCCAAAGGCCACGTCGGCATCATCGGTGCAGACCACACCGGCGAGAAGAGGGAACGCACAGTCGTCGAGTTCCATCTTCACACCTTCGAGCGCCTTCAAGGCGGGCGTGATTTCGAGCAACTGCAGGATCACCGGGGTGTCGGGACCCAACATGGCGCCGGAGGCGATGCGGAATAGGAGGCTGTAACCGATCTGACCGGCGGCACCGGTCACTGCAACACGTACGGGGGAGGTCATGAGTGGCAAGCGTACGCCCCGCCGGTGTCGACGGGAAAAGCCGGACCGGAACGAACCTGCGAATCAGGCGCGGCCGAGGGCCTTCCAGATCTCCTGGGTGTAATACGACATCCCATCGCGATCGAGATGGATCCCGTCGGAGGTGAAGCACTCCCCTTGGCAGAGCTCGGCGACCAATTGCCAGTCGAGGACCTTCACGTTGGGATAGCGGTCCGGTAACGCCCGGATCTTCGAGTTGTTCGATTCCGTCCAGCCGCGATCGACGCGAGCAGTCAGCACGACGACCTGTGGCACCGACGAGAGGGCCTGCATCATGGTGTCGAGCGTCTCGGTACTGATCGGTCCGTTCGTGCCGAGGTGGATCACTGCGGCATCCATGGTGACTCCGAGTTCCTTCAACTGCACGAAGATCTCGGCACCCATCTTGCCTTGTCGATCCTCGACCGCATCGACCACCACACCCTTCTTCTTCAGCGACGGAGCGGCACCCTTCATCACCGAATCGCCGAGGGCGAAGACGTCGTAGTGCGGTGGAACGAAAGTGGTGGTCACGGCCGGCGCCGAACCACTATCGGTCTGATTGCCTTCGATCTCGCCGAGAACATCGGTCACGGCACCATTGGCCTGATCGAGAGTTCCGCGCACTTCGTTGGGGCGCAGATCGGCCGTGACGAGGCTCCCGACCGAGAAGAGTGGAATCGCCACCGCGGCGGCAACTGCCACCACGAATGTGCTCCGCCGGCGAACCACACCCGGTCCGGCGCGAAGAAGCGACACGATCGATTCACGGAACCGCCGCTCGCGAATGGGCAACTCGATCGCGCGGTACGAGACTTCGGTGATCGCCACGGTGACGATGAGCGCACCGACGAACTCGTGAACACGAAGCGTCACTCCGGTCTCGTGTCGCAACGCCTGGAAGACCGGCCAGTGGTACAGGTACAGCCCGTACGAGCGTTCACCGACGAATCGCAGCACCGGATTGCCGAGGATGCGTCCGCTGAACGCCTTCTGATGGGCCACGGCGGCGATCAGCAACAACGTGCACACAGCCGTCAGCAACAAACCGCCGCGGAACAGCAACGCATCGGCGTGCAGACCGTCCTCACCCTTCAATTCCAGGATGTGGGTCCCACGAACGAGAAGGAACAAACCGACGAGCCCGATCACAGCCAGTGGATCGAGCAGCGGACCCTTGCGCTTCATCGGGCCACGCAGAAGCGCGAACGGCCGCCACACGAGGGCGAGTGCAGCACCGAGCAACAAACCGGTCGCACGCGAAGGCGTGGAGAGATACAGGAAGTCGACCTTGCTCAGACAACGTTCACCGATGGTCCAGTAGGCGTCGGGCGTTCGACTGCACGATCCGATCGATCCACTCGGTACGAGCAACGCGACGAGCGCACCGATGGCCAGAGCCGTCGCGGTGAACCATGCCGCTACTCGCGGCAGCCGCTCACGACCCCGCGCGAGGATCACGAGCATGATCATCGGCCACAGGACGTAGAACTGCTCCTCCACCGCCAACGACCACAAATGGCGGAGCGGCGCGAAGTCGTTGACCGCGGTGTAGCCGGCCCCGATCCAGACCTGGAACCAGTTCGATCCGTAGAGCGCGCCGGCGATCACGTCGCCACGCAGAGTTCCGAGCGCGTTGCGCTCGAAGAGCGCCGTCCAAACGACCAGAAGCGCCATCATCACCACGAGGGCCGGAAGGAGTCGACGGGCCCGTCGCCCCCAGAACCCGGTGAGGCTCACCGAGTCGGTGCGTTCGTGTTCGGCCACGAGCAGAAGGGTGATGAGGTAGCCGCTGATCACGAAGAAGACCTCGACACCGAGAAAGCCACCCGGCAACCACTTGGAGTTGGCGTGATACACGATCACGGCGATGACCGCGAGGGCGCGAAGTCCGTCGAGCCCGGGGAGATACGGGACCCGACTGATCTGCTGTGAGCGCGAACCGGCGGTCGTCATGCGTTCAACAGTCTGCCCGACCCGTCGTCGGCCCCGGAGGCACTCGGTCAGTGAACTGCAGGGAGTCCGAGGTTGGCGTAGATCTCGCGTGTCGCGGTACTGCGATTGAGTGTGTAGAAGTGCAATCCAGGTGCGCCGGCCTCGAGCAAGTCGCGACACAGTTCGGTCGCCGCCTCCACACCCACACGACGCACGTCGTCGGGACTCTCGACGGCATCGAGCCGCTCGGCCAACCACGATGGGAAAGCCGCACCTGACAACTCGGCCATGCGCAGGATCTGAGACTTGTTGGTGACCGGCATGATGCCCGGAATCACCGGCTTGTCGACTCCGAGCGCGCGTAGCTCTTCGACGAGCGAGACATAGACCTCGACTTCGAAGAAGAACTGTGTGATCGCGAAGTCGGCTCGTCGGAGCTTGGCGGCGAGGAACTTACGATCGGTCGCCCGGTCGGGTGACCGCGGATGAACTTCGGGATGGGCGGCGACGCCGGCTGCGAACTTCCCCGACGCCAGAACCTCGTCGAGGAGTTCACTCGCATAGGTGTAGTCGCTCGGTGCGGACGAACCGTCGGCCGGCGCGTCACCACCGAGGGCGAGGATGTTCTCCACCCCCGACTCGGCGTAGAACGCGAGGATCTCGTCGATCTCGGTCCGGAGGTGGCCCTGACACGTGAGGTGGGCCATCGGATTGATGGTGGTCTCCTGACGTATCCACTTCACGAGTTGTTGGGTGCGTTGGCGGGTGCTGCCACCCGCGCCGTACGTGATGCTGACGAAACTCGGCTTCAGTGCCTCGAGTTCGGCCACGGCCCGACCGAGTGAGAGCTGGGCCATTTCGGTTTTGGGCGGAAAGAACTCGAACGAGAACGTGCGACCGGCGGCGATGAGATCGGAGATGCGGGCCACGTGACGAGTCTACGAGTGGCTCAGTGACGGAAGTGGCGCTCGCCGGTGAAGACCATCGCCATACCGTGCTCGTTCGCAGCGGCGATCACTTCTGCATCGCGCACGCTTCCGCCGGGCTGGATGACGGCCACGATGCCGGCGCTCGCCGCAGCATCGAGTCCGTCGCGGAACGGGAAGAACGCATCGCTCGCACACACACCAGCACGGGCACGACCCGCAGCGCGTTCGGCGGCGATACGCGCCGAGTCGAGCCGATTCTGCTGGCCGGCTCCGATGCCAAAGGCCTGACGATCCTTGGCGAAGACGATCGCATTCGACGAGACCCGTGCACCGACCCGCCACGCGAACTCGAGGTCGTCCCACTCGCTCGGGGTGGGCTGACGATCGGTCACCACCGTCCATGACGAGCGATCGAAACTCACGCGATCCGGGGTCTGCACCAACAATCCGCCGTCGATCGCGCGTACGTCGAGAGATCCACCGACCGGCGACGGGCCCGAAATGATGCGTAGGTTCTTCTTCTCCTGAAGGACGGCGAGGGCCGTCGGTGAGTACCCGGGAGCGACGATCACCTCGGTGAAAACGTTCGCGAGAGCCTTGGCGGTTGCGTCGTCGACTTCGCGGTTCAGCGCCACGATCCCACCGAACGCACTCACCGGATCGCACGCGTTGGCGCGCGCGTACGCGTCGGCGATGCTCGTGGCCACCGCAACTCCGCACGGATTGGCGTGCTTGACGATCACCACCGTCGGCGGCCCGTCGGCGAACTCCGCGACCAGCTCGAGCGCGGCGTCGGCGTCGTTGAGGTTGTTATAGGAGAGCGCCTTGCCCTGGACGAGGTCGGCCTGGCCGACGCCGTGCGCGAATGGCTGGCGCGGCAAATAGAGCGCCGCGGCCTGGTGCGGGTTCTCGCCATAACGCAGCTCGTCGCCCGCGCGGACGAAGGCGAGCGGCAGCGTCGCCGGGAAGCGCTCGCCCTGGTCGGCGAAGGCGAACCACTGCGCGATCGCCGAATCGTACGCCGCGGTCGCCGCATACGCCTTGGCCGCCAGCCGTGCCCTCGTCT
>SYCI01000061.1 GCA_005787035.1 Actinomycetota bacterium | reverse complement strand
TCCTGGAAGATCATCGCCATCTCCCGACCCCAGACACTGCGCATCTCCTTGGGGGTACGGTTGCCGATCTCCTCACCTCGGTAACGGACCGAACCCTCACGGATCACGCCGTTGCGAGGGAGGAGTCCCATGATCGAGCGCGACAGGACGGTCTTGCCCGAGCCCGACTCGCCCACGACGCCGAGCGACTGACCCCGACGAATCTGGATCGTCACGCCATCGACGGCCCGGGCGATTCCGCGTGGTGTCCGAAAGTGGGTCTTGAGTCCCACGGTCTCGATGAAGGGTTCCGTTTCCGGCACGGTGGTGGTGTTCACAGCGTCATCTCCTTCACGTCGAAGAAGGTGCGGAGACGGTCGCCGGCGAAGTTGAGGGACAACACGGTGAGGAACAGCATCAGGATCGGGAAGAAGGAGATCCAGGGTGCCTTCTCGAGGGTCTTGGATGCGTCGGAACCGAGTTGAATCAGACCACCCCACGTGATGCCCTTTTCGACGGACAGTCCGAGGAAAGCGAGACCGCCTTCGGCCACGACGGCTACGGCCATGCCGAGCAGCGCGAGCGACGACATCGGGATCGCCACGTTGGGCAGGATCTCCTTCACGATGATGTGACGGTCCTTGGCGCCGATCTGTCGGGCGGCGAGAACGAATTCGCGTTCGGAGTACTGCAGCGTGGCGGCACGGGCGAGGCGTCCGACCGGCGCGATGCTCAGGAGGCCGAGGACGAGGGAGACCGTGAGAAGGCTGCGTTCGATCAACGACGTGAGGAGGATGGCGAGAACCAGCGAAGGGAACGACAGCAGAACCACGAACACGAAGGAACTGACGCGATCGATCCAGCTTCGGAAGTAGCCCGACATGACACCGATCGTTCCGCCGACGAGGAATCCGGCTGTGATGGCCGAGAAGCCGACGGTCAGCGAGATGCGGGCGCCGTGCATGGTTCGGGCAAAGACGTCACGGGCGTCCTTGTCGGTGCCGAACCAATGCTTCCAGGATGGCGAATACGGCGGGCGACCCTGGGACGGGTCGAGGAAGTTCGCGGTCGGACTCTTCAGCGGGAGCAGCGGGGTGAAGAGGGCGATGAAGACCATCGCCCCGAGCCAACCGACGCACAGCCAGAAGCCGAAGCCGAGCTTCTTGCGCGCGACTTCCGTCTCGGCCCCGGAGTTGGTGTTCGGGGTGTTCATCGGCGTACCCGCGGATCGATCAAGGTGTAGGCGAAGTCGACGAGCAAGTTGATGATGACGAAGGCGGAGGCGACGATCATCACAATGGCGAGCACGACCGGGAAGTCGTTGCGCAGCACCGACTCCACCAGAGTGGAGCCGATACCGGGGATGCGGAAGACCGTCTCGGAGACGATCGAACCTCCGATGAGCGCGCCGGTGTTCAGGCCGACGACCGTGATGAACGAGAACAACGAAGGCCGGAGGGCATGGACGAGAAGGATGCGGGTGCGGGAGAGCCCCTTGGTCCGAGCCAGGAGGATGAAGTCCTGCTGCAAGGTCGTGATGATGTCGGTGCGCAGCAGGCGTTGATACACCGCGGCGACGGGAAGTCCGATCGTCAGGGCCGGGAGGATCATCTGGAACAGGCGACTCGAAAGAGGATCGTCGGCCACGAAGGTTAAAGGCATCCAGCCCAACTTGATGCTGAAGACGAACTTCAAGATGACGGCCAAGGCGAAGTTGGGCATGGCCACCAGAAAGAACGCGTTGAGAGTCGAGATCCGATCGGAGAACTTGCCCGCCCGTGACGCCGTGATGAGAGCCCACGGAATCGAGACGAGGATCGCGAAGAACTGGGCCATGGCCACGAGGGTCACCGTCCGCGGCAAACGCTCACTGATGACTCCCGACACCGGGGGTTGGCCGGTCGAGCTGAACGTGACTCCGAAATCGCCGCGAACGAAATCGGAGAGCCAGATGGCGTAGCGAACCGGTAGCGGGCGATCGAGGCTGAACTCCCTCTTGGCCAACTCGATCATCTTGACGCTGTCGGGGTTGTTCACATCGCCCGCGACCGGTCCGAGGATGTTGAACAAAGGGTCGCCCAGGACATTCAACGCCCCGAAGGTGAGCATGCTCACTGCAAGGAGGAGGAGAATGGCCAGAGCGACCCTTTGGACGTAGTACCTCATCTAAGTGTTTTCGGATTCCGTTTTCCGAAGACCTTGGTTCAGCTCAGCCACGTCGAGTGGAAGTACATCCGACCGTTGGTCGAGCACACGATCGGGGTGCCTTCCGGTGAAACTCGATCGCACATTCCGTGGACCTTGTCGGTGTGCACGATCGCCCACGAGGAGTGGGTCATGAAGATGTATGCGTACGAATCGTGGATGTTCTGAACCAACTGCTGCAGCAGCCCGACGCGCTCGTCGGGGCTCGCCGGATTGGCGATCTCCTTGATGAGGGCGTCGCGCTCTTCCGAGCAGTAACGCGGCCAGTTGAGCGAGATGCCGCCGATGTTGCGGCATTCCAGCCACACGCGGTCGTCACCGGGGTTCTCGGCGCCGAACTGGCGCCACCCGACCACGTTGTAGAGACCGAGTGCCGTCTCCTGGATGTGATCAGCCTGCGACTTCTCGTCGAAGGTCACGTTGAAAAGGCTGCTCCAATTCTCGTTGTAGAAGTCGGCGATCCGCGTGGCCAGAACCGACGGACCGGACCACTGGTACTCCATGTTGACCTTGCCATCGGTGCAGAGGGCCGAACCGTCTTCGGCGACGGGGTTCTCGCCGCAGTATTCGGCGACCAGAGCGGCGGCACCCTCGGGGTCGTTGCCCTCCTGCTTGACATCGGGGTTGTAGTACGGGCTGTCCGGAGTGAACATCTGGTCGGCCAAGTTGCCTTCACCGGCGTTGAACAGGTCGTAATAACCCTGGCGATCGGTGGCCAGCGCGAGCGCCTGACGTACGCGAACGTCGTCGAACGGAGCCTTGGCCGTGTTGATCATCAAGAAGTATTCCTCGCCGTTCTCGGAGATATCGAGGGTCAGGGAGGAGTCTTCGCGGTAGGTCTCGAACTGGTTCGTGTCGGTCGTGTGGATGATGTCGAGGTCACCGTTCAGCAGAAGTTCGGTGCGGGTGTCGGCATCCGGCACCGGGTAGAACTCGATGGCGTCGAGGTACACGGGTCCGACGAGTTCGGTGCCCCACCAAGCGTCGTTACGGACGAACTTCGTCACCGAGTCTTCGGTGCGGCTGTCGAACTTGAAAGGTCCGGTGCCCACCGGCTGCTGTTCGAGGGTCGGATCGGCGGCCAGGGCATCGAGCCAGGTCGGCGAGGCGATGTAACCCAACTGCGCTGTGAGGGCCGAAGGGAAGTACTGGCTCGGCTCGAGCGGCTTGAAGACCATGGTCAGATCGTCGACCTTGGCCACGGCATCGGTCTCGGGGTAGTACGGCCGAACGGCCAGACCCACCAACGGGTCGTTGCGGGTGATCTCGAACTGCTTGATCACGGCGTCGACGGTGAACGGCGTGCCGTCAGGGCCGGTGACGCCGGCGCGGAGCTTCAAGGTCCATTCGGTGAAGTCGGCCGAAGGAGTCATGGACTCGGCCAGATAGGGGACCACCGTGCCGTCGGCGGCGAAGGTGAACAACGGATCGAAGACCGCCTGGGCCATCGTCAGACCGGAGACGGCCAGAGCAGAAGCGGTCGGATTGAGGCCGTCGACGTCGGCTTCGAGACCGACGCGGAGGGTTCCGCCGACAACCGGATCGCCTTCTGAAGGAGCAGCCGAGCCATCGGTGGTCTCGGTCCCGTCGGATGTCGCGGGCTCGGTCGAGCCATCGTCGTCTCCGCCGCCTCCACAGGCGACTGCGAAGACCATGAGGCCAGCGAGCGTTGCGCTCAGGAATCGTCCCGAACGACGTCTATTCGATTTCACGTTTTCCCCCTTGTCGAACGGATCCGACGGATCCGTTGTGTGTTCCCCACGTGACGGCCGGTACCGGGTGCCCCCGAGCCCCACCGACGTTCACTTCGCAACTTAGTCGGTGGATCCGCTGGGTCAAGGAAGAGGTCGGATTTCGATCCGACGTCCCGGGGTCTCGTGGAGGACAATGGTTCATGGCTGAGCCTCATCGGATTCGACCGGGAGGGATCGAACGGCCATTGTCCGAAAGGCTGTCGCCTTCGGGAGAGTCGTTCGCAGAGGTGATGAGGCGACACGACGAAGCGGTCGCCGCTGGACGGGTGCTCTACCGGGATCCGGCCACCGGCCTCTCGGTCTTCACGTCGGTGTTCCTCGCTGATCGGGGTTATTGCTGTGGCAGTGGTTGTCGACACTGCCCGTACGAGCCCGCCATCGGTTGAAGCTTGCTCCATCGCGAGCCCTCGGGGGTGTGCGGAGAGTCGGTCAACTAGGTTGGCGGCGTGGGCGAGACGTTGAAGCGCAAACTCGTGGTGTCGTCGACTCGACCGCCCGACCTCGAGAACCGACCGACCAACGACACCCTCGGCTGGGACAAGGATTCGGCCAAGGGTGAACTCGCCAAGGTGATCGGGGAGATGGCCTTCATCCAGCACCGCTTGCTGGCCGAGGCGAAACAAAGTCTGTTGATCGTCCTCCAGGGTCGAGACGCGTCCGGCAAGGACGGCCTGGTGCGCCACGTGATGACCGGTATGAATCCGGCCGGAGTGCGCGTGGTCAACTTCAAGGTCCCGGCCGGCGTCGAACGAATGCACGACTATCTCTGGCGGGTGCACGCGGCGTGTCCGGCCCGAGGCGAAGTCGGCGTCTGGAACCGCAGTCACTACGAGGACATCCTCGTGCCGAGAGTGAAGAACCTCGTTTCCGAAGATGTCTGGACTCGTCGTTACCGCCACGTGCGCGACTTCGAACAGATGCTGGTCGACGAGGGCACCACGATCCTCAAGTTCTACTTGCACGTTTCCCACGAGGTTCAGCGACAGCGATTGCAGAAGCGCGTCGACAATCCCGAGAGCGCGTGGAAGCACGACCCGAGCGATCTGAGCGACCGAGAACTCTGGCCCAAGTACTCCGAGGCCTACACCGACGTACTGGCCCAGACCTCCCGGCCCGCGGTGCCCTGGTTCGTGGTCCCCGCCGATTTCAAGTGGGTGCGCGACCTGGCGGTGGCCAAGATCGTGCTCGAAACCTTGCGGACCATGAATCCTCAGCTGCCCAAGCCGGACAAGTCGATGAAGGGCATCGTCGTCGTCTGACAATTCGTTCAATCGTCGGTTCATGGCCGAGTGCATTCGGACGAGATGGTCCGGGCGGTCTAAGTTCACGGTCAGCGGCGACGAAGGAGAGCGGTCAGGTGACGGATCAGCGCGAGATCATGACGTGGGAGATCTTCGGGGAGGCCTCGCGGGCTCTCGCCCAAATGGTCGCCGATGATGGCTACGAGCCCGACATGATCCTGTCGATCGCCCGGGGTGGACTACTCATCGGTGGCGCGCTGGGTTATTCGCTGGCCGTGAAGAACGTGTACACGATGAATGTCGAGTTCTACACGGGAGTCGACGAACGGCTGGAGGTTCCGCGCATCCTGCCACCGGCACCGGATTTCGTCGATCTCGCCGACGCGCGCATCTTGATCGCCGATGACGTGGCCGATACCGGACACACACTTCGAAGCGTCCAGAAGTTCTGCGAAGGCAAAGTCGGAGAAGTGCGCACAGCGGTGTTGTACGAGAAGCCCCATTCGGTCGTTCGTTCCGACTACGCCTGGAAGCACACCACCCTGTGGATCAATTTCCCGTGGAGCGACAAGGACCCCGTGGTGTCTCGCGCGGGAGCGGTCCGCGACTTCTGAGCGATCCGGTTCGTCAGAGCCCGATGCTCGGGTCGATGAACTCATTCGTGTAGAGGTCTTCGGCCGTGAGGTCGGCGGACACTTCGAGCCCGGCCGCTCGAAGTTGATCGAGAACCCGGTCGACCCGGTCGAGATCGAAGTTGTCGACGGTGTCGTCGTCGCCGTTGCCCACGAGTCCGAGTTCGCGCTGAACTCCGGTGGAGTAGTCGGCCACCCCTTGCTCGTACACCCAGAAGGTGTCGTACTTCTCGACCGCCTCGACGATGATCCCATTCGCACGGGAGCCGTCCTTCAAGTACGCGACCGACGCTCGCTGCACGATCGGAACGAGCTTCTTCAGACAGTCAGAGAGGGCATCCTTGTCGGCGGCGCGGATCGCGAGTGGTTGCGCGTAGATCTGGAAGCCGGCGTCGTGAAGGAGTTGGAACTTCACCGGACGGCCCCAGTCGGTGAATGTCTTCTCGTAGAGATAGGGCTCGGCGGACGCGAATCCCTGTTGAGCGATACGTCCACCCTCGGCGATGAAGCGAGCGGGGGAGCCGTCGTACGAGGGGTCGAGTTGATCTCGCTGCAGGACTCCGGTTGCCACGAAGACATCGAGGAACGAGCCGGCCGAGAAGACGTTGATCGTGATGCCTTGGCTTCCGAGATCGGCGATCGATGTGACATCGGGATAGGTATCCGGATCCCACATGATCATCTGCGGATTCTTCTCGAGGGTGCCGACCACGGCGAGAGTTGCGATGGTCTCGTGATTGAAGGCCGCCGAGTCGGTGTTGACGAAGCCCAGGGTGATGTCGGAGTCGGTGGCCATGGCCTCGACGACACGAGTGCCGCCGATGGCCGGTCCGCCGGCACGAATCTCGACGTCGACCCCGGTATCGGTGCCGTCGGAGTCGACCAGGCTGCCGGCAACACGCTTCGTGTCGGCATCGATTCGATAGTCGTCGCCCAAGAGTTGGTACACGGTCCCGTGTTCGGCCTCCGGGAACCAGTCGGTCTGGATCACGATCTGCGCCGGACACACGCCACTCAGGCTTCCCGACGCGCTGGTAGCCGACGACGAGCCTGCATCGTCACCACCACAGGCGACGAGGGCGACCGAGCCGACCACTATCAAGGCGGCTGAGAAAGAGAAACGGCGAGAAAACTGCATGACCTCATCCTGCTCGGTCTCCAGCGATGATCACCAATCCAGTCCGCCGATCGGATCGGTAGGATTACGCGAGATCGAGAGATCTCTGAAGGAGCTCCATGTCCGATCTCTCGTTGCGCGGCATCTCGCTGACCTTCCCGGACGGCACCGAGGCCATCGCGAATGCCGACCTCGACGTCTCGCGGGGTGAGTTCGTGTCGCTCGTCGGGCCATCGGGCTGCGGCAAGTCGACGTTGCTCCGTGTCGCGTCGGGTCTTCTGGATCCGACGAACGGATCGGTGTCAGTCGATGCATCATCCGTGGGTTACGTGTTCCAGGATCCGACTCTCTTGCCGTGGCGGACGACTCGCCGAAACGTGGAGCTCCTGGCCGAGTTGCGGAACGTCGTGCCCGCGATCCGACGCGAACGGGCCGAGCGGATCCTGGCCACGGTCGGCCTCACGGAGTTCGCCGACCACTTCCCCCGAACCTTGTCGGGGGGCATGAAGATGCGGGCCTCCCTGGCCCGAACCCTGATGCTCGAGCCCACCGTCTGTCTCTTCGACGAACCGTTCGGAGCGCTCGACGAAATGTCGCGTGAACGCCTGAACGGAGAATTGATCGAGATCTTCCTCGCGCGGAACTTCGCCGGTGTCTTCGTGACTCACTCGATCGGCGAGGCCGTCTTCATGTCGTCGCGCGTGCACGTGATGACCAGTCGGCCCGGTCGGCTTCTCGAACCGATCGAAGTTCCCTTCGCCTACCCCCGATCGCCCGAGATCCGATTCAC
This sequence comes from Actinomycetota bacterium, assembly GCA_005787035.1. GTDB lineage: Bacteria > Actinomycetota > Acidimicrobiia > Acidimicrobiales > Ilumatobacteraceae > Casp-actino8. The sequence continues at coordinate 3,162 of SYCI01000061.1, read as the reverse complement.
CCCCGAGTTCGCGGCGATCTGTGGTCGGGTCGCCCGGGCCCTGCGGGAGGCGACATCGTGACGGTGGAGCGTTCGCGATCGCGTTTCTCCCGGCTGGTGTCAGTCGTCGTGCCTCCGATCGCCGTCGGTGGAGTCATCATCGGTGTCTGGTACTTCTTCTCGTACGTCGTGTTGGATTCGGATCGCCGCTTCCTGCTGCGCGCGCCACACGAGGTCGTACGGAAGGGATTCCTCGATCGCGAGAATCTGGGTGAGATCCTGGCGGGTCTGGCATCCAGTTGTCGGGTGGCTCTCGTGGGGCTCGTCATCGCCACCATCCTCGGTCTTGCGCTCGGAACGTTGATGAGTTTGTCCAAGGTTCTCGAACGAGCGCTGTTCCCTTACGCGGTGGTCGTCCAGGCCATGCCGGTGCTGGCCATCGTCCCACTGGTCGGGTTCTGGTTCGGGTACGGCTTCTCGTCACGTGTCTTCGTGTGCGTTCTGGTGGCGATCTTCCCGATCGTCGTCAACACGCTTTTCGGACTTCTGTCGGCCGACTCGGGGCTCCACGATCTGTTCACCTTGCACGAAGCATCGCGGGCCACTCGCTTGCGCAAATTGATGTTCCCCGCGGCTTTGCCCGCCGTGTTCGCGGGGTTGCGGATCTCGGCCGGTCTCTCGGTGATCGGAGCGATCGTCGGCGACTTCTTCTTCGGCCAAGGTGAGGCCGGGATCGGACAACTTCTGAAGAAGTACGCGTCGCGACTGCAGGGTGAGCAGTTGTTCGCGGCGGTCATCGTGTCGAGCGCGTTGGGTGTCGCGGTCTTCCTCGTGTTCGGATGGCTGGCCCGAGCCGTGGTCGGGAAGTGGTCCGAGGAATCGCGCGGCCGGTGAGGGTCAGTCCCGGTCCCAGATTCCGTTGATCTGGGCCACGCGGTGGAGTGCGAGAACGTCATCGGTCATGATTCCGTCGACGCCGAGGTCGATCAGTCGCTGCATCTCCACGGGGTCGTCGATGGTCCAGACGTGCACGGACCGCCCGGCTCGTTGGGCGCGGGCCACGGAACGCTCGGTGACGACCGGAATCGCCGCTTGACGAACCGGGACCTGGAAGCAGTGGGGTTCGGCGGGGACCGATCCGCTCAGCCATCGCGTCACCTCGATCGGGCTGGCGCTCGTACAGACGGCATCACCGAGCCCGGCGCGCACTCGCGTGAGGCGCTTGTGGCTGAACGAGCCGATGCAGACCCGACCGAGTGAATCGGTTCGCTTCAGCGTGGCCATGAGCGGTTCGACGCTCGCCTCGCTCTTGGCGTCGATGTTGAGCCGGGCATCGGGAAACTCCTCGAGGAGGTCGACGAGAAGCGGGATCGGTTCGACGCCGCCCACACGCGCGGTGGCGACGTCGGACCACTTCATGGAGTCGATACGACCGGGACGGCCGCAGGTGCGGTCCAGATCCTCATCGTGGAAAGCAACGAGGACTCCATCGGTCGTGGCGTGCACATCGGTTTCGAGGTACCGAAACCCGACCTCGTACGCATGACGGAAGGCGGCCATGGTGTTCTCCGGCGCATGACCGGTGCCGCCTCGATGGGCGAAGGCGATGAAGCCACCCCGATGGTTCGGTTCGAGGTATGGGTGGGGACGACGACCACTTTTCACGAAATCAGTATCGTCGCTGGGATGACGTCTCCCGCGATCTCCACCACTCCGATTCCTCTCGCCGGTGAATCCTGGACGGGATCGGGTGAGACGTTCGAAGTCCGGAACCCGTTCGACGGGTCCTTGATCGGTCTCGTGCCCAAGTGCACCGAGAGCGACGTCGATCGTGCCGTGGCGATGGCTCGCCGGGCGCTGACCGATCCGCTCCCGCTCTGGAGACGGGCGGCCATCCTCGACGCCGCCGCGGTCGGCTTGGCCAGGCGTCGAGAAGAATTCGCACGAACGATTGCGAGCGAGGCGGCCAAACCGATTCGCACGGCGCGAGTCGAGGTCGACCGGGCCGTGGGAACGTTCCAATTCGCAGCCGCCGAAGCGCGCAAGTTGAGTGGCGAGGTCATTCCACTCGATGCCCTCGCGGCCGGCGAGGGAAAGATCGGCTTCACGATGAGGGTTCCGATCGGGGTGGTCGGCGCCATCGCACCGTTCAACTTCCCGCTCAATCTGGTGGTGCACAAAGTTGGTCCGGCCATTGCCGCCGGGTGTCCGGTGGTGCTGAAGCCGGCCAGCCAGACTCCGTTCTCGTCGATCCTTCTGGCCAACATGCTCATCGAGGAATGCGGATTACCGGCGGAGTGGTTGCACGTCGTCACCGGTGGCGGTTCGAGTGTCGGAAATGCCCTCGTCGACCACCCCGACGTCGCGCTCATCACTTTCACCGGATCGCCGGATGTCGGCTGGGGTATTCGGGCTCGTGCGCCCAAGAAACGAGTCGGACTCGAACTCGGCAACAACGCTCCGGTGATCATCGAACCTTCGGGTGACTGGCGGGGAGCCGCGGCCAAGATCCGTGTCGCTGGCTTCAGTCACGCCGGACAGTCGTGCATCTCCACTCAGCGGATCTTCGTTCATCGCACGATCGCCGACGACTTCATCGAAGAGCTGGCGAATCAAGTCTCGACTCTCGTGGTGGGCGACCCGCTCGACGACGCCACCGAGGTGTCGGCCCTGATTTCGACCGCCGAGCGAGATCGGGTGCACGCGTGGATCGGCGAGGCAACGCAAGGTGGTGCACGGATTCTCGTCGGAGGCGCGTTGAACGCCGACGGTGTGCTCACGCCAACCGTGCTCGCCGATGCGACCCCCGACATGAAGGTCTGTGCCAAGGAAGTGTTCGGCCCGGTCGTCACCCTCACGATCTACGACGACGTGGACGATGCTTTGCGAATGGCGAACGACAGCGATTTCGGTCTGCAAGCGGCGATCTTCACCGCCGATATCGCAACTGCCCTACGCGCCGTGCGAACGCTCGACTACGGGGGAGTGCTGGTGAACGAAGTGCCGACCTGGCGGGCCGATCAACAGCCATATGGAGGTCTGCGGGACAGTGGCAACACCCGGGAAGGTCCGGCGTATTCGGTTCGCGAGATGACCGAGATCCGGATGGTCGTCCTCGGCGCCTAGATGGTGCGTCCGGCGCCCTTCCAGTATTCGTCCTTCAACAGGCGCTTGTAGAGCTTG
>SYCI01000012.1 GCA_005787035.1 Actinomycetota bacterium | reverse complement strand
CGAAGAGATCCAGATGCGCAAGGTCGGTCAGCACCTGTTCGGCTTCGGGCGCAAGAAGTAGCGGTTCAGTCGGCGAAGATCGTGGCTCGGCCGTTGAGGGCGACCGAGACGTCGGTCCCGATCGGAGCTAGATCGGCGGTCGGGACCCGGATCGACACCAGTTCTCCGTTGTCGAGGCGGACGCCGAGTGTGCCGTCATGTCCGTAGTACGCCCTCTTCTCGACGACACCCGGTCGACCACCGGCGAAGAGGACCAATTGCTCCGGTCGCACGAGGACTGTCGCTGGCCCTTCGGCTCGGTCACACGGTTGCTCTCCGAGGGCGTGGACGATCCGACCACCGACGACCCGGGCATCGAGGAGGTTGGCGTCGCCGATGAACCGGGCGACCTCGACCGAGGCCGGACGTTCGTAGATCTCGGTCGGGGACCCTTGTTGGGCGACGACGCCATCGAGAAGTACGACCACGTGATCGGCGATTGACATGGCCTCCTCTTGATCGTGAGTGACGAGAAGTGTGGTCGTGTCGGTGCGGCGGAGGATGCCGATGACTTCGTCGCGAATGCCCGCTCGGAGCCCGGTGTCGAGAGCCGAGAACGGTTCGTCGAGCAGGACGAGGTGGGGTGACGGCGCGAGGGCTCGGGCGAGAGCCACCCGCTGCTGTTGTCCACCCGAGATCTCCGACGGTCGGCGGTCGGACATGGCATCGAGGCCGACGAGGTGCAACATGTCGTCGACGCGATCTCGACTGCCTCGTCGCAGTCCGAACCCGATGTTGCCAGCTACGTCGAGATGCGGAAACAAGGCGCCCTCTTGGGGGACGATTCCGACGCCCCGCCGGTCGGGTCGTACGTGCACCGAAGGTGAGCCGACCAGGTGTCCGTCGATCTCGATCGCTCCACGGTCGACCCGTTCGAAACCGGCGATGAGTCGCAGGAGCGTGGTTTTGCCCTGTCCCGACGGTCCGAGTACCGCGGTCACGCATCCGGTCGGCGCCTCGAAGGAAATGCCGCGTAGGACGTCGACGCGCCCGAAACGTTTTGACACGTCGATGACGGAGAGGGCGGGGTGGTTCATCATGAATGGAGTGATCGATTCAGCGAGTCAGCGCCGTCCGGTGGCGATGGCGGTCGGGATGGCGACGAACACGATGATCGCCAGAGCGTACGGGCCGGCTCCGGCGTAGTCGGACACCGTCGTGTACGTCCAGAGTCGTGTGGCAAGCGTCTCGGTTCCGGTCGGACGCAGGAGCATGGTGACCGGGAGCTCTTTCATGGCCGCCAGAGTGACGAGTGCTGCGGCTGCGGCCATGCCTGGCGCGATGAGGGGCAGGTTCACACGCCGCACGACGGCCATCGGCGACGAACCGAGCGAGCGCGCCACGTCATCGAGTCCGAGGGGGATCTGTTCAGCACTCGACCGGATCCCCCCGACGGCCAAGGGGAGGAACAGCGCGACGTACGCGAGCACGAGAAGCGGTGCCTCGAGATACACCGGCCGAAGGACGCGAACTCCGATGAAGACCATCGAAATGGCCACGACGATGCCCGGCAGGGCGTGCGTCACGTAGGTGGAGCGATCGAGGATCAGCGAAGTGGGAGTGCGGTAGCGCGCGACGAGCAAAGCGATGGGGAGGGCCACGAGGACGGTGACGATCGCGGCGACGACGGAGTAGCGGACCGATCCCCAGAGTGCCGACATCACCGACCCAAAGCCGTCCTCGACGCCGTACCGGTCGATCCACACGAGGATGCGCCAGACAGGGAAGGCGAGTGAAATCGCGGCGACCGACACCATGGCGAGTTGCAGCCACACGGCGTGGCGTCGCAAGCGGATCGGGCGCAGGCGGGCGACCGCGCGCGCGGTCATGGTGTTCACGGCGCGACCACGGGCGATCGCTTCGGCAACCACGAGGACGAGGGCGATCAGAACGAGCACGAGGGCCAGGACCGCGGCGCGCGTGGGGTTGAACCCGGCGCGGTAGGCGCCGTAGATCACCCACGTGAAGGCGTCGTAACGCAAGGTGGCCACGGCGCCGAAGTCACTGAGGACGTAGAGAGCGACGAGCAGCGCACCCGATGCGATGGTTCCCCGGCACTGCCGGGCCGACATGGACATCAGTTCGACGATCGAACCGCGCCCGTGAATGGTCGCGATTTCTTCGAGGGCCGGATCGAGTCGGGCGAACGCGGCGGTGAGGGGCAGGTAGACGTACGGATAGGACACCGCAGTGAGCACCAGGAACGCGCCTCCGAACCCGGCGACTGAGGACTTCCAACTGATCCAGGCAAAGGCGGCCAGATAACTCGGCACAGCGAGTGGCAGGGCGAGGACCACCCGCCACACGCGTCGACCGGCGAGATCGCTGCGCATCACGGCCCAAGCCAGCGGCACCGAGACGAGCACGCTCGCCGAGGTGACCGCGATCGCCAGGAGTCCGCTGCGCACCACCAGGTCGAGTGTGCGTCGTTGCCAGAACTCGTCCCAGACGAACGAAGCACCTCGCTCGAACGCGACGTCGACCAGGTAGGCGAGGGGGGCCAGTGACGCGACCGCGGCGAGCACCGCGGGTACGACGAGTGCGGCCGGGAGCGATGAGCGCCGATACGAAACGAAGTGCGTCGTCACAGGTTCAGTGTGCCGTCAGAGCGTGAGGAGGCCCACCTCGGCGAGGAGCCCCTGGGTGGTCGCGATAGAGGACAGTTGAGACAAGTCGATCGCGGGCGGGTCGAGATCGACGAAGGAGGGGAGTCCCTCGGCCTGCGGAATGCCAGCGACCAACGGGTACTCGAACGTCTTGGCGACGAAGTACTGCTGACCGGAGTCGGAGACGAGGTACGACACGAAGCACTGTGATGCCGAATCGTTGTCGGTGGTGGCGAGCACACCCGCGCCCGCGACGTTCACCAGGCCCCCGACGTCCCCGGGAAGGTACTGGTTGCGGGCGACCACGGCATCGGCGCCCTCGGCGTTGATCTTCTCGAACAGGTAGTAGTGGTTCACCAGACCGAGGGCGACCTCGCCGGTATTCACTGCGTCACGAACCGCAGCGTTCTTCTCGTAGGCGACTGGTTCATTCGCGGCGAAGGCGACCAGCCAGTCTCTGGCCGCTTCCTCGCCGCGGATCACTCGTAGGGCCGTGACGAACGACTGCCACGAGGCATTGGTAGGTGCGAACCCGATGCGACCCTTCCACATCGGGTCGAGGAGCTCGTCGATTTTCGTGGGTGGGCTCGGCGCGAGTTCGGGGTTGAACACGATCACCCGCACGCGTCCACTCGCCCCGATCCAGTCGTCGTCGGCCGAACGGAAGTCGGCACCCACGCGTTCGAGTGTCGACGCTGACAACCCGGTGAACAGACCGGCTTGCGACACTGCACCGAGTGCGCCGGCGTCCTGTGAGAAGAACACGTCGGCAGGTGTGGCCGATCCTTCGGTGAGAATTTGGCCGGCTAGTTCGCCACTGTCACCGAACCGGGCCTCGATTTTCACTCCGGTGTCAGAGGTGAACTGCGAATACAGATCGGCGACCAGGGTCTCGCTACGGCCCGAGTACACGGTGATCGATCCCGACGCTCCCTCGCACGGGTCGGCGGCGGCCCCGGTGGGAGTCGTTGCTTCCGTCCCTTCCGTCGTCATGTCGGATGGCGTTTCGGACGACGAGTTCTCTCCGCTACACGCGACGAGCGTCATCCCGAGAACGGTAATGGTGAACAGGAGGCCGCGCTGTCGAGTCATGATGATCCTTTGAGAAGTGGGGTGAACCGGACGATTTGGAATGTTAGGCAATCCTAACATCATGTTAGGTGCACCTGACAAATCCAGTATCCGACGAGCCGGGTCCCGATTACCCTGCGGGTATGCATGGCTCCTCTGAAACCCCGGTCGACGTCAAACCGCGGAGTCGCGACGTCACCGACGGCATTCAGAAGGCGGCGGCCCGCGCCATGTTGCGTGCCGTCGGACTCACCGACGACGACTGGTCGAAGCCGCAGGTCGGCGTGGCGTCGTCGTGGAACGAGATCACACCGTGCAACATGTCGCTCCGCCGTCTCACCGAGGCGGCCAAGCAAGGGGTGCGCGCGGCTGGCGGAGTGGCGCTCGAGTTCGGCACGATCACGGTGAGCGACGGCATCTCGATGGGCCACGAAGGCATGCGCGCGTCACTCGTGAGTCGCGAGGTCATCTGTGACTCGGTCGAAGCGGTGATGCACGCCGAGCGGCTCGACGGCCTCGTGGCCACCGGAGGCTGCGACAAGAGCATGCCCGGCATGATGATGGCCATCGCCCGCCTGAACCTGCCGGCGGTGTTCGTCTACAACGGCTCCACTCTTCCCGGTCGGCACAACGGTCAGAACATCGACATCACGACGGTGTTCGAGGCCATCGGCGCGTGTGCGGCGGGCACGATCTCCGAGGACGAATTGACCGCCATCGAGAAAGCCGCGTGTCCGGGTGAGGGTGCGTGCGGTGGAATGTTCACGGCTAACACGATGTCGTCGATCGGTGAGGCGCTCGGGCTCTCGTTGCCCGGTTCGGCATCGGCGCCGGCAGTCGATCGCAGTCGTGAAGACGATGCCCGACGAGCCGGTGAGGCCGTGGTGAACATGCTTCGGCTCGGCATTCGTCCGCGCGACATCCTCACCAAGAAGGCGTTCGAGAACGCCATCGCGCTCACCAACGCTCTGGGTGGAAGCACCAACGCGGTGCTGCATCTACTCGCCATCGCCAACGAGGCCGGGGTCGACCTGACCCTGGACGAGTTCAACACCATCGCGGCCCGGGTGCCGCACTTCGCCGACATGAAGCCGGGCGGCAAGTTCCACATGACCGACCTGCACCGGGTGGGCGGAGTTCCGGTGGTTCTGAAGCATCTCCTCGATGCCGGCCTGCTGCACGGTGACGTTCTCACGTGCACCGGCAAGACGATGGCCGAGAACCTCGCGGCCATCGATCCGCCCGCGCCCGACGGCGTGGTGGTGCACCCGATCGATGCGCCGATCAGCCAAGAGGGCGGCATCGTGGTGTTGAGCGGAACGCTCGCGCCCAAGGGTTCGGTCGTGAAGGTGGCCGGTCTCACTCCCGAACAGCGCAAGTTCGAAGGCTCGGCCCGCGTGTTCGATGGCGAGGACGGCGCGATGGCCGCGATCATGGCCGGCGAGATCCAGCCCAACACCGTGCTCGTGATCCGGTACGAGGGCCCCAAGGGTGGGCCCGGTATGCGCGAGATGCTCGCGATCACCGGAGCACTGAAGGGTGCCGGCCGTGGTGCCGACTGCGCGCTCATCACCGACGGACGTTTCAGTGGCGGCACGTGGGGTTTCTGCATCGGTCACGTGGCACCCGAGGCGGTGGACGGAGGGCCGATCGCATTCGTGCGCGACGGTGATCGGATCCGGATCGACGTGTCGAGTCTGGCCCTCGATCTGCTGGTGGACGAAGCGGAGTTGGCTCAGCGTCGCAACGGCTGGAAGCCGAATCCGCCGCGGTACACGAGTGGTGTGTTGGGCAAGTACGCGCGACTCGCCCAGGGCGCCGAAAAGGGCGCCATCACCAACCTCCTCTGACCGATGTTCTGGTGATGAACTTTCACCGTATGGGTGAAGATTCCGAACCAGAAAATCGCCGGCGGACGAGGGCGCGCCATCCGTTGAAAACTGCGCCGAGGAAGAACGTCGCCACGATCACGAATGCCGTCGCGGTTCCGTCGTCGAACAACAGATTGCGCAACACCATGCCGATCACGACCGTGCCGATCCACACGCTCACCCCGGCTCCGGCACTGACCGGTTGACGCGAGATGCGACCGAGCGCCCACGCGACCACCAGCGCTATCAGGAACGGCGCGGCCGTGGTGAACACGCCGGACCCATCGGTGCCCTCGTCGTGATTCCGCCGTCCGATGGCGACGAACACGACCACGGTCGCGACATCGGCCACGAGTGCCCAGAGGGCGATACGCAAAGACTTCATGAGCGAATCCTTTCGATGGTGACGATGGCGTTGTAGTCGGGGATGCGACTCGCGTCGTCGTTGAGGCCGGCATCGATGAGCACGTTGCCCTCCGGCCAATGAACCTGGACCGACCGCGACGGTAGGCGCACCAACTTGGCCCGGCCGGTCATCGAACCGACCGGACTCGTGAGTCGAATCACGTCACCCTCGGCGATTCCGAGGCCGGTGGCGTCACCCGCATCGATGTACACGGCGTCACGGGCCGCCCCGGTCAGCGGATCGGTGTTGGCGAACACCATCGAGTTGAACTGCTTGCCGCGGCGGGTGCTCAGGAAGAACTCCTGGGGGGCGAGCGCAGGCGGCGACACGTCGAGCACGGTGAAACGAGCCCGGCGATCGGGGAGCGGGAAGTCGCCGTCGGCGCACAGGTGACGCCCGCCGTACTGCACGGTGTCGCCGGTGGCGGACAAGTTCTCGATACCGGCGTACATGGGTACGACCCGCGCGATCTCGGCTCGCAACGATCGATTGTCGTCCCAATCGAAGTGGTTCGCGATCGCACCGTTCACGCGAGTGGCCAGGTCGGCGAAGATGCGCCATTCCGAACGGGCTTCACCGGGTGGGTCGACGATGAACGGGCTGAAGGCGATCTGACGCTCGGTAGTGGTGCTCGTGCCACCGCCTTCTTGTTCGTAACGCGTGGCGGCCGGCAACAAGATGACGTCGTCGCCGTCGAGAAGCATCTGCGAGGTGAGAACGATGTCCTGATGCACGCGAAGCGGCACACGTTCGAGCGCGGCCGCCACGCGCGATGGATCGGGCATGACATCGAGGAAGTTCGAACCGTCGAGGTACAAGACGTCGATGTCGTCGCGCTCGGCGGCCAGAACCATCTCGGGCGCGGTGAGTCCGGCCTGATGGGGAACCGGGAAACCCCACTGTCGTTCGAGTTCGGCCGCCGACTCCTCCGACACCGTGACCCCGCCGGGGAACGCAGTGGAATAGGCACCCATCTCGGCGCCGCCTTGGACTCCGGAGTGTCCCCGGATGGGCATGAGTCCCGCACCGTTGCGTCCGACGTTGCCCCGGGCGAGGGCGACGTTGACGATGGCCTGCACTCCCTCCACGCCGTGACGGTGCTGGGTGATTCCCATGCTCCAGATGAGCACCGCACTTCGACTGCGCGCGTAGAGATCGGCCAGAGCCGAGAGTTGTTCTTCGGTGACTCCGGCTTCGACGAGGAGACGATGGCGATCGAGTGTCGAGAGGTGCGCGAGCACGTCGGGCCAACCAGTGGTGTGGCGATCGATGAACGCGGTGTCGAGGGCATCGCGCGCCACGAGTTCGAGCAGGAGCAGATTGGCCAAGGCGACGTCACCCTCGGGTCGCACCGGGACGTGCAGATCGCACAACTTGGTGCCGAAGAGGAACGACTCGGGTTTGGAGGGAACCCAATACCGCTCCAGACCGGGTTCGAGGTAGGGATTGATCACCACCACGCGGGCGCCGTTGCGCTTGGCTTCGTAGAGATACTTGGTGAAGACCGGTTGGTTATTGGCGACGTTGGCGCCCCACAGCACGACGAGGTCGGTTTCGAGAACGTCCTGCAAGCTGCACGTACTCGCGGCTACGCCGATGGTGGATTTGAGTCCGATGGTCGACGGCGCGTGGCAGGTGCGCGCCGCCGAATCGATGTTGGCCACGCCCATCGCCCGCGCCGCCTTGCCGGCGACGTAATACGACTCGTTGGTGAGACCACGACTCGTGAGGTAGATCGCGGTGCGGTCACCGCCCGCGGCGCGAATCCGATCGGCGATCGCATCGAGTGCTTCGTCCCACGTGATGCGATGGAATCCACGGTCGCCGCGACGACGTCGCATGGGAAAGGCGAGTCGGCCCATCTCCCGCAACTCGGTACCCGAACGGTTGCGCAACCACGTCACGTCGTGCAGCACCGAGTGGTCGAAGGGTTCGGCGCAGTTGACCTCGAGAAGTTTGAGGCGCGTCGTGCAGAGATGGATTCCGTCGAGGGTCCAGTCGTGGAAGCCGGCCACACCGAGCGCGCAGCCGTCACACACGCCTTGGTTGAGAATCTTCCACGCCTTGCCCGGTGACCGGCGAACGTTGACGGCAACCTTGGCCATCTCGGCGAGATGGTTCGGTTTGGTGTGCCCGATCCCGTTCGGGGACAGGCTCACCCAACTCTTCGGATTCCAGAGCCGTGGAGCCACGGCCCGATCAGATCTCTTCGTAGTACTCGCGACCGAGGTGCGTGATCTGGTCTTCGCCCATCATCCATCGCAAGGTGTTCTTCAACTTGGTGAGCTGGATGAAGAGGTCGTGTTCCGGATAGAGGCCGGGGGCGACCTGCGGGCTCTTGTAGTAGAAGCTCAGCCATTCCTGAATGCCGCCGAGGCCGGCGCGCTGGGCCAGGTCGCTGAAGAGCACGAGGTCGAGGGCGAGCGGCGCGGCGAGGATCGAGTCGCGGCAGAGGAAGTTGACCTTGATCTGCATCGGGTAGCCGAGCCAACCCGTGATGTCGATGTTGTCCCAACCCTCTTTGTTGTCGCCGCGCGGCGGGTAGTAGTTGATCTGCACCTTGTGGAACACGTCGCCGTAGAGGTCGGGATACTTCGCCGGCTGAAGGATGTCTTCCAGCACACCGAGCTTCGATTCCTCCTTGGTCTTGAAGTTCTCGGGCGCATCGAGCACTTCACCGTCGCGGTTGCCGAGGATGTTGGTGCTGTACCAACCCGAGAGACCGAGCATGCGGGCCTTCAACATCGGTGCGAGCACGGTCTTCATGAGGGTCTGACCGGTCTTGAAGTCCTTGCCCGAGATCGGGATGTTCTTCTCGGTGGCGAACATCCGCAGGGCCGGCGCATCGACGGCGAGGTTGGGGGCGCCGTTGTTGAAGGGCACACCCTCGAGCAACGCGGCATACGCATAGAGCTGGCAGGGCGACACGGTTTCGTCGTCGGCATCGATGGCCTTCTCGAACGACTCGAGATCGATGTGGGCGCGGCCCGGTTCGATGAAGATCTCGGTGCTCGCGCACCAGATCATCACGAGACGGTCGCACTGCTTCTCCTCGCGGAAGCGGTTGATGTCTTCGCGGATCGCGTTCAACATGCCGCGCTTGGACGAGATCGGCTTCACGTGCTCACCGTCGAGGTTGCGGGCGTACTTGCGCTCGAAGGCGGCCTGCATGGGCCGGACCTCGCGCAACGCGTCGCTGATCGCCTCGATGTGCTTGCCGCTCTCGAGTACGCCGGCGCGACTCGCCGACACGTAGGCGTCGTCGGGGTAGACGTCCCAGGCGCCCCAGACGATGTCTTCGAGGGCGGCGAGGGGGACGAACTCGTTGATGAGGGGAGTGCGATCCTCAGTGCGCTTGCCGAGCCGGATGGTGCCCATCTGGGTCAGCGAACCGATCGGCTTACCGAGACCACGCTTGGTGAGTTCGACACCGGCGATGAGCGTGGAGGCCACGGCGCCGAGGCCGACGGTCAGGACGCCCAAGCGGCCAGAGGCCGGGGCGACGGTGGGGGACGGGGGCGTGGACATGTGGGTTCGCCGATCTTGTCGTGGGCGCCAGACCGACTGAGTCGGGCGGCCGCTCCGTGTGTGAATGAGCGACGACAGGCTAGGCGGTGGGCATCGCTCGTAGCATCAACCCGGTGACCGAGGCGACCGAACGCACCCCGGGCGGGGCCATCCTCATGGACGGCAACCGCCTCCGCGACGAGATCGTGGCCCGTTTGGGGGCCGAAATCGCCGCCGCCGGGTCGCCGCCGGTGTGTTTGGCCACGGTTCTGGTGGGTGATGACGGCCCGAGCCAGCGATACGTCCGCAACAAGCACATTCAGGCGGCCAAGGCCGGCATGGTCTCCCGCAACGAGATCCTCCCGGCATCGGCCGGTCAGTCGAGGGTGGCCGACGTGGTGGCCGGGTTGGCCGCCGACCCCAGCGTGCACGGCATTCTGGTCCAGAGTCCGCTCCCGACCGGCTACGACGAAGAGGCGATTCTGCGGTTGATTCCGGGCGACAAAGACGTCGACGGTCTGACGACTGAATCCATGGGTCGGCTCATGCGGGGCTTGCCGGGTCTGGTGGGCTGCACTCCGCTCGGCGTATTGCGCCTCCTCGAGCGCTACGGCGTGCCCACCTCCGGAAAGCGAGTCGTGGTGATCGGCCGGTCGATGCTGGTCGGCCTGCCGCTTTCGGTGCTGCTGGCCCGCAAGGGGATCGACGCCACCGTGACCATTGCGCACAGTCGTAGTGGCGACGTGGCCGACCTGTGTCGTGGGGCCGACATCTTGGTCGGCGCGGCTGGCGTGCCGCGCATGATCACGGCGGCCCACGTGAAGGCGGGCGCGACGGTGATCGACGTGGGTATCTCGCGTACCGATGCCGGCATCGTGGGCGATGTCGATTTCGACGCCGTGCAGGCCGTGGCCGGAGCGATCACGCCCATGCCCGGCGGGACCGGCCCCATGACCATCGCGTGTCTGCTCGAGAACACGCTGACCGCGGCCCGACTCCAGGGCGCCTTCCCGGATCGTGCATCCGGGTTGTGAAACCCGGCGATCGGCTGGCAGAATCGTGAGCGATGAGCACGTTCACCGCTACCTCGCTCGTAGTAGTAATCGTGTAGACGCGCTCGCCCATACGAACGCGTCTGTCGGCCTCCCAAGTGGGAGGCCCTTTCATTTCCCCGGCCCGACTACCCACAGGAACTGACATGTCTCAGAAGATCACCGGAGCCCAAGCCCTCATCCGAGCCCTCGAGCTCGAGGGAGTGGACACCATTTTCGGTCTCCCCGGCGGCTGCATCCTGCCGGCCTACGACCCGTTGCTCGACAGCCCGATCCGCCACATCCGCGTGCGCCACGACCACGGGGCCGGTCACATGGCCGAGGGTTACGCGCACGTGACCGGTCGCCCCGGCGTCGCCATGGTCACCTCGGGTCCGGCAGCCACCAACATGGTCACGCCGTTGTGCGATGCCTACATGGACTCGATCCCGATGGTGTGCATCACCGGACAGGTTCCCACCACGGCGATCGGCACCGATGCATTTCAGGAGTGCGACACGGTCGGCATCACGCGCAGCGTGACCAAGCACAACGAACTCATCATGATGGCCGACGACGTTCCGCTCATGGTCCGTCAGGCGTTCCACATCGCCACCACCGGTCGCCCGGGACCGGTTCTGCTCGACCTTCCCAAGGACGTCCTGCAGAACTCGATGACCTGGCACTGGCCATCGGATGACGAAGTGCTCGACAGCCTGCCCGGCTACCGCCCGACGCAGAAGGGTCATCCGCGCATGATCAAGGAGGCGGCGCGTCTGATCCTGGAGGCGCGTCAACCGGTTCTCTACGTCGGTGGCGGTGTGTTGAAAGCGCGTGCCGCCGCGGCGCTGCGCGAACTCGCCGAACTCATCGACACGCCGGTCGTGACCACTCTCATGGCGCGCGGTGCGTTCCCCGACGACCATCCGCTCTGCCTCGGAATGCCGGGCATGCACGGAAACGCCACCGCCATCACCGCCATGCAGAAGAGCGATCTGCTCATCAACCTCGGTGCGCGCTTCGACGACCGCATCACCGGCAAGGTGGCCACCTTCGCGCCCGACGCCAAGGTCATCCACGTCGACATCGATCCGGCCGAGCAGGGCAAGGTCCGTCGTCCCGACGTTCCGATCGTCGGCGACTGTCGTCTGGTGATCGAGGAGATCATCAAGGCGATCAAGGACATGCTCGCCGCCGGTGAGAAGCAGGCCGACATCGCGCCGTGGAAGAGCCGCGTCAGCGGATGGCGCGAACAGTTCCCGCTCCACTACTCGCCGAGCGAACCCGGTGACGCGCTGAAGCCCCAGTACTGCCTCGAGCAACTGCGCGACAACTCACCCGAGGGCACGATCCTGTGCTCGGGTGTGGGCCAGCACCAGATGTGGTCGTCGCAGTACTGGAAGTTCAACGAGCCGTACACGTGGGTCAACTCCGGCGGACTCGGAACCATGGGCTTCTCGGTGCCGGCGGCCATCGGCGCCAAGGTCGGACGTCCCGATCGCACGGTGTGGGCGGTCGACGGCGACGGCTGCTTCCAGATGACCGCGCAAGAGCTCGTGACTGCGAGTGTCGAGCGGATTCCCGTGAAGGTCGCGGTGCTCAACAACTCGTATCTCGGCATGGTTCGCCAGTGGCAGGAGATGTTCTACGAGGAGCGCTACAGCGAGGTGTATCTCTCGCCCGAACTGCCCGACTTCGTGAAGTGGGCCGAATCGATGGGTTGCGTCGGCATCAGGGTGGAGAGCCCCGAAGAAGTGCAACCGGCCATCGAAAAGGCCAACAGCATCGACGACCGTTCGGTCGTCGTCGAGTTCCGTGTCGATGCCAGCGAGAAGGTCTTCCCGATGGTTCCGGCCGGATTCAGCAACGACGACGTCCTTCTCCATCCCGATCACTCGGCCAAGAGGGAGTTCCTCCGATGAGCACCACACCGTCCCAACCGGCGCACCACATCCTGTCGGTGCTCGTCCAGAACCGCCCGGGTGTTCTTGCCCGCGTGGCCGGACTCTTCGCCCGTCGTGGCTACAACATCTTCAGCCTCGCCGTGGCCCCCACGGAGGATCCCAACCAGTCGCGAATCACGATCGTGGTCGATGTGGAGTCGGCTCCGCTCGAGCAGGTCGTGAAGCAGTTGTTCAAGTTGGTCGACGTCGTGAAGATCAGCGAACTCGATCCACGGCGCTCGGTCGAGCGGGAACTCCTCATGGCCACCGTGCGCGTCCCGGCCGAAGAACGCGGTCAAGTGGTCGAACTGGTCAACATCTTCGAAGGCAAGATCCTTGCCGTCGGGTTCGAGGCCATCACCGTTTCTCTCGAAGGAAGTCCCGACAAGTTGGACGACTTTGAGGAATTGCTCCGCGGTTATGGCATCGTGGAGCTCCAGCGAACCGGCCGTGTGGCCCTACCCAAACTCGACAAAGAGGCGCGCCTGCGGGCCGTCAAAGGAAAGGCAAGTTGATCATGGCAGCGAAGATGTATTACGACGCGGACTGCGATGTCTCGGTGATCAAGGGCCGCAAGGTCGCGATCATCGGCTACGGATCGCAGGGCCACGCCCATGCGCTCAATCTGAAGGAGAGCGGCGTTCCCGTGGTCGTCGGTCTGCGCGAGGG
>SYCI01000011.1 GCA_005787035.1 Actinomycetota bacterium | reverse complement strand
GAACCGGGGCGAGCATCGGGATCGTCGTCGAGAAGGGTGGTGGCACGACGTCGCCGCCGGCCGAGGCTGCGCTCGATCTGGTACACGACGCCGACACCGCGATGTACCATGCGAAGTCGCGCGGACGTTCGCGCTGCGAGATCTATTCGACCGACATGCGGGATCAGGCGCGCCAACGCGCCGCGCTCGCCTCCGACCTCGAGCAGGCCATCGCGCGGGATCAGATGCATCTCGTCTTCCAACCAATCGCCGACGCGACGACCGGACGAACCGAAGCGGTCGAGGCACTGATGCGTTGGTCGCACCCCGAGCGCGGACTCCTCACGCCCTCGGCTTTCATCGACCTGGCCGAAGAGTCCGGCTTCATCGTGCCGATCGGCCGTTGGGTGCTCACACGAGCCGTCGAATCACTGCGGGCCTGGATCGACGAGCGGAAGGTCGACCCGCACTTCCGGATGCACGTGAACGTCAGCCCGCGCCAACTCGCCGATCCGGGTTTCGTGGAGTTCATCTCGCGACTCGTGAGCGGCAATGGGATCCGGACCGACAACCTCGTCCTGGAGTTCGGCGAACGGGCCCTCATGCGTGACGACACTCTCCGGACACTGCAATCCGTCGAGCGCCTCGGCGTCGGTCTCACGATCGACGATTTCGGAACCGGCTAGTCGTCTCTCGTCCACCTGCGCTCGTGCGCGGCCGACTACCTCAAACTCGACGGATCATTCGTCCGATCACTCGGAAACGAAGAACGCGACTCCCCGATCGTGCGCAGTGTGATCCAGTTGGCGCACAGTCTCGACATGGCCGTGATCGCCGAATGGGTCACGACACCCGACGAACGTGAGCGCGTACGAGGTCTCGGCTGCGACTTCGTACAAGGGCACCTGATCGGACGTCCGGTCGAGGCCGCCGATCTGCTGAACCTGCTCAGCCGTTGAGCGAGGCCGAATCGAGGATGTGGGCGAACTTCTCCTGCGCAGCGGCGCGACGGGTCGGTACGTGCTCGAGGGGCGGGTCACTCGCCCGGTAGTTCTTCAGGATCTGCCGGGCCACGGTGACCTTGTGCACCTCGTCGGGACCGTCGTAGATGCGAGCGGCTCGCGCCGCCCGGTACATCGACTCGAGCGGGAGATCCGTCGTGTAACCGAGGCTTCCGTGGATCTGGATCGCGCGATCGATCACGTTGTAGAGGACCTTGGCCCCCCAGAACTTGATGACACCGATCTCCACCCGCGCGTCGCTGTAATGCTTGCCCGCCGCGTGTAGTTGGTCCATCTTCCACGCGGCCTGCAGGGTGAGCAAGCGCGCGGCCTGCATCTCGGCGTAACTTTCGGCGACCCAGTCCTGGATCATCTGCTTGTCGGCCAGGATGCTTCCGTGCGTGAAACGGGTGAGCGCGCGCTCGCACAGCATGTCGAAGGCGCGCTTGCTCTGACCCAACCAGCGCATCGCGTGGTGGATGCGACCTGGTCCGAGGCGCTTCTGGGCCAGTGCGAATCCCTGCCCGATTCCCTCGGCCCCGCCCACCACGTTCTCGAACGGAACGCGGACGTTGTCGTAGATGATCTCGGCGTGTCCACCGGGCTCTCCCGTCTTGTGATCGGGTTCGCCCATCGTGGGGACGTCGCGAACGATGTTCACCCCGGGGGTCTTGGTCGGAACGATGATCATCGAATACGCCTTGTACGAACTCGTATCGACATCGCCGGTGCGGGCCATCACGATCAGGAAGTCGCTCACCGAGGCGTTCGACGAGAACCACTTGTGCCCGTTGATGACCCACTCGTCACCATCGCGCACGGCCGAGGTCGACAACAGAGTCGGGTCGGCACCGGCATTGGGCTCGGTCATGCTGAAACACGAACGTAGGCGTCCGTCGAGTAGTGGCTGCATCCACTTGTCGCGTTGTTCGGGCGTGCCGCCCACCGCGAGGAGTTCGGCGTTGCCGCTGTCGGGGGCGTTGTTGCCAAAGATGCTCGGCGCGTAACCGCACTGCCCGAGGATCTCATGCATGAGACCCAACTTCACCTGACCGAATCCGAGACCACCCATGTCGGGCGGCAGATGCGCGGCCCACAGACCTCGCTTCTTGACCTCTTCTTTGAGCGGCGCGGTGATGGCCGCGAACTTCTGCCATCCACCCGGCGCGCGCCAGACATCGGCCAACGTCTCGAGCGGGATGATCTCGTCACGGACGAACTGGCGCATCCACGCCAACTTCTCTTCGAATTCGGGCTCGGTCTCGAAATCCCAGGCCATGATGCACCCCCGTGTCGCGCCTACTCGGCGTGTGTCGGACATCCCCATCGCCCGACCTCCCCGACGGTAGCGCAGGTGACTACCGTTCGAGTCATGGTGCGTCGCGCACCCATCTTCCGATGAGCGAACTACCTCCGCCCCCACTGCCGTCGTGTTACCGACACGCCGATCGCGCGACCGGCCGTTCGTGCACCCGCTGCGGAAGACCGGCGTGCGGTGATTGTCTGGTCGCGGCCAGCATCGGCAGCCACTGCCCCGACTGCCGGCGCGAGGCCCGCCCCGGCGTCGCGACACGTGCACGCGACTGGAACGCCCGCCGATCACAACCCGTGACGTCGGCACTCATCGCGATCAACGTCGCCGTGTTCGTGTGGGTTCTGATCGGCGACGCCGGCGCGGCCGGATTCCGCAATCAAGTGAGCCGGCGCGAGTACGACCTCGGACTCAACAAGTGGCTGCTGGAGCAGACTCACGAGTGGTATCGGCTCGTGACCGCCGGCTTCTTGCACTTCGGCGTTCTGCACATCGCGATGAACATGCTGTTGCTCTTCCAACTCGGCGCGATGCTCGAGCGCGCGTTGGGCAGCTTGCGCTTCGGCCTCTTGTATTTCGCGGCGTTGCTCGGCGGTTCGCTCGGCGCGCTCGTGATCACGGGTGACGGTGGTGGCCTGCACGGCGGCGCGTCGGGTGCGGTGTTCGGCCTCATGGCGGCCGCGGCCATCGGACTTCAACGTCGCGGTGTGAACGTGTTCCAGACCGGAATCGGCGCGACGCTCGTGATCAATCTCCTTCTCACCTTCACCATTCCGGGCATCTCGATCGGCGGTCACGTGGGCGGCATGATCGTGGGTGCACTCGGTGGTCTCGTGATGCTCGCACCCCGCCATCAAGCACCTCCGCCGTGGATCACCATCGCCTTCCCGATCGCCGCCGCCGTGGCCTGTGTGGCGGCCAGCATCGCCGTGGTCGGCTGACGCGCCACACCCCCGCTCTACCCTTCACCTCGCGACTTCCCGTCCGAGGAGGTCACCATGTCACCCGACGATCGCTCATCGTTCGTCCCCCGTTGCGGCATCGATCCGCTCTCTTCACCGAGCCTCGTCGCCGCCGTCGCCCGCGCGACGATGACGTCCGACGACGACTGCATCGTGATCCTCGTCGATCACGATCTCATCGGTCATCTGATCATCGTGGTCGACGACGACATCGCCCCGTATCTAGACGTCATCGCCCACGCCGATGCCGGAATCTCCCGAGTCATCGTGGCCCAACGACGCGAGATGCCGTCCACTCCGATCGACGTCGATCGACTACGACGGGTCGCGAGAGCTGTGAACATCGCCGTCGTCGACGTCGTGGCCTTCGACGACACGTGCGCCTGGAGCCTCGTCGACCCGGATCAGGAGTCCGCCGTCGACCGCCGGACACTCGCCGAGAGTCGCAGGCCCGACTCACGCAATCGGCCGAGTAATTCCCGACTCGACACCTCGACGGCACCCGACTCCACCGCGCGCGACCGCCATTCCTCGGGCAGGTCGTAGTGATCTCCATGAAATGCCCGCGCCGACACGCCGAGCATCGACGCGAAGTCGTGGAGTTCGTCGAGACTCGAGTCGCTCACCAAGTGACACCAATGGCGGTCACGGAACCACCACCGACACTCGTCGACGTACAGAGTCAGCGGCGACGCTCCTTGCGCACCCGCACCGGAATCGGCTTCGGAGTCGGTTTGGCGCCCAGAACCTGTGCTCCGATCGCACCGATTCCCACGGCCGCACCGACCACGAGTGTTTCGAGGATCCACGAGTTCATGACCGAAAGTTAGTCGGTTCTGCTCCACACTGCATGAGCGGTTACAGGTCGATTCGGGTTCGATCGCGCAATCAGTGTGCGCAACCGCAGCCACTTCCGCAGCCGCCACCCGACTTGGGTGCCGGAGCGGGCGCCGAACCGCTTCCCGATGCACCGACCGATGCGAAGACCGACAGGAGTCGCACCGCACCCGGATGACCCGAGGGACACGTGGCCGGATCACTCGCCTCCGACATGGGGCGACGAACCTCGAAATTGGTCTCGCAGGTGCGACAGCGGAATTCGTACAGCGGCATCGGGGCCAGTGTAGGCATCTGGTTGACTGAAGGCATGTCCGCACGAGCCGTGGCGTCGACCGGGACCCACCAGGTCACCGAAACCGACCGGGTACCCCAGACCGGGCAACCCACGTGCGCCCACATCGTGAAGGTCGAACCGGGCGAGACCGCCACGGCCAAGATTCTGGAAGCCCGGGTGATGGGAACACCCATCGAGGCGTTGTGCGGATTCGTGTGGGTTCCGTCGCGCGATCCCAAACAACTCCCGATCTGCGAGGAGTGCAAGAGCATCTACGAGATGTACCGCGCGCTCAACGGAGATCTGCGGGACACACCCGGTGACTGAACCCGACTCGACACTGCGTATCCGCCCGGCCACCCGGGCGCTGGTCATCTCGCCCCGCCCGGCGGTCCTGCTCGTTCGCTTCGAGTTCCCGGCCGGAAGTCGGTGGGCATTGCCCGGCGGCGGCCTCGAACCCGATGAAGACCACCCGACCGCGCTGCGCCGCGAACTCCGCGAGGAGGTCGGGTTGCACCACGCCGAGATCGGTCCGCACATCTGGACGCGCGAACACATCTTCCCGTTCATCAACGGTCTGTGGGATGGACAGCGCGAACACATCTTCGCGGTACCGGTTGCCGACGAATTCGATCCGTGCCCCGAGATGAGCTGGGCCGAACTCAATGCCGAGTACGTGTTCGAGGTGCGATGGTGGAGCCTGGACGAGATCCGTCGGGCCGAAGCGATCACCTGGTCACCGAGTGGTTTACCGGACCTCCTCGATGCGATCGTGCGTACCGGATTCCCCGGTTCGCCCATCGACGTCGCGCCCTAGAGTGTCGGCGTGCCCGACCTCGGTTCGATCGTCACCTTCGCCATCGCGTCGGTGACCCTTCTCCTGATCCCGGGGCCGGCGGTGATCTACATCTTGAACCGGAGCGTGGCCGACGGACGCGAGGTCGGTTTGTCGGCGGTGGCCGGTCTCGAACTCGGCAATCTCGTGCACGCGGTGGCGGCATCGGCGGGTTTGTCGGCGGTTCTGGCCACGTCGGCCACGGCCTTCAACGCCGTGAAGTGGCTCGGTGCCGGCTACCTGATCTTCGTCGGCGTGCGCACACTCCTTCGCCCCGCCACAACAGTGGCGAGTGAAGCCACGTCGATCTCGCGTCGTCGAACTTTCGTGCAGGGCATCGTGGTCAACACCTTGAATCCGAAGGTCGCTCTCTTCTTCCTGTCGTATCTGCCCCAGTTCATCGATCCCGACAAGGGGGCGGCGTGGTCGCAAGCCCTCGTGCTCGGCATCACGTTCGTACTGATCGGATGCCTCACTGACGGTCTGTACGCCCTCACGGCCAGTGCGCTGCGCGCGCGCCTGCTGTCGGGTCGCACACTTCCCTTCGTGCAGCGCTACGTGGCCGGCACGGTGTTCATCGGTCTCGGCGTCGTGGCCGCGACCACCGCTCCCGCCTCCAAGTGATCAGCGGAAGTTGCGTGCCGCCACGGCGTGCGCGGCCCCCGTGGGCACCATGAGTGGCGCGATGTGCTCGGCCACGATGTTCACCACACCTTCGGCGCGTTGCACCCGCCCGCGGATGAGGAGCGCCGGTGCGCCGCGTGCTGCGGAGCGGAAGCGCTTCCAGCAACCCACCGAGACGACGATGTTGATGAGTCCGGTTTCGTCCTCGAGATTCATGAAGGTCGTGCCTTGGGCGGTGGCCGGTCGTTGACGATGCGTCACGACTCCGGCCACCCACACTTTGGTGTCGGGAGTGGTGAGAAGACCGTCGGCCGGGGTCACCCCGAGTTCATCGAGTTTCTCGCGGAGAAAGCGGGTCGGATGTCCGGTGGGTGACACCCCCGTGGCCCAGAGGTCGGCCACCGCTTCGTCGATGGGTTCCATACCCGGCAACACCGGTGGACGCACACCGCCGGCCAGTCCGGGGAGCCGATCGGGGCGTGAGCGTGCTGCGGCTCCGACCGACCACAGCGCTTCGCGACGACCGAGTCCCAATGCACCGAATGCACCCGCGGTGGCCAAGGCCTCGAGTTGCGCGAGATTCACCACGGGTACTCGACGCACGAGATCTTCGGCGGTGCGGTAACAGCCGTGGGCTTCGCGTTCGGCGACGATGGCCATGGCGATGTCGTCACCGATCCCGCGCACCGAGCCGAGTCCGAGTCGGACCGCGAATCCGCCGTGTGATGACGCATCGGGTTCGAGAGTGGCCCCGGATCCGGATCGGTGCAGATCGGGGGTCTCGACCACCACTCCGTGGCGGCGCGCATCCTGCGCGAGTGAATGCGGACTCCAGAAACCCATCGGCTGCGCATTGAGGAGTCCGGCGTAGAACGCGGCCGGTTTGTGCAGCTTCAACCAAGCCGAGGAATACACGAGGTAGGCGAACGACACCGAATGACTCTCGGGGAACCCGTAGTTCGCGAAGGCCGCCATCTTGTCGAAGATCTGGTCGGCGATGTCGCCCACCACTCCACGCTCGGCCATGCCCGTGTAGAGGCGTTCGCGCAAACGGAGCATGCGCGCCTGACTGCGTTTGGAACCCATGGCCTGACGGAGTTGGTCGGCCTCGGCCGGCGTGAAGCCGGCGACGTCGATGGCCATCTGCATCAGTTGTTCTTGGAAGAGCGGGATGCCAAGGGTCTTGCCGAGGCTGTTCTCGAGCAACGGATGCAGATAGGTGACGGGCTCTTGTCCGTTGCGACGCCGGATGTACGGGTGCACCGAGCCGCCTTGGATGGGTCCGGGGCGGATGAGTGCGACCTCGACGACGAGGTCGTAGAAGCGCCGTGGTTTGAGACGCGGCAACGTGGCCATCTGGGCGCGTGACTCGATCTGGAACACGCCCACGGTGTCGGCCCGACACAGCATGGCGTAGACGTCGTCGTCCTGGGGCAGATCGGCGAGATCGATGTGCACACCTTCGTGTTCGGCCACGAGATCGACTGCGCCGTGCAATGCCGAGAGCATGCCGAGTCCGAGCAGATCGAATTTCACGAGACCGGCCGCCGCGCAGTCGTCCTTGTCCCACTGCAACACGCTGCGATCGCGCATGGTGGCCCACTCGACCGGACACACCTCGATCACCGGACGATCACAGATGACCATGCCACCCGAGTGGATACCGAGATGACGGGGCATGCCTTCGATCTCGGTGGCGAGTTCGAGCACCGGCGTCGGGATGCTGTGGTCCGGTCGACCGTCGGGGCCGGTCTGTTCGATCACGTTCTGCACACGACCCCAACGGTCGATCTGTTTCGACCACGCGTCCTGCTGACCCGGCGCGTGACCGAGGGCGCGGGCCATGTCGCGTACCGCCGATCGGGCGCGATAGGTGATCACGTTGGCCACCTGCGCGGTGTGATGTCGTCCGTAACGCTCGAACACGTATTGGATGACCTCCTCGCGTCGACCGCTCTCGATGTCGAGGTCGATGTCGGGTGGGCCGTCACGTTCGGGGGACAGGAAACGCTCGAACAACAGGCCGAGTGACACCGCATCGGCCTTGGTGATACCGAGCGAGTAGCACACCGCGCTGTTGGCCGCACTCCCCCGACCTTGGCAGTAGATGTCGGAACGCCCACAGAACTGCACGATGTCCCAGACGACGAGGAAGTAGCCGGCGAAACCGAGTGACTCGATGACCGCCAACTCGTGATCGATGGCCTGCCACGCGCGAGCGCGTCGGCTGAGATCTTCACCGGCTGCGGGTCGTCGACCGTAACGTCGCGTCGCACCGTCCTCGGCCAATCGACGCAGAAACTGCATCTCGGTGAGGCCATCGGGGCACGGATACGGCGGGAGCTGCGGAGCCACGAGCGAGAGATCGAAGGCCGCCGCCCGGCCGATCTCGGCTGCGGTCTCCACGACCCCCGGATAACGCGCGAACCGCCGAAGTTGTTCGGCGCCACTGCGCAGATGCGCACTTGCGGCAGCCGGCAACCACGGGTCGACCTCGTCGAGACTCGCCCGCCGGCGTACGGCGGCCATGGCGGTGGCGAGTCGTCGGGCGGCCGGAGTGGCGTACTGGACATCGTTGGTCGCCACACATCCGATGTCGAGTCGACCGGCGATCTCGACGAGGGCATCGTTACGCGCCGAATCGAGTGGATCACCGTGATCCCACAACTCGACGAGCACGCGTTCGCGTCCGAAGGCGTCGGCCAGACGTTGCAGTTCACGGGATGCCGCTCGCGGACCATCGGCGAGCAAGGCCGTGACGACGGCGCCACGATGAGTGGACGTGAGAACCCACCAGTGTCCGCGGCCCACCTCGGACAATTCGGGGAGCGTGCAACGCGGTTCACCTTTGCGTCCGGCGAGTTGGGCGAGGCTCAGAGCGCGCGACAAGCGCGCATAGCCACTCGGTCCGTCGGCCAGGAGGACCACATCGTGGCGACCGGCCGCCGACTGCACTTCGACCTCGGAGCCAAAGACGGTCGGCAATCCGATGGTGCGCGCCGCCTCGGCGAAGCGCACCACGCCGTACAGACCGTTGCGATCGGTGACGGACAATGCCGTGAGGCCGAGGCGATGCGCCTCCTCGGCGAGTTCTTCGGGATGCGATGAACCTTCGAGGAACGAAAAGTTCGAACGGCAGTGCAGTTCGGCGTACGGAACGGGCGGACGCGACGTGCCACCCGAGGGGGTGGACGGCTCGGGCGGAGGCTCATAGGGCTGACGCACCCGACCGAAAGCCGGACCATCACCGCCGGCATTGCCCGTGGTGGATCCCGGGGCGCGTCCGTCGCGGCCGCGCGGTCTGCTCGGGGGTCGACGCCCCGACAAACGGGCTTCGAGTTCGGCCCAGGTGGACGGACCCTGCATTCCCCAGTTCGGCCCCGGGTGATGGGGTGGATCGGAGTCCGATGGGGTTGCCACGGATCGAGGCTACCGAACACATGTTCGGTTGCGCCAGAGGCGTGAGCAGGTGTTTCAGCCGAGGGCGGCGAGAACGTCGGCCACGACATCGGCCGTGTGCTCGAGCCCACAGCTCATGCGCACCGTGCCCGGGGTGATGCCCGCCGCCGCCAACTCGTCGGGCGTGAGCCCGGCGTGTGTGGTCGAGGCCGGGTGGGTCACCAGAGTCTCGGGGCCACCCATCGAGGTCGCCGGACGGCACAACTGCACCGACTCCACGAACCGTGCACCGGCCGCCGCCCCACCGGAGAGTTCGAACGCGAGAACACCGCCGAACTGCGCGTACTGCCGCTGACCGAGCGCGAACTGAGGATGCGATTCGAGACGCGGGTGCCGCACCCAGTTGACGGCCGAATGGGATTCGAGTGCGCGCCCGACCGCGATCGCGGTCTGTTCCTGCTGTCGTAAGCGCGGACCGAGTGTGCGCAGACCCCGCAGGCCGTTCATGGCGTCGAAGGGTGACGCGCACGCGCCTTGCAACACCGCGAAACCCCACAGCGCATCGATGAGTTCGCGCTCACCGGCCACCACGCCGAGCGTCGCGTCGTTGTGACCCGCCATGGCCTTGGTGGCCGAATGGATCACGAGTTGCACACCGAACGACAACGGCTGCACACCGAGCGGTGTCGCCAGTGTCGAGTCGACCGCGGTGATCGGGCCCTTGATCGAGCCGATCTCCTCGAGGTCGACGAGATCGAGGAGTGGATTGGCCGGTGTTTCGGCGAGCACGAGCATCGTCCGTCCGGGGATGACGGCGCGGGTGAACGCGCCGGGCTCGGTGCCGTCGACGAAGGTCACGTCGATACCGAAACGCGGACACACACCGGCGAGCAACTGCGTGGTTCCGCCGTAGGCCTGACGCTGGGCGACCACGTGATCGCCTTTCGAACACAGGCCGAGCACGACACCGGTGATCGCGCCCATCCCCGAGGCGAAGGCGCGGGCCGCTTGAGCGCCTTCGAGCGCGGCCACCGCTTCCTCGAACGCATTGATCGTGGGGTTGCCGTGCCGGCTGTAGAACTTGCTCGCCCGGCTCGAATGCGCCATGCGTTCGCCGTCGGCGAGCGTGTCGATCTCGAATGTGGTCGAGGCCCAGAGAACCGGAGCCATGGCCCGGATACCCGGCGTACGACCACCGCGAACCGCGGTGGTGTCGGGATGCGGTGCGGAGCGATCCGGGTCCGTGGCCATATCCAGACAGTCAACCAACTGATGACCCCACCTGACGAGGGATTTCGTGACTCGTCGCGCGTCGCGCCACGAAATCTCACGAAAAGTGCGAGATCCCCGGCCGTCTTTGCTCTAGCCACCCGACGACGAACAACCACCCCCGGTCGAACCGACACGACCGGGCCCGACCCGAGGGGAATTCACATGACCGTGCTCGAGATGAATCCGACTTCACGAACCGCCGCCTCACCACCGCGTGCACTCGTCACCTTGTCGCATCCGTCGGATCGTCGAACCGCCGAGGACGCGCTCTCGCGCCACGGATTCTCCGTGCGCACCACCGACGATCGGCGGGCCGCCACGGCACTGCTGCTCACCTACTCCCCCGACGTGGTCGTGATCGACGCGCGCGAGGTCTACCCACGCCCGTCCGATCTGGTCGATGCCGTCCGGCGACACCACGACGTGGGCACGATCGCGGTCGGGGCGAACTCCGATCGCCAGCGAATCGTGTCACTCGAGAACGGCGCCGACGACGTGGTGTCGACCGAGGTCTCGGCCGAGGAGATCGCGCTGCGTTGTCGTTCGCTCACCGGACGTCTGCGGAAAGCAGCGCCGATCGACGACGCGCCGGTTGCGATCATGGAGTTCGGACCCTTGCGTGTCGACCCGGCTCGGCGCGAGATTCGGGTACGTGGTCACGAGGTTCCGGCCACTCGTCTCGAGTTCGATCTGCTCTGTCGTATCTGCCGGACACCGCACGAAGTCGTGAGCCGCATCGATCTGATGGAGGCCGTCTGGGGGCCCAACTGGTTCGGCGACACGCACGTGGTCGATGTCCACTTGTCGAATCTGCGCCGCAAGTTGCGCAGCCGCGATCCGGGTCAGCAGTTCTGGACGAACGTGCGCGGCATCGGCTTCCGGTTGACCGATGAGTTGGTGCTCGACCAGGGTGCGTCTCCGTTGCGTCGGATCACCCGTTGCAGTGCATGAACGACTAGCGGTACTCACCCACCACGAACCAGCGACCACCACTGATCTCGAGGAGATAGGCCTGCGGACCGTGCGGATGGTCGACCACGATCTGGAAGCGGGCGGCGCGACGCGAGCGTTGATCCCACCAACGTTCCTCGACCGGCCAGGGTCCGGCCCAATGCATCACCGTGGATCGGTGCGAGGACCGTACGAAGAGTTCGGGGGGCGCGCTGACCGCACCGCGTCCGCTCACCGTGACCCGTCGCCCGCGCGCGTCGAGGACATCGGCCTCGACCGGATCGTGATGGACGACGGTCGGCGATGGCGCCGGCAGCGAACCGGGCCACGGCGGTGGCGCGAGAGGTCGTTCCGAGTGACGGCGACCATCGGCCCCGACTTCGGAGACCGGTACGAGTTCGTAGACCCCACGAGGGTCGCGCCCACCGCACCACGACGCGATCCGAACCGACTGTGGGCCGAGCAGTCCGGTCACACGCGTGATCGCCTTGGCGGCATCGTCGTCGGCTCGTGAACGTTCGCCCCAGAAACCCTGTTGTCGACCGGAGTCGGCGCGCAGATCGGTCGGGGTCAGACACAACGATGTGATGCCGGCCGAAGGCGGGTCGGTGCCGTTGATCCAGCCGTCGAGTTGCCAGCGCACGCGATCGACGATGGCCGCCGCACGGAGTCCCTCGGCTCGGTACCACACGCGACGCGACGTCTCACCGTGCTCCGACTCGGCTTCGACCACGATGCGCGTGCACAAGTGTCCTCGCGCGGTGAGTTCGGCGTCGAGATGATCGGCCAAGGATTTGGCGGCGAAGACCAACATGTCGAGTTGCGGAACCGGATCGTCGAACGATTCTCGAACGGTGTAGTCGGGCGGTGGTGGAATCGCCGACGGAGACGAATCGTCGGTGCCGGAACAGAGATGATGCAACGCGACTCCGGTCGCTCCGAAACGATCGAGGAGATCGGTGGCCGACAAAGCCGCCACATCGCCGAGCCGCTGGAGTCCGAGCCGACACAACAGATCGATCAGCTGCGGATCGCAGCCCACGGTAGGCACGAGTACCGACACGGGATAGGGGGCGAGGAAGTCCGCCGTGGCCGACGATCCCGGTGGAACCACGACGGGCCGACCCGCCCGAGCCGCCGCCCGAGCCGCCAAGGACGCGGCCAGACGACCGTCGGCGACACCCACTCCGAAACCGCCACTTGCATCGAGCGCATCGGCCGAACCGGTGGCGGCCAATGCCATGAGTCGATCAGCCAAGGCGACGTCGCCACCGACGTAGCGCGACGGACCTCGGGTGGCCAGCAGCAAGGATCCGGGTGACTCGACGTCGAGCAGCGGAACGAGGGTGCCGATGGCACGAACCACCGGCTCGAAACAACGCGCATCACGATCGGGGTCGTGGGGAACGATCACCACGTGCGGACACGCGCCCTGCGCCTGCCGTTTGCGTTGACCCGGTCGGACACCTTCGCGCCAAGCGGCCGGTGAGCAACACGACACGCGTTGTGCATGCATCACCATGAGCGGCTGCGATGGCTCGAACTCGGGCCCCCGACCGGAACGTCCGGTCAGAACCGCGGCCGTGAGGGGCCAGGCCGGACACCAGACCATGGCCGATCGTGTCGGGCCGTTCATGCGGATCCGTCCATCTCAACCCGGACGGCGCAACGGCACCACGGATCCACCCGCGGGCATGCAGGGCTCGACATCGCCACGCTCGCCGGGCATCCAGACATCGCCGCGCGTCGGACGTCCGCGGCGACGGTCGAGTTCGATCCCGATGCGACGCCGACACAGATGACCGAAACCGTTGCCCAGACCCTCCCACTCGTGAGCGCGCGTCGTGAGACGAAGATCGGGAACGATCGACGATGTGTCGCCGACGACGAGGAGGACCGCACCGCGTGACTGCACCCGCGTCTGGACCCGACGGACGAGCGATGTCGGCAAGGCGGTGATCAGCGCCGAGGGCACGAGGATGATCTCGATGCCGTCGACCAACGCGCTCAGAACACTCGCCGAATCTCCGCCACGTGGGTCGTCGACGAAGACGGTGCGTTCGAGAACCACACCGGCCTCAGCAGCGGCCAACGGACCAAGACGTGGTTCACCGACGATCGCGACCCACGAACCGGCACGCGATGGTGCGGCGGCGATGGCCAGTGCACACGACACCGCAGCGACGCCACTGCACATGACGGTGTGTCCGCGCGTGAGACCGAGCGGTGCGCCATCGGCAGCGACCTCGACGCCGAAGAGTGGAGCCAGACCCGGCGCGACGGGCAGCAGACGTTCGTGGGCGAAGGTCAGTGAGCCGTGCTGGGGCGCGAGTCCGGCTGCGAGTTCGGAGGCCGGACGGCGGAGGGAGTCGATCGCCATGCGGCGAGACTAGCGAACAGGTGTTCGTAGGTTTTCGGCGGGTCAGTTCTTGCCCGGACCGGGCTTGTCACCCGATCCACGACCGTTACGACCACCGGCCAAACCGTCCAGGAAGTCGATGAAACCCCGCGCACCCTCAGCAAAGAAGTCACCACCGAGTTCCTGGGCATGGGCCAAATCACGGATGGCATTGCCGCCCAGGACCACCGGCACCTCGTCGGCCATGGCCTGACGCAGGGCCCGCACCACGTCGGCGGCACCGGCGAGCGAGTCGGGGGTCGAAACGCTCACGCCCACCGCCGTGAGGTTGTTGATCTTGGAGGCCGCGTGCACGAAAGAGTTCGCCGGGGTGTCAGCACCCAGATCGAAGACCTCCCAGCCTTCGAGGCGCAAGAGGTCAGCCAACATGGCGAGCGGCAACACGTGGCGCTCCCCCGCCGGACCCCCGATCAGGATCTCACCACGACGCCGACCACGGCGCACACAACGCGGACTCAACTGGCCGATGAGCCGAGTGGCAATCGAGGTGGCCTGATGCTCGACCGCGATGTCGATCTCACCGCGCTGCCACTGGCTCCCGATCTCGGACATCGCCGGGGCCAGGATCTCGAGGTACACCTCTTCCATGTCGTTGCCGGCATCGATGGCGCGCTGCAGAACACCCCAAGCACCGCCACCATCGGCATTCAGCAGACAACGAAGTAGCTCGCCGACGTAGTCGCCGGTGCGTCGTGAATCCTCCGAAGCGCGCGGATTCTCCTTACGGGAATCGGCGCGACGCTGGAATTCACCGAGCGCGTGTTGCGTCACCTGCCAGACGCCCTTCACCCGGGTGGCGGCCAACTTGCCCTGACGTACGTACCGGTATGCCGTCATGTAGTGCACACCGAGAACCTTGGCCGCTTCGTCGAGCGACAAAGGCTCCGAGGACAGGTCTTGTGACACGGCGAAAGGCTAAATCTGCCCGGAAAAACCTGCGTGATCGTGCCGGAAGAAATCTTCGCGAAAAAGGTCCCCGCACGCTGGTGCGATCCGGAAATCTTCGTTCTAAGGACTTTGGTCCTTCGCCGAATCACCGAAGTTTTCGGCGGTTCGTGTGATTCGGGTGTCTCAGCCCTTCAGACGCTGGCGGGCGGCGCGACTGCGTTCGAGCAGATGGGCCGGAACCTTCTTCAGCGCTTCGGCGAGTTTCGGGTCACCCCCGGCATCGACCGGTGCCGCGCTACTCGATTCCTCGGCCGGAACGAGATCTTCGAATGACGGCGGCTCCATGCCCGGCTTCCAGTACTGGTACAGATCGCGCACCACGTCGACCAGACCCGCCGAATCGAAACCCTTCTCGAGGTCGACCGTGATCATGTTCTGGTACACGTGCACACCGGCGACGCGACCGGTGGCGAAGAGTCGGCGCGCGAGTTCGGCCGATGGGGTGGCCGATGACGACAAGTGAGCCGAGACGTCCCCGTGGGCGAAGCTCTCGTGACCCATCCCCGACAGGCTGCGATTCGCCTCGAACCGCACGATTCCCGGCCGACGGCTCGGCTTCTCCACGACGACGACTGGCTGACCCATGACCCAACCCTAGTTCCAGTGTTCGCAGCGTGCCGATTCTCACCCCGTCGGATCGGACGCTCGAACCGGTCGGAAACTACTTTGAGTGTCATCACCTCGACCGATCTTCGGTCCGACAGAGGAGGATCCATGTCCCAGCCGTCACTCGCCGATTTCGAAGCTCAGGCCCTCGCGTTCCTCGAGGCGAACGCGTCGCGCAAACAAGCCGAGAAGAAGTTCGTGTGGGGTGAGGGCTCCGACAAGGTCGCGATGTTCGAGGAGAAGGACCGCGACAGCGAACGGCGCGACGTCGCCAAGGCACAGGAGTGGCGTCAGAAGCGGTTCGCCGCCGGCTTCGGTTGGATCACCGGCCCCGAACAGTTCGGTGGTCGCGCGCTTCCCGCCGCCTATCAACGCGCTTACGACTCACTCGAGTCGAAGTTCGAGATCCCCAATCAGAGTTGTTTCACCATCGGTCTCGGCATGGTCGCCCCGACGATCCTCGCTCACGGATCCGATCTCGCGCGTCAGTCGTATCTGCAGAAGATGTACAGCGGAGAGATCATCGGTTGTCAGCTCTTCAGCGAGCCCGGCGCCGGTAGCGATCTCGCCAGCCTCAGCACCAAGGCCGAGCGCGACGGTGACGAGTGGATCATCACCGGCCAGAAGGTCTGGACGAGTGGAGCGCACTACAGCGACATCGGCGAGATCATCGCCCGCACCGATGTGAACCTCCCCAAGCACAAGGGTCTCACCGGATTCATCGTCGACATGAAGGCGCCCGGCGTGGAGATCCGCCCGCTGCGACAGATGACGGGTGGCGCATCGTTCAACGAGGTGTTCTTCACCGAGGTACGGGTGCGCGACGATCATCGTCTCGGTGACGTGAACAATGGCTGGAACGTGGCCCTCACGACGCTCATGAACGAACGCGCGGCCATCGGTGCCGGAGGTGGCGGTGGTGGAGTGAACATGTTCGCCCGCATCATCGAGATGGCGAAGTTCTACGACGTCCCGAACGATCCCGTGCTCCGCGACGAACTCGTGAATCTGATCATCAACAACAAGGTCGCGTCGTACAACAACCAGCGCGCGCTCGACAAGATCAAGGCCGGCCAGATGCCCGGACCCGAGATGAGCATGGCCAAATTGGTCGGCACCGACAACATGCGTCGCATGGGTGACTTCCTGTCGCACCTTCTCGGTGCGAAGTTGGTCGCCGACAGCGGTGAGTGGGGCACGTACGCGTGGAGCCAGCTCATTCTCGGCACGCCCGGTGGACGTATCGCCGGTGGATCGGACGAAGTGATGCGCAACATCCTCGCCGAGCGAGTCCTCGGACTCCCGAAGGATCCGGGTATCGACTCGAAGAGCGCGTTCAAGGACCTGAAGGTCGGCACTCAGAAGTAGCGGTTGGCGCGCGCGGGTTCCCGGCGGCGCGTCAGAACAGACTCGGCGAGCGTTCGAGTCGTGGTGTACCGGGCCAAGGCACGTAGTTGTCCATGAAAGCCCACGAACGACGGTGGATCGACGACGGTCCGTAGGCCATGAGCGACGCCCGGTGCCATTGGCACGGATAGCCCTTGTTGGTGTCGAACTTCCATGCCGGGTAGTCGGCGGCCAGGTCGCGCATGAGTCGATCGCGCGTCACTTTGGCGATGATCGAAGCCGCCGCCACCGACAGACATGCGGAATCGGCCTTGACCATCATCTGCACTCGCTTCACCTGTGGGGTCACGAAGTCCCACGAACCGTCCACGACCGCGGCCGCGGGACGAACACCGAGGTTCTCGAGCGCGCGTCGCGTGGCAAGACGCTGGGCGTCGGCCATCCCGAGTGCATCGCACTCCTCGTGACTCGCCATGCCGACCGACCACGCGGTGCACCAATCACGCACGGCGTCGAACATCCGCTCACGCGATTTCTCGGTGAGAGTCTTGCTGTCGCGTATCGGCACACCATCGAGGTCGTCGAGCGGCACCATGGCGATACCGACCGCGAGCGGCCCGGCCCAAGCGCCCTTCCCGACTTCGTCGATCCCCACCACGACGTCGTGACCTTCGGCGCGTAGTCGCTGTTCGACCTCGCGAGTGGGGGCCACGTCCTACACGATCCGTAGTCCGGCCGCGCCCGACTCGACCCGCCCGATCACCGTGAACCGTTCGGTGAGCGCGTTCACCGACGACGGATCGACAGCCGCGAGAAGTCCTCCCGACGTCTGCGGATCGAAGACGACGGCCTCGAAAGCCGCGTCGACTTCGGCCGCGCGCGTCACGTGAGCACCGACTGCGGTCCGATTGCGCGCGTCTCCGCCGGTGCGGACACCCCGTCGTGCGGCTTCGATCACGCCCGGATACATGGGAAGATCCGTCGACTCGATCACGAAGGTCGCGGCGGCGCGCTCGGCCATCTCCCACCCGTGTCCGGCGAGGCCGTACCCCGTCACATCGGTCACGGCATGCACACCGGGAACCGTTTGCAACAGTTCGCTCGCCGCGCGATTGAGAGTCTTCATACCCTCGATCGCCGCCCGTTTCTGATCCGGATCTCCACCGGCCAGACAGATTCCGGTTCCGAGCGGTTTCGACAGAACGAGCAAGTCGCCTACCCGCGCACCCTCCTTGCGGAAGATGCGCTCGGGGTGCACCACACCCTGGACCGCCAGACCGAAGATCGGCTCCGGATTGCGGATGGTGTGCCCGCCGGCCACCGAGCCGCCGGCGAGATCGACCACCCGCGACGCGGCGTCGAAGATCTCGACGATCGCCGTGCGCGGAAAGTGTTCGGGAAACGCCGCGACATTGACCGCCATCACCACTCGTCCGCCCATGGCGAAGACGTCGCTGCACGCGTTGGCGGCCGCGATGGCTCCGAAATCGGCCGGGTCGTCCACGAGCGGCGGGAAGAAGTCAGTGGTGCTCACGAGCGCGATGTCGTCGCTCAACCGGTAGACCGCGGCGTCGTCGAACGGTGCGAGTCCGACGAGGAGCGCCGGGTCGAGCGATCTCGGCAGTTCGTCCACGAGTCCGACCAGTAGGTCCTTGCCCCACTTGGCGGCGCATCCCCCACAACTCGTCCATTCGGTGAGCCGGAGAGGCTCGGCGGATGCGAGTTCGACCACGTGGGCGAGCCTAGGTGAGTGGAGTCCTACCGACTCCCCTGAACCCGCTTCACATCGGTGGACCGCCCCATGCCGGCACGCCGGAGGGAATGTCGCCGAACAACTGTGCCTTGGCTGCAGCCAGATCGGCCACCGTCCACGGCTGGCCGCCGGCCGACACCGAACCGGCGATCTCGGTCGGACGGATGCGATGCACCTGATCGCCCAGAACGATGAACGTCTGCCCATTGATGTCGGCGGCATGGTCACTCGCGAGGAAGGCGACCATCGGGCTCACGTTGGCCGGGTCGTACTTGTCGAAACCCGTCTCCGGCTTGGCGAATTTCGGATTCACTTCGGTCATCGGCGTCCGGGCTCGCGGCGCGATGCAATTCACGGTCACGTTGTAGCGCGCGAGTTCACGCGCGAGCACGAGAGTCATGGTGATGATGCCACCCTTGGCCGAACCGTAGTTGCCCTGACCCGGGCCCCCGAAGAGACCGCTTTCGCTCGTGGTGTTGATGATCCGCCGAGCCGGGAGGGTTCCTTCCTCACCGAGTTGTTTGGCGGCGTTGCGCCAATGCACCGCTGCGAAGTGTGCGGGCGCGAAGTGTCCCTTCAGGTGCACCTCCACGACGCTGTCGAATTGCGCCTCTTCCATCGAGAACGACATCGCGTCGCGGATGAAGCCGGCGTTGTTCACGAGGATGTGCAGATCACCGAACTCGGCCACCGCGCGCGCCACGAGAGCTTCGGCCTGTGACCAATCGCTCACGCTGCCGCGATGAGCGATGGCCCGACCACCGGCGGCCCGAATCGCAGCCGCCACGTCGTCCACCACGGGCGAGAGATCGTTGACGACGACCGCCGCGCCTTCAGCGGCGAGGAGTTCGGCGTGACACCGACCGACGCCTTGGGCCGCTCCCGTCACGATCGCAACCTTGTCAGTCAACGCACCCATGTGGCCTCCGGAGAAAAACGGTGTTTCTGATACCGTTTCCGAAAACTAGTCGGGGCCGTCGGGAGCCTCGGAATCTCGGAATCTCGGGGGATTCGGTGGGCGAAAACGTCGACTCGTCACGAACGAACGACCGCCCCGTCGCTCTGGTCACCGGAGCCACGCGCGGTATCGGGCGGGCCATCGCCATCACCCTCGCCGCTCGAGGTTTCCATGTGGTCGCCACCGGACGGACACTCGACGAAGGAACCGGAGTCAACCCCTCGACCGGTCACGTTCTCGCCGGCAGTCTCACGTCGACGCTCACCGAGATCGCCGCGGTCGGTGGCAGTGGTCGCGCCATCCGGCACGACGTCCTCGACCTCAGCCGCGCGACCGCACCCGTGGACGACGTCTTCGCCGTCGAAGGTCGACTCGACGTGCTCGTCAACAACGCCGTCTACGTCGGACCGGGCAACGATGCGCTCTTCGCCGACAACGAACCCGACGACATCGTCCGACGCGTGACCGGAAATCTCACCGCCCCCCTCCTGCTCACTCGAAGCTTTCTCAACCTCGTGGCCGAGCAGGACCCGCACCCACGCGTCGGAACCCGGGCGTGGGTCGTCGACATCACGAGTGACGCCGGACGACGAACACCCGAACGTCTCGCCGGTCGGGGTGGTTGGTCGCTCGTGTATGCAGCCACCAAGGCTGGATTCCACCGCATCGCGGACATGGTCGCCCACGAGTACGGCCATCACGGAATCCGGGCCGTCAACGTCAACCCCGGACTCGTCGCCACCGAGCGGGTCCTCGATTCGGGAACTTCGTTGGCCTGGATCGCCGCGAACGGGGTCCGCCCGTTCGTGATCGGCGAAGCGGTGGTCCGGCTCCTGCGCGACCCCCTCGTCGGAAACGGTGCCTATGTTCACGCGCAGGAGTACCTGCGCGAGGTCATGGGCGACGAGAATTACGAGCAGTTCGTCACACGCGATCCGGAGAACCGAACATGACCAGTACCGACACCTACCGCATCGGTCCGACCAACACCGACATGCTCCTCCCCGAGCCCGATCGTCTCCCGGTTCACTACACGCTGATCAGCGTCGACGACCATCTCGTCGAACCGCCCGACATGTTCGACGGTCGCCTTCCGGCTGCGCTCGCTCCCGATGCACCGCGCCTCGTCGTGGACGATCGTGGTCATCAGGTCTGGTCCTTCGACGGGCAGATCTTCAGTCAGGTCGGGATGAACGCGGTCGTCGGTCGGCGTCACGAGTACCGCTCACTCGAGCCGGCGCGTTTCGAGGACATGCGTCGTGGCTGTTGGGACGTCCACGCGCGTGTGGCCGACATGGACCTCATCGGCTGCTGGGCGTCACTCAACTTTCCGTCGCAAGTGGCCGGATTCGCGGGCCGAGTGTTCTCCGCTTGCCGCAACCCAGAGCTGGGTCTGGCGACGATGCGCGCCTGGAACGACTGGCTTCACGAAGAATGGTGTCAGCAGTATCCCGATCGCTTCATTCCGTGTGGCATCACCTGGTTGAGCCCGGGCCCCGATGGTTCGGCCCGACTCGGTG
This sequence comes from Actinomycetota bacterium, assembly GCA_005787035.1. Lineage (GTDB taxonomy): Bacteria > Actinomycetota > Acidimicrobiia > Acidimicrobiales > Ilumatobacteraceae > Casp-actino8. The sequence goes on along the minus strand of SYCI01000011.1, from coordinate 7,964 downwards.
CCGACGAGATCCGACGCAATGCGGCTCGTGGTTTCCGCGCCGTGACCCTTCCCGAGCGTCCCCACAATCTGGGTTTCCCGAGCCTGTTCTCGGGTTGGTGGGATCCGATCATCGAAGCCTGCGTCGAAACCGACACGGTGATCGCATTGCACGTCGGATCATCGGGGATGTACCCGATGCCCGAGGGCGCTCCGTCGTTGCAACTCGGCGCGACTCTGTTCGGTCAATTGTCACTCACCGCGTGCGCCGAGTGGTTGTGGAGCGGCTACGCCTATCGATTCCCCGACTTGAAGATCGCCATGAGCGAAGGCGGTATCGGTTGGGTGCCGATGCTCCTCGATCGTCTCGAGAACGTCGTCGATCGCAGCGGATACGGCGCCGGTTGGGACATTCGGCCGGCCGAGGTGCTCCGCCGCAACTTCTGGTTCTGCACCATCGACGATCCGTCGACCATCGACCTCTACCCCGTCATCGGCGAGGACCACATCATGGTCGAGGTCGACTATCCGCACGGCGACAGCACGTGGCCGTTCACACAAGACGTGCTCCAGAACGCGTGGGGTCACCTACCTCCGCAGGTGATCCGAAAGTTCTGCAGCGAGAACGCGGCCCGGCTCTTCCGCCACCCGCTGCCACCCCGAGTCACCCCGTGAGCACGGTCGCCGACCTGCTGCGCGCCCGCGCCGACGACCCGAACATCGGTTACGTCTTCGGCGAACGAACCTGGACCTGGGCCGAAGTCGTGCACGAGTCGGCCGTGCGGGCGGCCGTCATCGAAGAGCACCTCGACCCCGACCGCCCTCCCCACATCGGCGTCCTGCTCGAGAACGTTCCCGAGTATCTGTTCTGGATCGGTGGCGCGGCCATGGTCGGGGCATGCGTGGTGGGCATCAACCCCACCCGTCGTGGCGCGGAGCTCGAACGCGACGTTCACCACACCGACTGCCAGTTGATCGTGAGCGATGCCGCTGGCTTCTCACTGCTCGACGGACTCGATCTCGGCGTCGACGCGAGCCGACGATTCGACATCGAGTCGGCGCAATACGAGGGACTTCTTCGCGCTCATGGCGATGCCACGTGTCCGGATTCCGATCCCGACGGTCGTCGACCTCTTTTTCTCTTGTTCACCTCGGGCTCGACGAGTGCCCCCAAAGCCGTCGTGTGCACCAACGAGCGGATGGCCGTCACTGCGGTGCGAGCCGGAGCGATCTACGGCGTCACCGCCGATGAGGTCTGCTACTGCCCCATGCCGCTCTTTCACGGCAACGCACTCATGGCCTGCTGGGGTCCGGCCCTCGCCGTCGGTGCACGAGTCGTTCTGCGACGCAAGTTCTCGGCGAGCGGATTCCTCGACGACGTCCGCCGTTTCGGTTGTACGTATTTCACCTACGTGGGTCGCACGATCGCCTACGTTCTCGGTCAACCACCCTCCGAACACGACCGGGATCACAACCTCCGACTCGGCTTCGGTACCGAGGCCAGCGCGCTCGACCGTCAACGATTCCTCGATCGCTTCGGATGCCCACTCGTCGAGGGCTACGGATCATCGGAGAGCGTGGTGGCGATCATCCGTACGCCCGATTCCCCCGAGAACGCGCTCGGACGCGAACGGCCCGATATGGCCGGCCAGGTCTCGGTGATCGATCCGGCCACGCTCACCGAGTGTCCACGCGTCGTGTTCGACGAACACGGCGGCATCACCAACCCCGAGTGCATCGGAGAGATCGTCCACACCGGTGGCGGAGGCACGTTCGAGGGTTACTACAACAACCCGGAGGCTTCATCGGATCGGATACGCAACGGCTGGTACTGGACCGGTGATCTCGGCTACCGCGACGACGTGGGCTTCTTCTACTTCGCCGGACGGAGTGCCGACTGGCTACGTGTCGACAGTGAGAACTTCGCCGCCGCTCCGGTGGAGAACATCGTGGCCCGCTACCCCGGTGTGGTGATGTGCGCCGTGTATCCGGTGCCCGATCCGGTCACCGGAGACATGGTGATGATCGCCATCGAGATGGCCGCGGGCCATTCGTTCGACGCCCGGGCCTTCGACGACTTCCTCGCCGACCAACGCGACCTCGGGACCAAGTGGAGTCCGCAGATCGTCCGCATCACGTCGAGCATGCCGCTGACCGCCAACAACAAGGTGCACAAGCCACCGCTGCGCGCCGAGCGTTGGGACACGTCCGAACCACTCTGGTGGCGGCCCACTCGCAAGGACTCTCTGGTGCCGATGTCGCCCGCCGACAAGGCCGCTCTCGCGGATCGATTCGTGGCTGCCGGGCGCAGCAACGTGCTGACCGGACTCTGACTCAGCGACCCTTCGACCACTCCTGCCACGACTCGAGACATTCGGGCAGTTCACCTCGACCGGTCTGATTGGCCGGCCAATTCGCGTCCGGGAGTCCGACCGGCGGATTGGGCATGTCGTGTCCGTACCACAGGAGATGGCGACGCTTGGCGAAGCCCCATCGTCCGTCGACACGCCGATAGGTGTCGTGGTACTGGATCTGATGAATGATCCAACGACCCGACGCATCCTCGATCTCACCGCGACACGAAACCACACCGGTCGCGTGATCGTGATCCTCGACGTCGATCAGGTGATTGTTCACCTGCAGAATCACGCGACCGAGTCCGGCGAACTGTTCGTCGAATGCGGCTCGCAACGCGGGCCGACCACTCGACTCACGACTCACCTTGATGTCGGGAACGAAGAGTTCGACGAGCCGATCGAGATCGCGGGCGCCATAGAAGATCGCGTAGCGGCTCGCCAACTGTCGGATGTCCTCCGAGGCCAGAAGCCAGGCGTGGGGATCGGTGTCGCGCAACATGATGAACCTTCCAGAATTCCTACGGAAGCGGATGCGGGTGGGCGGTGGGCTGTAGCAGAGCATCGGTACCGCCGTCGACGAACAACACCTGACCGACGACATACGACGAATCGGCCGAGAGCAGGAAGCGGATCGCCCGCGCGATCTCCTCGGGACGACCCCAACGCTTGAGGGGAATCGGGATGTGTTCGAGTGATTCCTTCACTCCGGGAATGTCGAGCAGCGGACGGGTCATGCCGGTGTCGATGACGCCGGGGGCAACGGCATTCAGACGAATACCCGAACCGATCCAGTCGGGGGTGCCGGCATTCATGCGCACCCAGAAGGCGATGGCCAATTTGCCGGCCGGATAGGCGAGGAATCCGTCCGGGGCTGCGAAGCGTTCGAGCACGCTCGACTCGTCGGAGTTCAGGTAACGCATCGCTTCGTCCACGGGCAACCCCGGCGTCATCGTGGTCGAGTTCGACGAGATCATCACGACGGCCGGATCGGAACCACGTGCGAGAGCCGGTCGCAGTCCGTTCACCACCGCCAATGTGCCGAAGTAGTTGACCGACACGATGAGTGAGTTCGGCGCGGGCGTACTGACACCGGCGCAGGGCACGAGGCCGTCGAGTCGGCCGTCGCACGCGCGGGTGACTTCGTCGACGATGCGCACCCGATCGGCCGGCTTCGAGAGGTCACCTTCGACGTCGGCATTGCGCAGATCCACACCGATCACGCGGTGCCCGTCGGCCCGCAACAATTCGGCGGTCGCGGCACCGATACCCGAGGCCGATCCCGTCACACAGATGGTCTTCATGTTCCCTCCTCGGAATGTCGCCGAGCCTCGTCCCGCCGTGTTTCGTCCAGTGTGTCAGATCACGTACGGTTCACCCATGCGCGCCGTCGTCTGCCAACAGTTCGCTCCCCTCGACCAACTGGTGGTCGAGGAACGTCCGTCACCCGATCTGTTTCCGTCGTGCGTCCGCATCGCGGTGTCGGCCTGCGGCGTCAACTTCGTGGACGCTCTCTTCGTACAGGGCAAGTACCAGATCAAGCCTCCCGTCCCCTTCGTGCCCGGTATGGAAGTCGTGGGTCGCGTGGTCGAGGTCGCACCCGATGTCACCGACATCGCCATCGGGACACGCGTCTTCGCCAATGTCGGACTCGGTGGCTTCTCCGACGAGGTCGTGGTGGCCGCCAAGCGGGTCATGGTTCTGCCCGATCGACTGTCCGACGGACAAGCGGCCACTTTCATGCAGAGTTATCTCACGGCCTGGTTCGCCCTCGTCGAGCGTGCACGGGTCGAATCGGGGCGTTGGCTCCTCGTACTCGGTGCCGGTAGCGGCGTCGGACTAGGAGCGGTTGATGTGGGTCATGCCCTCGGACTCCAAGTGATCGCCGTGGCCTCGACCGAGGAGAAGCGCGAGCTCGCGCGTGAACGTGGCGCGGTGGCCGTCATCGATTCTCGACTCTCGCCCGACGAGATCAAAGAAGAGGCCAAGCGCATCGCCGGGGGTGGTGTCGATTACATCTACGACCCGGTGGGTGGCGAGCTCGGTGAAACGTGCCTACGCGCGCTCGGTGATGACGGCCAGTACCTCGTGATCGGGTTCGTGGCCGGCATCCCGAAGTTGCCGGCCAATCAGGTTCTCCTCCGCAATCGACGCGTCACCGGAGTCGACTGGGGTGGCTGGGCCGGCAAGAACCCCGGACTCAACGACACGATGCTCGCACAAGTTCTCGAACTGATCGGCCAAGGACGACTTCGTCCGGTCGAACCCACGACCTATCCGCTGGAGAAGGCCGCCCAAGCGTTGCAGGATCTCGAAGATCGCAAGGTTGCCGGCAAGATCGCCCTGCGCCCCTGAATCGAGGGCGTTTCAGTCGAGAAGCGCGCCTCGCCCGCGCTCCTCGAAACGTCGGCGTAGTTGGCCGGCCGCTTCCCGATCGAAACGTACGAACTCGATCGTTTTGCCCGGGCGGTGCCACAACTCGGCGTCGGAGTCGTTCTCAGCGTCGTGCCAACGGCGCCTCACGAGTTCGCGTTTGACGACTTTGTTCGTCTGGGTCATCGGGAACTCGTCGACGATCTGCAGATAAGTGGGGACCCACTTGGGACCGAGGTCGGATTGCTCCGACAAGAAGCGTGCGAACGATTCCGCGTCGAACGAACGTCCCGGTGCGAGTTGAATCGCCGCCATCACCCGATCACCGATCTCGGCGTCGGGCACCCCGTACACCGCGGCGAGGATCACATCGGGATGGCGCATGAGGATTCGTTCGACCGGCGCGCCGGCGAAGTTCTCGCCATCCACACGGATCCATTCGGCGGTCCGGCCGGCGAAATAGAAGAACCCCTCGGCATCGCGGTACGCGAGGTCTCCCGTCCAGTACGCACCATCACGCAGACGTTCTCGATTGGCCTCGTCGTTGCGCCAATAACCCTCGAAGGTTCCACCACCGGCGTTCACGATCTCACCCGTGGCCTCTTCGGCGTTCAGGAGGCGTCCCTCACTGTCGAAGCGCGCCCGCGGGCAATCTTCTCCCGTGTCGGGATTGCGTACCGAGATCGACGGCTGCGCGGCCACACCGAGAGATCCCGCCGGCATGCCCGGGATCCGCACGATCGATGCACCGGTTTCGGTCTGCCCGTAACCATCGGTGAGTTTGCAACCGAAGCGCTCTCCGAAGCGGGCAATGTCGGCCTCGGATCCCTCGTTCCCGAAACCGCGACGCAACGGGTTGTCGGCGTCATCGGGCGCCTCAGGTGTCGCCAGGATGTACGCGAGCGGTTTACCGACGTAGTTGAAGTAGGTGGCTCCATAGCGACGTACGTCGGGCAGGAATTCCGAAGCCGAGAACTTCCGACGCAGAGCCACCGCGGCTCCGGCCACCAATGACGGAGCCCAGCCGGTGAAGAGGGCGTTCGAATGGAAGAGCGGCATCGCGATGTACGTGACGTCGTCGGGCCCGAGTTCGGTGATCATGCACATCGAGCCGGCGACGAAGTTCAGACGACGATGACTCGTGATCACGGCCTTGGGAGCTCCGCTCGTGCCCGAGGTGAAGAGGAGGAGGAACGTCGAGGCCGGATCGATCGGTATCTCGGTGGACGTCGGGAGGGTCGCTCCCTCGAAGGGCGCGAGTTCAGCCCGGTAAGCCTCGGAGTCGGTGTCGAGTACGGCGTCCGAGGCATCACCGAGATCGAGGCCTGCGAGGAGACCCACCTGTGAACTCTCGGTCACGATGGCTTGACAGTCGGTGTGTGTGATGTCGCGCGCGAGTTCCGCGCCCCGACGCGTGGGGTTGATTCCGACCACGGTCGCTCCGCACACCGCGGCGGCGCCGAGCCACAAAGTGAACTCCGGGGTGTTGTCGAGCAGTACGCCGAGATGGGCCGGAGTGCCCGACGGGCGTCCGGCCATGCGACGGCGCCACCAGGCGGCTCGACGGGCGACCTCGGCGCACCAGACCCGATAGGTCATGGTGGTGTCACCGAACTTCACGGCGACGTTGTCGTCGTCGGCTCGCGCCCGCACGTGATCGGCGAACGTGGGTTCAGCAGCAGTCGCGGACTCAGATGACACGGGCCACCTCGAATGCCGAATGCATCGCACCCTCGATGTAGCCGACATCGTGAGCATCACCGACGACCGAAACCGCCAGCCCGGCGACCCGAAGACGATCGGCGAGCGAAGTGTCGGGCTCCACCTCCGAGGCCACGATCACGGTGTCGCCCCGAGCCTCGAATTCCTGATCGCCGAGTCGGTAGCGAACGGCCGCTTTGCCGATCGAGACCACGCTGGCCTGGCGTACGAGCGTGACACCGTGCTGTGTCGCTCGACGCACGGCCGTCCAGCGCCTCGGCATGGCCATCGGCAGGCCCATGTGCGGACCGTTCTCGAGCACCGTCACGTGCCGACCGCGTTCAGCGAGGAACTCAGCCAGCTCGAGGCCCACTAGTGACCCTCCGATCACGACCACCCGTTTACCGACGGGCATCCACGCCTTCGACAACGAACGAATGCGATCGGCGGTCTTCAAGACTCCGGCCATACGTCCGGCGGTCACGACGACACGGGCGATCGGTCCGATCGAGCCGGCGCCCGACTCTCCCGTGATCAGTGCCCGCAACGTGTCACCCGTGAGGACGTGCGGGAGGTCGGCTCCAGGTACCGCCGGTTTGCCGCGACGCGCTCCGGTCGCCACGATCACGGCGTCGGGTGCGAGGGCGACGACCATCTCGACCGTCGCCTCGGTGCCGAGCTGGACGTTGACGCCGAGTCGTTCGACTTCGTGGGTCAGCCAGTCGACGAGTTGTGCATTGGCCGGAGTCGTGAGTTGCGAGAACCAGACCGTCCCGCCGAGCCGAGAGCCCTTCTCGACGAGAGTCACGAGCGCTCCGCGTTCGGCGGCCACGCGCGCCGCTTCGAGGCCAGCCGGCCCACCGCCGATCACCACGACGTGACGCGCGGATTCGACTTTGGTGAGGTTCGCCTTCTCCTCGTGACCGAGAGCCGGATTCACCGCACACTTGGGTGTGCCATCGAAGAAGTTCTGTTCCACGCACACGTAGCAATTGATGCACGGACGTACCGAACGACGAGCACCGGCCCGCAACTTGTTCACCAACTCGGGATCGGCCAGCAATTGGCGACCCATCGACACGAAATCGCAGTCACCGGCCGCGATCATCTCCTCGGCCGTCTCGGGCAGCATACGTCCGACCGCGACGACGGGAATCGACACGTTCCGCTTCACCGCGCGCGCGAACTCTCGGTACTGCCCCACGACCGCCGGCAGCGGCCCTTCGGTGAAATCGGCGAACGGATTGTGCGCATTGGCCGACACATGGATGGCATCGGCGCCAGCCGCTTCGATGAGTGCAGCCGCGGTGGCCGTCTCGTCGGGAGTGAGTCCACCTTCGAGTCCGTACTCGAATCCGTTCAGACGGACGATCACCGGAAAGTCGGGACCGACTTCGCGTTTCACCGCCCGCACGACTTCGCAGGCGAGGCGGGCCCGGTTCTCGATCGAACCACCCCAGCGATCGTCACGCTTGTTGTACCCGGCCGACAGGAATGTGGAGATGAGATAACCGTGCGCGCCATGGATCTCGATCGCATCCACTCCGGCCGCCTTGAT
>SYCI01000060.1 GCA_005787035.1 Actinomycetota bacterium | reverse complement strand
GGCCGTGATCGGTGACACCGTGGGCGACCCGTTCAAGGACACCGCGGGCCCGGCTCTCAACCCGCTCATCAAGGTGATGAACCTCGTGAGCTTGTTGATCCTCCCGGCGATCATCAATCTGAAGGACGACGACGGTCCGCGTCTTCTCGTGGCCGCCGCCGCCCTCGTGGTGCTCATCGGCTCGATCGCCTTCTCGGGTCGCAAGGCCCCGGGCATCGCCGCCACCGCCAAAGCCGGCTGACCCAACTTCACATCATCGAGATCTCGGGCGCCCTGCGGGGCGCCCGAGTCGCGTCCGGGATCAGGTCATTTCCGAGACTCTCTAACTATTTACGCAGTGCGTATGAATCCCTATAGTCCCTCCATGCAGAAAAACCGGAGTCGACTTCTCATTTCAGCCATTGGTCTCCTCGGTGGACTCGTTTCCGTCGTCAACCCGGTCCCAGTCGGAGCCTCGACGTCGGCCACACCTTCGCTCAGTCTGGGCGAACACCACTCGTGCGCAGTGAAGTCAGATGCAACCGTGTGGTGCTGGGGTGAGAACGAGAGCGGTCAACTCGGCGACGGCACCATGACCGATCGACTGACTCCCACGCAGGTCGACATCAGTGATGCCGTCGATGCCGCAGCGGGATACGAGTTCTCGTGCGCAGTCAAAGCCAACGGCACGGTCTGGTGCTGGGGCGACAACGAATATGGACAACTCGGAGACGGCACCAACGACAGCAGCACGAATCCAGTACAGGTAGACACCATCAACGATGCCGTCGCCGTCGAGGCTGGAGGTTGGCACGCCTGCGCACTTCTGGACGACGAGACGGTCTGGTGCTGGGGATACAACGGCGAGGGCGAACTCGGCAACGGGAACAACGACGACACCAACGTGCCAGTGTCAGTGACACTCGCCGCGGCAGCCGTGGACATCACCCTTGGCGAGGAACACTCGTGTGCTCTCCTGGTCACCAACACTGCTAGGTGCTGGGGCGACAACGAATACGGACAACTCGGCAACGATGACGACGCTGATTCGAACACTCCGGTGGGGGTCTCCGGGCTCGTCAACACGGTTCAAATCGATGCTGGCGCCTGGCACATGTGTGCGCGCCTTGTGAATGGTCGTGTGCAGTGTTGGGGCTACAACGCTTACGGACAACTCGGCAACGATGACGACACCGACCAACCGACCCCTCAATATGTCACCGGTCTTTCGAACGCCACCGAAATCACGGCCGGCGGGAACTTCTCGTGCGCCAAGCGCGCCACCCGACGGGTCGTCTGCTGGGGTCGTAACGCCGATGGGCAGGTAGGTGACCTGAGCCAGATCGACCGGTCGACCTTTGTCAGCGTCGAGAACGTGAGCAGCGTCACCTCGATCGACGCCGGGCAATGGCACGCCTGCGCCATTCTCTCGAGCGGAGCGATCCAGTGTTGGGGAGATAACGAGAGCGGGCAATCGGGGGATGGCACACGTGAAGACTCACGGGGAATCGTCCAGATCGAGACACTCGACGGCGCACAGTCGATCGCAATCGGACTGGATCATGTCTGCGCATTGATCGATGATGGAACCGTCGAGTGTTGGGGAGAGAACTACATCGGCCAACTCGGAGATGACAGCGAAGGCCCTCAACTTCTCCCCGGGCCGGTTCCCTTACTCGACGACATCGTTCAGATCTCTTCGGGATACATGTACTCATGCGCAGTGGATTCCGACGGTGCCACGTGGTGCTGGGGAGAGAACGGCGACGGGCAGCTCGGGGACGGAACGAACCTCCCCAGGTGGACTCCTACCGCTGTCGTCGATGAGGAACTCGAATCAGCTTCGTCCGTCAACACCGGCTGGTACCACACGTGCGCGATTTCGGGCGACGGGAGCGGAAACGTATTCTGTTGGGGCTGGAACGATTGGGGCCAACTCGGTGACGAAAGCACAGAAAGCACCGACGCACCGGTCCAAGTAGCAGGGCTCTCCGATGCGGTGGGCGTTGGTGTTGGCAGAAATCACAGTTGTGCCGTCATCTCCGACGGAACCGTCGAATGCTGGGGTGACGGTCGCTACGGGCAACTCGGTGACGATGGTGCGAGTGGCACCTACAGCGACGTGCCCGTGCAGGTCGTCGGGATCGACGATGCCGTCGCGATCACCGTCGGCACATGGTCGTCGTGTGCGCTGCTCGAGAGCGGCTCCATCGAGTGCTGGGGTTGGGCCTGGGCCGGACAACTCGGTGACGGGGCAGAGTTGAACTACGAAGATGACGAGAATTCTTCCTTCGCGCCCGTCACCGTCGTCGAGATCGACGATGCCACTGCGATCGTCGGCGGCGATGCGTTCCGGTGCGCGCTCATCGACGACGGCACCGTCGAGTGTTGGGGCCGTAACTGGGATGGTGAACTGGGTGACGTCACCGAGGTCGACACTTCCACTCCCGTGCAGGTGGTAGGTCTCGATGACGTGGTGACGCTGCACGAAGGCATCTATGGCGTATGCGCTTCCACCGATGAAGGCGAAACGTTCTGCTGGGGAAACAATGATTACGGGCAATTTGGTGACGGCACGGTCATCGACACCCGAGAACCCGTGACAGTGACCGATTTCAGTCTCGATTCTGCATCGTCCGGGGGCCGTTCCCGCGGCGGAGGAGGAGGTGGCGGCGGGTCACGTCGAATGCTCACTCTCGATCCGTCGGGCGGGGTCTGCGTGGACGATGGATCGCACTCTGCGGCCTGGACCACTCGCTTCGTCGATTCACGGACCGTGCCCGGCGCCGACGACTGCGCCCGCTCCGGCTATCACCTCAGCGGATGGGCCGCCACCAGCGCTCCAAGCGTCATTCTCCCACTGGAAACCGAGACCAGCCCATCCGGTCGCGTGCGTTACATCGTGCGATCCGACGCATCCCTTGTCGCCGTGTGGTCACCCATGACCCCACCGATCGCCGACCTCGGAGTGTTCGCCAACTTCGGTTGCGAGTCGTGTTCGAACGCATGGATCTACTTCACCCGGCCGGCATTCACTACCGACTTCGAGGTGACGATCAACGGCTCGGCAACGACGTGCGCCAACAAGGGTTACTTCTTCGATCTGGCCTTGTGTGAACTCACATCACTCGTGCCTGGCTCCACGATCGACATCAGCGCAACTCCCACCTTCGGTGGCATCCGTGGTCCGCGGGCGAACACTCGGTTGACGCTCAACGGCTGAGTAACGAACGCGGGCTCGGGGCACCCACTAGGGTCGGTTCGTGCTCGCGTTGTTCGACATCGAGTCGTGGCTCGAGAGTGGCGGTGTGCTGCTCCTCGCCGCCATCGTGTTCGCCGAATCGGGTCTGCTCATCGGGTTCTTCCTGCCCGGAGACTCGCTCCTGTTCATCGCGGGCTTCCTCGCCTCGTCGGCCGGCGGCGAAGTTCTTCCTCCCCTGCCCATCGTCGCCGCGGTCACGTTTGTCGCCGCCGTGGTCGGCGACCAAGTCGGTTACCTATTCGGCCGACGCGTCGGGCCCACGCTGTTCGACCGCGACCAGAGTCGCTTCTTCAATCCTCGCAACGTCCAGAAGGCCCAGGACTTCTTCGACCGGCACGGAGCCAAGACCATCGTGATGGCCCGCTTCGTTCCCATCGTGCGAACCTTCGCCCCCATCGTTGCCGGTGTCGGCCGCATGGATTACCGCACCTTCGTGACCTTCAACATCGTCGGAGGTCTGCTTTGGGGTGTGGGCGTGACGACCCTTGGCTACTTCCTCGGTGAGGTGTCGTGGATCGAGAGCAACATCGAAATCGCGCTCATCTTCATCGTGCTGATCTCGGTCCTACCGATGTTGATCGAGATTCGACGCCACCGCTCGTCGCGTTGACTCTCAGTGGCCGCGCTCGGCCCACCCGTCAGGGGTGAGGACGAGATCGTGCGCGCGATCGCCGTCGAAGCGAAAAGCGAGTCGAGCCGGCCAATGGGCCACCGGCGCCGGTTCCCACACCGACGGCAGAGGCCCGGCACTCACCCACCGGTGGGTGCGAACCGACCTGATCTCCTTGATCACCACCACACCTTCGACCGTCTCGATGTCGCCCACGATCACACCCTCCTGCCGGTAACCATTCAGCATTCGTTCGGGTTCCGCCGTCGCGTACCACTCGAGATCGCTCGCCATCGGCACCACGTTGCCGTACGCGCGACCGAGCGCTTCGTCCACGTCGTCGAGTTCCACCGCGTGTGTCTCGTTGCCGATCGTCCATTGGTCGAAGGCCGACTCGCACACGTACTCGGCCCAGAATCCCGGGGCCTTCAGGATCATCGGTTCACGCGGCCGAATCGCGCTCTGCACGATCTGCATGATCGGTCGTCCACGACGATGGAGCCCCCACGCGTACTCGGCCCAGTTCCGCCGTCCCTCCCATCGACACTGGGTCACACCGGCGATCGACCCGTCGTCCGACCACCATTCGAACGTCCACTCTTCGGCCGCGGTCCCCACATGCCGGTGCTCATCGGTCGTGGCGAGACCATCGGGCGGTGCGAACCGGGGTGACGTCGATTGGTTGGGACTGCTCATGATGCGGGCAGACTAGAACCGTGACCGAACCAAGCGTCCGCTACCTCAGCCTCGACTGGATCGATGCCCTCTCGCGCGAGGTCGCGAACAGCGAGGCCATGCGCACGCTCGCCACCGAACACTCGATCGGTGTGACCCAAACGGTTCTCGACGGTCCCGAAGGGACCGTGACCTACCACCTGCAAGTAGGCGAGGGCCGCGCGTCGTTCGGTGCCGGTCCGGCCGATCCCGAGGACGTGCGCTTCGAACAAGACTGGGACACCGCCGTGGCCGTGGCCACCGATCGACTCAATGCCCAGCAGGCGTTCATCACCGGACGCATCCGTCTCTTCGGGGATCAGCAAAAACTCGGAGCCTCCACGGCCGTGTTCGCCGCGCTCGACGCGGTCTTCGGCGCCGTGCGCCCGCGTACCGACTACCGCTGAATCGATCGCCGGTCGAACACCACGACCACGAGAGCCGCCGCGCACAAAGCCGCCCCCAACCGATACGGCGATCCGTTCGACACCCGGTCGTACAACACACCGGCCACCGCCGGACCCGCCACACGTCCGATCGCGTTCACACCCTGCTGGAAACCGAGCGCTTCACCTCGACGTTGCGCCGACACCCGACCCGACACGAGTGACGACAGATTGGGGGTGATCAGCGCCTGACCGATCGTCAAGAGCGCGAGCGACGGCACGAGCGACGCCCAGTCGTGGCTGTACGAAAGGAGCAACAGTCCGCTTCCGTTCAACACGAGGCCGGCACGCACGGAACCTTCGGTTCCGATGCGATTGTTGACCGGCCCGATCATCCACACCTGCGCGGCGACCAACAACAGCCCTACGCCCACGAACACACCCGCCACTCCGGCTTCGGTGAGATCGAAGCGATCACCGGCCAGGAGCGAGAACGTCGATTCGAAACCGCTGAAGGCGACGATGCCGATGAAACCGATCACGGCGAGTCCCCACAAACGCACCGGCTGGTGGTCGGTAGCGACCGGCTCGGGGGTTCGTGCTGTGGCGGGCCGCGTCTCGGGCAAGCCGAACCATGCGACACCGGCGTTCACGAGCGCCAACGTTCCGGCCACGAAGAACGGAACGTGCTCACCACCGAGCGATGCGAGTCCACCCAACGCCGGGCCGACCACGAATCCCACACCGAATGCCGCGCCCAAGAGACCGAGGAGTCGCGGGCGATCCTCGGGTGAGGCCACATCGGTCACCGCGCCTTGGGCCACCGCCACGCTCGCACCCGACGCGCCGTCGATGATCCGGCCCACGAAGAGGAGCCACAGCGCACCAGCCGCTCCGGTGACGAACGATCCGATCGCCGTGCCGAGGAGCGACAACATGATCACCGGTTTGCGCCCCACCCGATCGGACAAGCGACCGAGGATCGGCGCGAACACGAGCTGCGCGAGTGAGAACGAAGCGAACAGCAGACCCACCTGCAATCCGGTGGCTCCGAATCGCTCCGCGTAACGACCAAGGATGGGAACAACGATGCCGAAGCCGACGAGATCGAGGGCGACCGTCGACCAGATGGTCATGAACCCCTTGGGCAGCGGGGCCTTGGTGCGCGCCGAATCAGTCGACGAAGTGCTCACGCATCACCGCCGCACCGTGGTGCCGGCCTTGGTGGTCTCGACGATCCAGCCGGCACCTTGCAACTCGGCGCGCAACGCGTCGGCGGTGGCGAAGTCCTTGGCGGCGCGGGCGGCGTCGAGGGCCGTCGCCTTGGCTGCGATCTCGGTCGGTACATCGGCCGCGGCTTTGAACTCGAGCCCGAACGCGGTGCAGATCTCACGCACACCCGCCACCAGCCCCGGCGCCGATGGATCGCCGGCGTCGAGAGCGGCATTGGCGCGACGCATGGTGTCGAACAACAGAGCAGTGGCCGACGGAGTGTCGAGGTCGTCGTCCATGAGTTCACGGAAGCGCGCGATCACGTCGGAATCGGCCGGGGCCACGACGACCGATGCCGTGCGCGCGGCGAACGCGTCGAGTCCGGCCAATGTGGTGACGGCGGCATCGATGTTGTCCTGACCCACGCGCACCGGGCTGCGGTAATGACTCTGCAGAAGTACGAGGCGGTAGGCGCGCGGGTCGTAGTGCTCCAAGAGATCGAGAAGATTCGCCACGTTGCCGAGGCTATTCGACATCTTCTCGCCCTCGGTGTCGACCACGAATCCGTTGTGAATCATTTGACGTGCGAAATCGCGCCCGAGGGCCACGGCCTGCGCACGCTCGTTCTCGTGGTGCGGGAACTTCAGATCCATGCCACCGCAATGGAGGTCGAAACCATCGCCGAGGAGCTCGAGGCTCATGACCACGCACTCACTGTGCCAACCCGGACGTCCGTCCCCCCACGGCGACGGCCATGATGGTTCGCCGGGTTTGGAGAACTTCCAGAGCGCGAAGTCGGCCGGGTGGTTCTTGTTCTCGGCACCGAACACTTCACGGTCGCCGCCGCCCGACAACATGTCGTCGAGACTCTGGTGGGCGAGCAACCCGTAGTCGTTCACCGACGTGACACTCAGATACACGCCGTCGGCGGTGGCGTAAGCACGACCGCGTTCCACGAGTTCGGCGATCATGCCCACCATCTGATCCACGTACTCGGTGGCGTGCGGAACGAGAGTCGGTCGCTCCACGTTGAGTCGGCTCATCGCGTCGAACCAGACCGACTCGCACTTGTGGGTGATGTCCTGCCACGGCCGACCTTCACGGTTGGCGCGGTCGATGATCTTGTCGTCGATGTCGGTGATGTTCGACACCAAGGTGACCTCGAGCCCCGACCATGTGAGATATCGCCGAAGGATGTCGTAGACGAGGGTTGCCCGTCCGTGGCCGAGGTGCGGCGGCCCATACACCGTGGGTCCGCAGAGGTAGATCCCGACTCGACCCGGGGTGCGAAGGCGAAGCTCGCGCACCTCCGAGGTGGCCGTGTCGTAGAGCCGGAACATGGGTGATCAGCCTACGCTCGCCTAGCCTTGCGACCCATGGCAGGAATCCCCGAGAAGCCCTCACTCGAAGGCATCGAGGGGCACTGGATCGAGACCTGGGAGTCCTCGGGCACCTACCGATTCGATGATTCGGCATCACGATCGGCCGTCTACGCGATCGACACCCCGCCACCCACCGTGAGTGGTTCGCTCCACATGGGCCACGTGTTCTCCTACACGCACACCGACACCCTCGCCCGCTTCCACCGCATGTGCGGAAAGTCCGTCTTCTATCCGATGGGCTGGGATGACAACGGACTCCCCACCGAGC
>SYCI01000059.1 GCA_005787035.1 Actinomycetota bacterium | reverse complement strand
GTTCGAGCCGATGTAATCGGACCAGCCGAATTCGCTGTCGAATTCAGGACATTGTGGCTCGATCGGTTCGCCGGGCTGTTCGGGCTCGTTCGGTTCGCCGGGCTGGTTCGGATCATCCGGCTGGTTCGGTTCATCGGGCTGATCGGGGTTGCCCGGATCATCACTGACGTCGCCGGTCGTGTCACCAGGAACAGTGGGGACCGAATCCTGGCTGAAAGGCGTGGGCTGCTCTTCGTTGGGCCCGAGGAGCGGATTGCCACAAGCACAACGCGCGCGCGGCATTCCTTGATCGTCGATGAGGATTGCCGTGCCCGCAGCGATCACCGCGTCGTAGCCGTACGACTGACCGTTCTTGAATCCGAACATCTTCACGTTCAGGTTCTGAAGCGCGTACACCGGTGTGAGGCTGCGGAGGTAGTTCGGTAGCTCTTCGTAGGCGATGCCTTGCACCGCGGCCCACGCCCGGCCGCGTTCCTTGTAATAGGTGAGGAAGCGGATCATCGCTTCCACGTCGCAGATGTTCTTGCCGGTTCCGCCGTAGGTGCGTCCGGCATACAGGCCGGGCGCGTTGCCCTTCACCTTGCCGTCGGTGAGGGTGGACGCGTCAGTCACCTGATACGAGGTCAGTTCGAACGTCGGGGCGAACGAGTCCGGCCCAACGACTCCGGAGGGTTGGAACAAGGCCCGATCCGGGCCGTTCGATCCTCCCGAATCGTCGTCCCCGCCACAGCCGGTGGCCGAAGCCAGCAGGACGCCAGCGATCAGAAGTGAAGCGATGCGACGCATGATCCCCCTCGAGGTCGCCGGGCGCCGGCCCGGGACCAATGTCTTTCGGGTACCGAATATACGAGTCGGCCACCCTTCTTCGGGACGGGCCGATGAGCGGCGGGTGGGTTCGGTGTCGTGGTGGGTGGTGTGGATGGTCGAGTGAATCGTCATGGACTGTATGAGTCGCCCGCCCCATCGATCTCGCACTTTTCTTGCCACACCCCTTTGGTTTGCTGAGAACGTGTTCGCCGCCCTGCGTTGTTCGTCCTGCCGAGAGGTGTTCCGGCCCGAGGCCCTGCGTCCGGGGGTCCGTCGGTGCCCCCGTTGCGAGGGGGCCTCGTTACCCGAGCCCCGGCGGGTCGCGTCGCCACTTCGCTACGAGGGTGTGAATCGAGAGGTGGTCCTCGCGGCCAAGGTGCACGGCAGTCGTCGGGCACTGCGATTTCTTGCCGATGAGCTCGCGACCACGATCTCGACCGACCTCGAACTGGCCGGAACCTTCCGTCTGGTCACCTGGGCTCCCACGACCGACCGGCGCCGTCGGCGGCGCGGGTTCGATCAGTCGGAGTTCATCGCCCGGCTCGTGGCCCGCCGACTCGGCGTTCCGTGTCGGCGGTTGCTCGTGCGCGACGCGGGCCGGCCCCAAACCGGCGCCACCCGTCGAGAGCGGCTCGTCGGCCCACGATTTCGGGCACGGGTGTCACGAGGCCGGATCCGCGGACGCGTCCTCGTCGTCGACGACGTGATCACCACCGGCTCCACTTTGCGGGCCGCCGCTCATGCGCTCGAAGTCTCGGGTTGGTCCGATGTCGTGGTGGCCGCGTGTGCCTCCACACCCGACGACCGCCGTTCGATTCAGGCCAGTCCAGCCAACCGCCGCACGGTCGCGATCGCCGACGACTGATCGTTCTCCACGAGCACGCCGTGGATTCCAAGACGATCGGCGGCGTCCACGTTCGATTGCACGTCGTCGAGGAACGCCGATTCGTTCGGCGCCGAACCGAGTCGATCGAGAGTGAGTTCGTAAATCGCCGGGTTGGGTTTGCGCAGACCCACCTCGTGGCTGTCGACGACGGTGTCGAACAATTCGTCGAAGTCCATGAGCAGTCGCCATCGATCGCGGAATTCACGGATGTTGTTGGTCAGTACGCCGGTTCGACAACCGGCCGCGCGTAGATCCACCACGAGTTCGTGCATCGCCTCACTGCGGACGAACTCGAACGTCGAGCCGGGTCGTTGGGCGGCTTCCTCCTCACTCGGTGCACGCATTCGAAGGCCGGCGGCTGCTACCAACTGTCCGATCCCCGCGCGGTATTCGTCCATCGAGATCTCGCCGCGTTCGAGGCGGTGCCACGGATGATCGGAATCCGATCCGTAGTCACCCATCATCACCTTGATCACCTCGTCGGGATCATGGTCGGGGAAACGGCGGATCAAGTCGACCGGCCGACCCGAGAGCGACAACACGCCACCCAGATCGAAGATGACTGTTCTCACGGGGTGATTCGGCACGGGGGAAGTCTGCTCATTGGGCGTGCGAAGCGCCAAGTGGGGGGACCCCCGCCCACAGAATGCCGACGGTAGGCTGGCGATCCGCATGGGAGTCCTCGATCGCATCCTCCGGGCCGGTGAAGGCAAGAAGCTGAAGGCCCTCGAGGGGCTGATCCCCGACATCAACGCCGAGGAAGCCGCCTTACGCGGATTGAGCAACGAGGCACTGGCGCACAAGACAGTCGAGTTCCGCGAACGTCTGGCCCGCGGCGAGACCCTCGACGACCTCTTGGTCGAGGCCTTCGCCGTGGTTCGAGAGGGGGCGGGACGGACCATCGGTCAGCGCCATTACGACGTCCAGATGATGGGTGGAGCGGCGCTGCACTTCGGGTGGATCGCCGAAATGAAGACCGGTGAAGGCAAGACCCTCGTCTCCACGCTCCCGGCCTATCTGAACGGCTTGGCCGAACGTGGCGTGCACCAGATCACGACCAACGACTATCTCGCCCGCCGTGACTCCGAATGGATGGGCCAAGTCCATCGGTGGCTGGGACTCAAGGTGGGTCTGGTGATCCCGGGATTCCAGGAGAATCCCCAACAGAAGCGCGCCAACTACGCGGCCGACATCACCTACGGAACGAACAACG
>SYCI01000010.1 GCA_005787035.1 Actinomycetota bacterium | reverse complement strand
CGACGCGCGTTGGCTCGGGGCCGACTACGCGATCCCTACGGCCGAATCGGAGGCCGCCGCCACGTGGGCCGCACATCACGGAGCGTGGGTCCTCGACGGTGTGTACACCGCCAAGGGCATGGCCGGGTTCCTCGGCAACGCCGCCGAGTCGCGTTGGCCGGCGGGAAGCAACGTGGTCTGGATCCATACTGGAGGCCAACCGGAGGTGTTCGTGAGCCATGGCTGAATTCGAATCGAACGTGTCGCCGCGGACTATCGCTGTCACGGCCGGTCGACCGCTGGGTGAGGGCGATCCGCTGAACGAACCGATCGTGCTCGCCTCGAACTTCCGCGCCGGACCCGAATACGCACGCACGCACGGCACACGTACTTGGGCGGCTCTCGAGGAGGCGATCGGTCTGCTCGAGGGTGGGCGAGGCCTCACGTCTTCATCGGGTATGGCGGTGGCCTCGGCGATCGTGTTCGCTCTACGGCCCGAGATCGTGGTGCTGCCGTCGGTGAGTTATCTCGGTGTGCGAGCGCTGCTCGGCGATCTCTCGGCGCGACAGGATCTGCAGACCCGCGAGGTCGCGATCCAGAACACTCTCGAAGTCGTGGCCGCTCTCGACCGTGCGTCGCACGAGGCGAAGTCGGGAAGCGACGGTGTGGTGCTCTGGGTCGAGACCCCGACCAATCCGACGCTCGACATCGCCGATCTGGCCCGTCTGTGTCGTGAAGCCACTTCTCGTGGCATCCGAGTGGTGGTGGATTCCACTTTCGCCACACCGATCGGCGCCCAGCCGTTGCGCGACGGCGCGACCGTCGTGATGCACTCGGGTACCAAGTTCATCGGTGGTCACAGCGACCTGCTCATCGGAGCCGCCGTCACCACCGACGACGCGGTGTACGAAGCGTTGGCCCGGGCGCGCGTGGTGCAGGGCGCAACCCCGGGTGCACTCGAAGCCTTCCTCGCCCTGCGCGGATTACGCACGCTTCCGTTGCGTTACGAGGCATCGGCGCGTTCGGCGGAACAACTCGCGGCGTTGCTCACGAGCCATCCGCACATCGAGTCGGTGCGCCAGGCCGGACCGATGTTGAGTTTCGTGGTGCGCGGCGGGGCCGAAGCCGCCGATCGCGTGTGTGCCTCGACCACCGTCATTGTGCCGGCCACGAGTCTCGGCGGAGTGGAGAGCACCATGGAGCGCCGACAGAAGTACCCGGGTGACGCGCACGTCGCCCCCGGACTCATCCGCATGAGTGTGGGCATCGAAGCGATCGACGATCTCTGGAACGATCTGCAGTGCGCGTTGGCCTCGATCGGAAGCCGTTAGCGTCAAAGCCATGGCCGATCAGATCCTCGACGTCGATCTCCTCGCGTTCGAGAAAGGTTCCGAGTCGACCCGCCGGGCCGTGGTCGACGGTGTGCGTCGGAGTCTGGCCACCGGCTTCGTGTACACGAGCTCCGATCTCTCCGACGATCTCCTCGACACCGCGTACGGAATGCTCGCGCAGTTCTTCTCGTTGGCCCCCGAGGAGAAGCAGAAGTTCATCGCAGCCGGTGCACACGGGCAGACCGGCTACACCGGTCTTCTGGTGGAGACCGCGGCCTCGAGTGACAAACCCGACTGGAAGGAAATGCTCAACTGGGCTTCGCCCATCGCAAGCGGCCATCCGTTGCGTCGCAAGTACCCGGGTTCGTATCCCGACCAGCTCCTGCCCGATGTGGCGGTTCCGGGAATCTCCAAGGTTCTGTACGCGTTCCACGAGGCCATCGCCGATCTGCAGAAGCGTTTCCTACGCGTGATCGCACTCGGTATCGGATGTGCCGAGTCGTTCTTCGACGACATGGTGACCGACGGCCCCACACTTACTCGCGCCATTCGCTATCCGTCCATGAAGCAGGCACCCGGAGGCGGTCACATCTGGGCCGGTGCGCACGGCGACATCAACCTCATCACTGCGCGTCCGCGCGCCACGGCACCGGGTCTGCAAGTGGAGGTCGATGGTGAGTGGGTCGATGCCATCCCGCCCGACGACAAGGTGATCATCAATTCGGGCATCATGCTCGAACGTCTCACCAACGGCGCGATTCCGATCGGCTGGCACCGTGTGATCGCGGCACCCGGATTCGAAGGTGAGCGCTACAGCGTCGTGCAGTTCTGCCATCCGCGCCCATGGACGGTTCTGGCGCCGGTTCCGTCGTGCTGCACGCCCGACAACCCGCAGCGCTATTCGGCGATCTCGGCCGCCGATGCCCTCGACGAAGTCCTTTATCAGATCAACCTGATCGAGGACGCCCGTCGCGTGGCCGACTGAGTTACCGCATGACGACCAACGAACTGGCCTTGGCCATCGACATCGGTGGCACCAAGATGGCCGTGGGTCTGGTGGATCGTCGGGGCCGTCTGGTTGATCGCGACAGTGTGCGCACCGATCGCGACAAGCGAGCGAACGATCTCTACGAATCGTTGGCCCACGTGATCCGTCGCCAGGTGCAACGCGCGAGTGAACGTCACGGCGCTCCGATCACCACGGTGGGTATCGGTGCCGCCGGCCCGATCGAACCCGATTGCGCGTCGATATCGCCTCTGAACATTCCGGCATGGCGGCGCTTCCCGTTACGCGAGGCGATCGTCGACACCTTGGCCGGGGTCGAGGTGACGGCACCGGTGTTCGGCGATCTCGACGCCAAAGCTTTCGCGCTCGCCGAGGGATGGCTGGGAGCAGCGAGCGGACACTCGAACTTCATCGGCATGGTCGTGAGCACGGGTGTGGGCGGCGGGATCGTGATCGACGGTCGCATCCTCGACGGTGCCACGGGCAACGCGGGCCACATCGGGCACGTGATCGTGAACCCCGACGGGCATCGCTGCAGTTGTGACGCACGCGGATGCTTGGAAGCCGAGGCATCGGGGACGGCGATCGAGGCGATCACCGGACGGCCACCTACCGAGCCGAGTTACGAGATCATGCAACGCACGGGGCGAATGGTGGGCATCGCGGTGGCGAGTGTGTGCAATCTCTTCGATCTTTCGCTCGCGGTGGTGGGTGGTTCGGTCGCTCTCGGCTTCGGACCGACGTTTTTCCACGCCGCGCAGGAAGTGATCGATCAGAACTGCCGGTTGTCGTTTTCTGCTGGAGCCCGCATCGTTCCGGCCCGTCTCGGTGACCAGGGCCCGCTCATCGGTGCGGCATCGGTGGGTTGGCGCGGACTCAATCGGGCCGCGGCGCGCGCTTCAGCCCCCGAATGATCGGTAGATCTGTTCGGCCGGTCCGCGACCGATACGGTGATGCCACCACGAACCGACCGTGATCGCGACGATCCAGAAACCCAACGCGAACAACAACGCGGTCGAGAGTTCGTTCCCACCGATCCAGCCGAGCCAATTACGGATCGCGCAGTAAGCGAGGACGTGCAGCAGGTACAGCGACAACGTGAGCTGTCCCGCGCGCTGCAGAGACTCGAGCGCCGGTGTGATGGTGTACTTCTCGACCAACCAATCCACGAGGGCGAAGGCCATGATCGCGATGCCGAGGGTGGTGACGGTGTACACGATGCTGCGGCTGTACGGCTGGGCCGAGGTGAGCGAGTACACGATCACGCCCCGCCGATGATCGAGACGATCGAGGATGGAAACGAGTGCGTAGACCAGTGCGGTGATCACGAGGGCAAGGGTGAACACCCGCCCGCGCCACTCGCGCCAACGATCGAGGTGGCGTCCGATCACCATGCCGGCACAGAAGAAAGCGAGCCACGGGAACACCGGATGCGTGTAGTCGAGGAACGTTCGCACCACGAGGTCCTGCAACGACTCGACCGAGTAGGTGCCGAGCCACATCACGATCTCGCCGCGCGATGCCTTCCAGTTGGCCCACGTGGCCACCACGGTCGCCACGAGAGCCGAACCGGCACCGATGGCCACCAGTGCACGATCCGAGAGCCTGAACAACGCGACGGCGATCAGGAAGTAGGCGCCGTAGAAGAAGAGGATCGTGCCCGGCCAGGCGAAGTCCAGGAAGAACCCGACGACGTAGAGCAACACGCCACGACGGGCGAGCCGCCAGCGCATCCGGCCGATCGCCGCCGGATCACCGGAAGTGCGGGCCGAGGCCGTGAGTAGCGACAAGCCGATGCCGGCCACCAGGACGAAAGTGGCCGCGAAACGCGTGGAGAGTGCACCGGTGTACGGATCGAACACTCGGTCCCAGAATCCGTCGTGCCAACCGGGGATCACCATGGAGCCGACGTAGTTCATGGCCACCACGCCGATGAGGGCCAGACCACGCGTCACGTCGAGGGTCACGACGCGGTGGGTTCCAGTCGACGTGGATCCGGCGGCCGGGTGATCGAACGAGCGTTGGGTCATGCCCAGTCGATGCGATCGGGTTGCGTGGTGATGAGCGGGCGTTGTACGTCGACCCATTCGCCGACGCGAGGTGTGGGTCCGTCGGTGGGCACGATGCACATCGAGGTGTGCATGTGCGGGGACTCGAGCAGCTTCATGCGTTGGCGTCCGAAGTGGAACGGGCTGCGACCATCGGCGAGCGGTGCCACACCGTGTGCACTTCCGGCACCGATCATCACCAGGGTGCCGTCGAAGGGAATCGCTGCCCCGTGATAGCCGGCGATCTCACCGCGTTTCACGACGCGTGTGTCGAGGACGTCGGCGCGCAGTTGCAAACTGGATTTGTCGCCGTGCCACAGGCGGGTGCCGAGCCGTAACCACCAGTTGCGATCGGGGAAGCGGCGGCGGAGTTCGTCGTAATCGGTGGTGTCGAGATGACTCACCCACACGGCGGTCGGTTCGATCGACTCGATGAGTCCGGCGATCTCGGCTGCGTGGTCGGCACTCGTACCCGTGAGTGGGGGATGGATGCTCACCCCCCACACCTCGTGCCCGCCGTCGCGGGCGGTGGCGAGGAGTTGGCGGGCCGCCGCCGGGTCGACGCCGTAGCGACCCATCGACGAGCGGATCTTCACGAGCACCCGATGACCGGTGCGACCGAGGGCCTCGAGGTGGGCGGCCGAACCCACGGTGACCACGGCCGCCGGGCAGGGCCCGAGTGACGGGGTCAGGACCACGGGAGTGCATCCGGCGGGCACGCTGTGCACCTCGTGCACCGTGCCCACGGCCAGCACCGAGGCCAGCTCGGCGGCCCGGGTGGCCAGCCAATCCCGGCCGAGGCCGTATCCGTTGCCCTTGACCACGGGGACCAGCCCCGACACCTCCGCCGCCGTCCGGGCCACGTGCTGGTTCCAGCGGGCGGAGTCGATCGTGAGGACCAGAGCCACGGGGTGACCCTACCGACCGGGGCCCGATGGCCTAATTCCGACTTGTTGAGTCGGGATTTCGGACCTAGCCTGACGGCATGAGTCAGCGCCTCTTCTCCTTCCCGAATCCGGTCAACGAGACGTCGGCCCGTCTGGTGGCGTCGGGAGCCTTCGCCCAGGCCGTTCTGTTCCTCACCATCCGTCAGTGGTGGGTCCTCGTTCCGCTCGTGTACGGCTTCGCCGCCCGGGTGCTCAGTGGTCCGCGCTTCAGCCCGCTCGGACTCTTGGTGACCAAGGTGATCACCCCGCGCGTCGGTGGCGAGCAGCGCTTCGTCGCCGGACCGCCCAAGCGATTCGCGCAGGGTGTGGGACTCGTCTTTTCGTCGGTCGGTCTGATCGCGTGGGTGTCGGGTGCGCACACCTTGGGTGCCGTGATGATCGCTGGTCTCGCGGTGGCGGCGAGCCTCGAAGCCTTCGCCGGTTTCTGCCTCGGCTGCGTGATGTTCAGCTGGCTGATCCGGGCCGGTGTGATTCCGCAGAGCGTGTGCCGCGAATGCTCCGACATCACTGGTCGGATCAACGCGCAGTTCAGTCGAAGCGCGGCCTGAGGGCCCCGAGGCGCCGAGTCCGCCACACACCCGTCCACACGCCGGCGCCGTACGACACGTCGTCGACGATGCGCATGGCAACGTAGCGAACGGGATCGAGTTCGGATCTGCTCGAACGCCAGCGATACAGGTTGGGCAGGACGAGTGCGATCAGAAGTGCGACGCGTAGCCGACGCGACAGCACGGCGACCACCAGTGAGATCGGCCACCAACTGCGCGTGAGAGCACTTGCCATGAGGCGACCGGCGTGCAGATTGCCGAGCCCGGCGAGTCGACCGGCGACCAACCAGCGATCGGGTGTGGCGCC
This sequence comes from Actinomycetota bacterium, assembly GCA_005787035.1. Taxonomy (GTDB): domain Bacteria; phylum Actinomycetota; class Acidimicrobiia; order Acidimicrobiales; family Ilumatobacteraceae; genus Casp-actino8. Next base: position 402 of record SYCI01000010.1, on the reverse strand, counting down.
GAGCTTGCGAGTGAGCGCGGCCGTCGAACCGGCGCCCACTGCGCCGCCCACGAGCGGATGGCCGATGGCCACGAGACTCCAGGCGATCGCGCTCCAGCGATTCACGCGAAGCGGTGTGGCTGCACCCGGATGACGGATATCGAGGGCCGCGGCTGCCGAACCGTACGACCATCGCTGACGCGCGAGGGCGCGCAGATCGGGGCGGGCCCGGTGGCGAGCCACGGCCGCTGGTTCGTAGCGACAGACGTGATGGGCGGCGATCGCGCGCCAGACGAAGTCGACGTCCTCGCCGTAGCGAAGTGATTCATCGAAGCCGCCGAGGGATTCGAAAACCGCACGTCGAACGAGGAGTGCCGCCGAAGGCACGTACGACACGCGTGAACCGGCGCGCACGCGTGCGGG
>SYCI01000058.1 GCA_005787035.1 Actinomycetota bacterium | reverse complement strand
CACGCCGTGGTGGTCCGCCGCCCGGGTTCGTCGCTGAGCGAAGATGATGTAGTGGAGCACTCGCGCACGAGCCTGGCCGGCTACAAGATCCCCCGCTCGATCTCGTGGTCGGACGAACTCCCCAAGACCGGAAGCGGAAAGATCCTGAAGCGAGAGTTGCGGGCTCCGTTCTGGGCCGGTCGGTCGTCGCAAGTATGACCGAAAAGGAATTTCGGTCGGGCTTCATCACCTTCGTCGGACGGCCCAATGTGGGGAAGTCGACGCTCGTGAATGCCATCTGTGGCCGCAAGGTTTCGATCGTCTCGGACAAGCCGCAAACCACTCGGCGGCAGGTTCGCGGCGTCCTGACCCGTCGCGGATGTCAGATGGTGTTCGTCGACACGCCCGGGTTGCACAAAGCCGTCTCGGCGTTGGGAACTCGAGTCAATACGGCCGCCCTCGAAAGCATCGCCGATGTCGATGTGTCTGTGCTCGTGATCGACGCAACCATGCCCTTTGGCACGGGCGACCAATGGGTCGCGGACAAACTCGACCTGAAACGCACGGTCGTCGTGGTGAACAAATGTGACGCGGCGTCAAAAGACGAAGTCATGGCGCAGTTGGCGCGCGCTGGAGCACTCGATGCCCTCGCGTACTTCCCGGTCTCGGCCAAGACCGGGGAAGGCGTCGGCGCACTGATCGAGTTTCTCGAGAGTCGGCTCCCCGAAGGCCCGCTCTATTACCCCGAGGACACCGTGAGCGACATCACCGATCCCGATTGGGTGGCCGAGTTGGTTCGTGAGCAGTTGCTTCGGGTCACCCGTGAGGAGCTCCCGTACTCCATCGCCACTCGGGTCACCGAGTGGGAGTGGCCGCGCGTGAAGTGCGAGATCATCGTGGAGCGCGAGAGCCAGAAGGGCATGGTGATCGGCAAGGGTGGATCGGTGCTCAAGGAGGTCGGCACGCGCGTTCGCGAACAACTGCCACCCGGGATATTCATCGAACTACGGGTGAAGGTCGACAAGGACTGGCAGCGCAGACCCGATCGGGTCGAGCGTCTCGGCTACTGATCAGCAGGAGTAGCCGACGGGCAAGAGGTTGTCGTAGTCGTCGCAGGCCACGAGGCCTCCGGGCGCCGTGAGATCGCCTCGACCTCGGGGCACCGCCAATGGTGAGCGATCGCTCGTGAAGATCACCTGTCCGATGCCGGCCCGTCGCGTGAGCGTCAGGACGATTTGGGCGATGGCCAAACGCTGGTCGGGGCCTTGGACGTCGATGGTGAACGTGGACGGCAGGTCGACGGTGGCGATACCCCGTTCGACGGCGACCGACGCTTCGAAGCCTTCGGGAATCGCCGTACGAAGTCCGGCGGCGATGTCGCCGGTCGGGAGGCCCTCACCGAGGGCGACGAGAACCTGCGGAGGGGCGGCCGGGCTGAGCAACAGCCTCGGTATGGCGACGACCTGATTGCCGGCCACGTAGAAGAGGGCGACCGACTCGACGGGAACGGTCGTCGAGGGGGACGTCGTTTGATCGGTCAGAGGAGTCGTCGTCGAAGTGGCTGATGTCGGATCGACGGTCGTGGTGGTGGCGTTGAGGGCCGGCGGAACGTCGGCCGGATCGATCGGGCTGCTCGAGGAACTGTCGGGAACCCCGCACGCCGAAAGGCCGAGCACGACGGCACCGATCATCACGAATCTGAACGACTTCATCGGTTCGCCCCCGGAATCTCGACGACGAAGCGCGCCCCGCCATCGGGAACGTCGTCCACCCACACCTGACCCCCGTGCGCGCGGGCGTGTTCGGCCACGAGGGCGAGGCCGAGGCCGGTGCCACCGATGCGAGTGCGTCCGGCGGAGCCGCGCGTGAAGCGCTCGAAGATCCGGGCCCGCTCACTGGGGGCGACGCCGGGACCGGCATCTTCCACCGAGATTCGAATGCCACCGCGAGGGCCGTTCTCCACGATCACCGACGTGGCGCCGCCACCGTGGAGGCGCGCGTTGTCCAACAGGTTGGCGACGATGCGTTCGAGCCGTCGTTTGTCGACGTTGGCAACGCCGTCGCAGTCGGGAGCCAGCAACACGGCGAGGTGGTCGTTGCCGTAACGCTGGGCGATCCGAGCGATGAAGGAAACGAGGTCGACTTCTTCGCGGTGGATATCGGCCACTCCGACGTCGAGTCGTGACAGTTCGAGTAGATCGAGCACCATCTGGTCGAACCTTCTCACCTGTGAGACGACGACGTCGAGGGCTTGCTGGGTGCGCTCGGAGAGATCGGCTCGGCGGGCGTCGAGCACCTCCACTGCGGCGGCCAGGGCCGTGATGGGACTGCGCAGTTCGTGTGACACGTCGGAGGCGAACCGTGCTTCGCGCTCGATACGGGTCTGCACCGCATCGGCCATTTCGTTGAAGGACGAGACGAGAATGGCGAGATCGGGATCCTCTTCACTTTCGAGGCGAGTGTCGAGACCACCCTCGGCGATCTCACCGGCTGCTTCGGCGACTCGCGTGAGTGGGCGCATGAGACGCCGACTCACACCCCAACCGACGAGTCCGGCGATCAACCCGATGATGATCGTTCCGGCGACGAGGGCGCTCCCGATGATGGTGATGGCGCGTTGCTCGTCGTCCACGGGGAACGCTTCGAAGTAGTGCGCATCGGCGGCCGGGATGGCGATGCCGATTCCGATGTAGGTGTCGTCACCGATGGAGAATCGTTGATAGGCCGACGCTCCGGCGAGGACATCGTCGCGCAGTTCGGCGGGGAAGGCATTCTGTGTGTATCGGAGGTCCTGCGAGTAGTAGAGGTTCTCCTCACCCAGATGGAGAACCGCGAAGCCACCTTGCTCGGTGCGGGATCCGTTGATGAGTTCGAAGGCCTCCGAACGGCGGGTCATGAGCCGGGCGCGAACGTATTCGGCGTTGTTGAAGGCTTGGCGCTCGACGACGTCGTCCCGACGATCGAGGAGGTAGTTGCGGGCCACGAGGAAACTGACGGTGGAGAGAAGAACCGACGTGGCCAGGCCCACCAGCACGAAGAGGAGGGTGACCCGGGTGCGGAGGCGAACTCGCCGGATCGACCTTTCCATGAGCACATCCTGCCCGAACGTGACGCCGCCCGACTCGGGAAACCCGGCGAGTCGGGCGGCGGAACCGTTCGTCCATTCCGCTGGCCGGCGAGGACCAGGGGGAGGACGGCCCCCGTCGGTCCAGCGTGAACGAGGGCAGTTTCCCGAGCCTCTGTGAAAGGACCGTGCGGGAATTGTGCGTTTTGTGTAACAAAATCTCGGGTCGACCGACGTCGGGCAGAATGCCCCGGTGAATTCGCTTCTCTTCGTGGAGGACGACGACCAGATTCGTTTGGCCTTACGCCTGGCGCTCGAGGACGAGGGCTACGAGGTGCGCGAAGCTCCCGATGGTCGCAGTGGTCTGGCGGCGTTCCACGCGAAAGAGCCCGACCTCGTGTTGCTCGACTTGAGGCTCCCCGACATGTCGGGCTTCGACGTCTGCCGGGCGCTACGGGCGATGTCGATCGTGCCGATCATCATGGTCACCGCACAAACCGACACCAACGACATGGTGGCCGGGCTCGAGGCCGGGGCTGACGACTACGTGACCAAGCCGGTGGTCCCCAAGGAGCTCGCAGCGCGGGTGCGCGCCCATCTTCGGCGAGTGCAGTTGCAGAACGAGACGATCGGCCTCGGTTCGAGTGAGACGTTCGGTGACGTCGAACTGCGACGCGAACAAGGAGTCGTCCTGAAGGCCGGGCGCGAGTTGTCGCTCACCAAGACCGAGTTCCATCTGCTGTGCGAGTTCGCCGACCATCCGAACATGGTGTTGTCGAGGGATCAGTTGCTCGAACGGGTCTGGGGTTACGACTACCTCGGGGACAGCCGTCTGGTCGACGCTCACGTCCGGCGGCTACGGGTGAAGATCGAAGATCAGCCCGAAGATCCTCGCCTCATCGTCACCGTGCGCGGAATCGGCTACCGCCTGATTCCGTCCTGAGGACCGGCCGGAGAATCACTCGACGAGCGAGCGGAGGAAATCGGTGACTTCGTCGCGCGAAATGGTGCGACGCATGGGTGGCATGGCATCGAGGATCAGGTTCCGGTAGCCGGCCGTGGCCAACCGCGGGTCGAAGATGGTGACCACTCCGCGATCGGTGGCGGTGCGAATGAGACGACCCGTCGCCTGTGCGAGAAGTGTGGCCGCCCGTGGCAGGTCGATCTGGCGGAACGCCGCATCACCGAGCAAGTCGCGGCGCGCACTGAGTAGAGGATCATCCGGTCGGGGGAAGGGAATCTTGTCGATCGTGACCAGTGAGAGAGTCCGTCCGGGAACGTCGATCCCTTGGAAGAAACCAGCGGTCGCGAAGAGACACGACTCCTCGTCGGCGGCGAACATCTCGACGAGTCGACTCTTCTGAGCATCGTCGCGTTGGGAGAGAACCTTCATCGGAAGGATCGGCCGCAACGCGTCGACCGCGGCGTCGAGGGCTTTGAAACTCGTGAACAGCGCCAGCGTCCGACCGCCGGCCGCCATGATCAGACGAAAGAGTTCGTCGTGCACGGCCTTGGCGAACTCGGGCGAATTCGGATTGGGAAAGTTCTTGGTGCAGTAGAGCAACGCGTTGGTGGGGTAGTCGAAAGGGCTGCCCACGTCGATGGCGTCGTAGGAGTCGGCGGCGAGACCGATGCGATCCGGGAGATTGGTCGGCACGGTCGCGCTGGTCAGGATCGCTGTACGTCGACCCCAGATCCCTTCGGCGAGGATCGAGCCGACCTCGAGGGGCGCGATCTCGAGAACCGGCGATCCCGGGGTTCCGGACACGAACGGAACGTGTTGGCGACCCACCACGAGAGCGAGGTCGATGCTCTCGGCGAGACGGCCGACGCTCTGGAGGGCCCGCAGTTTTCGCTGGTTGGCGTCCTCGTCGGTGGTTTCGACCGCGCGGACGCCGTCGAGTGCGTCACCACACACGAGCCGGGCTTCGGTGAGGACGTCGCGCAGTCCGGTGTCGAGTGGGGAAGGAACGCGACGGCCGAGATCGGGAGTGATGACGTCTTGCAGAGCCTCACCCAACGAGACGAGCCGGTCGGCCGGACGCGAGTCCGAGATGATGCGGCGGATCGTGTGGGCGGTGTTGGTGAACCGCCCTGAGGAGAACGCGATGCCCACGCTCTCGGAAATGATTCCCTCGAGATTGTGAACCTCGTCGATCACCACCACCTCGTGTTCGGGCAGGAGTCCGCCGAGGGCGGCCACGTCGATCCCGTACAGATGGGTGTTCACCACGACGACATCAGCCGAGGCGGCCGAGTAACGAGCACGCTCGGCGAAGCATTGGCTACCGACCGGACATCGGGAAGCCCCGGGACATTCCTCCGACGTGATGGTGACGGCCCGCCGTACTCGTTCGCTGACGGAACCCGGATAGTCCGCGAGGTCGCCGGTCGTGGTCTGACGCGACCAGCGATCGATCTTCTCGATGTGGGCGCGCAGACGAGGACTCGCGTCTTGCGTTTCGAGTTCGAGCTGTCCTCCACCGGCTGTCAAGGCTTCGTCCACTTTCTGTCGGCAGACGTAGTTGTTGCGGCCCTTCAGAACGGCCCAGTCGAACTCGATACCGAGCGCCGGGGCGAGATGCTCGGCGAGAAGCGGCAGGTCCTTGGACGCGATCTGATCCTGCAGAGCGATGGTCGCGGTGGCAACGATTGTCTTGCGGCCGCTCATCACGACCGGCACGAGGTAACCGAGTGTCTTGCCCGTACCGGTACCCGCCTGCACGATCAGATGGCGGTGGGAGGCGATGGACTCGGCGACTGCGTCGGCCACCGTGCGCTGACCGGGCCGGTCCTCGGCGTCGGTCAGGGCGGCAGTCGCGATGTCGAGCGCGTCGCGTATCGACAAACCCCTGTCGCTCATCGCCGGTGATCAGCGATCGTTCGTCGGGCGGCCGTGGTGGGACACCGCCAGAGCGATGGCCCGATCGACCTCCGCCTCGTCGAGTTCGGGCCAGGTCTTTTCGGTGAAGTGGAACGGCGCACCCTGTGTCTGCCACAGGAGGAAGTTCGAGACTCTCTGTTCGCCCGAAGTCCGAACGAGTACGTCGACCGGAGGCAGGTCGGGGAGGTACATGTGCCGGGTCAGGGCGGACTCGTCGATGGCTTCTCCGGATTCGATGACCCGCCGGGCAGCGTCCACGATCTCGGCCCGACTCCCGTAATCGAAGGCGACGGTCAGGGTCATGCCCTTGTTGTGTCGGGTGTCGTCGATGGCGCGTTCGATGGCCCTCTGCACGTACCGGGGAGTGCGCGCTTCGGGGTCGTCGAAGGGACGGCCGATCCATTGAATGCGCACGTCGAGATCATTGAGTTCCTCCACGCGACCGAAGAGTTTCCGGTGGAGTCCGAGAATGTGTCGGATCTCGCCGCGCGGCCGGACCCAGTTCTCGGTCGAGAAACCGAAAACGGTCAGCCAGTCGACCCGACGACGCACGCAGGCCCGCACGATCTCGGCCAGGTTCTCCTCGCCGGCAGTGTGACCGGCCGTGCGGGGGAGTTGACGGCGGGTGGCCCAGCGACCGTTGCCGTCCATGATGCAGGCGATGTGCACGCCCCGAGGGTAGCGGAGGGTTTCGAACGAGCCGATGAGTCACAATGGAGGTGTGTGGGGTCGTCGTGCAAAAGAGCGAATGCGAGAACCGCTTTCGTCGACGTCGGGCCATGTGGTGATTGCCGGCGGGACCCCCGACCAATGGCGATCGGTCGACGAGGCCGGATGGACCTCGCTCCTCGGTGATCTCGCGCGCGCGGCAGCGGCGGAGAGATTGGTCGCGGTCACCGTGGTTCCGTTGACCGGCGAGGAGAACTGGCGCTTGGCCATCGCTGAGGTGATCGATGGAGTGATCATGCGGATCGAGAGTCGTCACGATGGCCGACGCACGATCGTCGACGCATTGCGGAGTTGGCCGGCTGGACAACGCCTCACCGAGGAGACTCTCGGCCGAGCGGTTCGCGGCGAAGTCGGTGAACCCGATCTCGTGGTGGTGTGTGATTCCGATGGGCTCCTGCCTTCCACTCTCGTGTGGGAACTCGCCTACGCCGAACTCGTGTATCTGCCCGTGACCTGGCCGGGTCTCGACGGTGACGCTCTGCGCCGAGCCATGGGTGAATTTCGGATTCGGCAGCGCCGTTTCGGTGGTGTCGAGGAAAGCCCGGCGTTGTGATCTGCTGCCGAGCTGGACGGTGATCCGCTTTGGCCTCGCGTCTCTACCGTGAGAACGCCATCGTTCTCCGCTCGTACAAGTTGGGTGAGTCCGATCGGATCATCGTTCTCCTCACCGAGTTCTCGGGCAAGGTGCGAGCGGTCGCCAAGGGCATTCGCAAGACGCGATCGAAATTCGGCGGTCGGCTCGAACCCTTCGCCTACGTGAACGTCCAATTGCACCGGGGCACGTCGCTGGATGTCATCAATCAGGTCGAAACGATCGATGCCGCGTCGTCACTCTTCGGTGACCTCGACGTGATGACCGAGGCGAGCGCGATCGTCGAAGCCGTCGATCAGCTCGTGCCGGATCGGGAGCCCGTGCCGAACATCTTTCGCATGCTGGTCGGTGGGCGCAAGACGTTGATCGAGCGGCCGTCACCGATGGTCGTGCCGGCTTTTCTGTGGCGGCTACTGGACGCCGAGGGTCTTCGACCCGAACTCGATCGTTGTATCTCGTGCGGTGAGCCCGATTCCGCCGACCATCCTTTGGCCTCGATCGATCTCGAGCGCGGCGGAACTCAGTGTCGGAACTGCCGAACCGGTGTAGCGGTGAGTGCGGCGGCGCTCGATGTGATGCGCGGCATCTTCGGCGGTCGTCTCGGTGAGGTTCTCGACGAACATCACGTTCCGGGGGAGCAGCGACTCGGGGTGCCGGTGGTGAACGAGGTTTCGGCGCTCGCGACTCGGGCCTTCGAGATGCACGTCGAACGCCGACTGCGTTCGGTGGCGATCTTTGAAATTCACGACGGAGCCTGATCACGAGTCGCCCGCGGCTCCTTGCCGTAGCCTGTGCGGTCATGCCCGCTTCCGACCTCGAGCAGATCGTCAACCTGTGCAAGCGCCGTGGATTCGTGTACCCCTCGGCCGAGATCTACGGAGGCTTCCGATCCAGTTACGACTACGGCCCGCTCGGATCGCTCATGCTCCGCAATGTCCGGGAGTCATGGGTCCGGGAGATGGTCCAGAAACGCGACGACGTGGTCCTGATCGATGCCGCGATTCTCGGCCCGCCGCAGGTTTTCGAAGCGAGTGGCCACCTGGCCAATTTCAGTGATCCACTCGTCGATTGCAAGGAGTGCAAGCAACGCTTCCGCGAGGATCACCTCGAAGACCGCAATGTTTGTCCGAACTGCAAGGCCAAGGGCTCACTCACCGATGCGCGCGCCTTCAACCTGATGTTCAAGACCTATGCCGGACCGGTCGAGGGATCCGGAGCCGAGGTGTATCTCCGCCCCGAGACCGCTCAGGGCATGTTCGTGAACTTCTCCAATGTGCTGCAGACGAGCCGCAAGAAGCCACCATTCGGCATCGCCCAGGTGGGAAAGAGTTTCCGGAACGAGATCACCCCGGGGAACTTCATCTTCCGGACACGAGAGTTCGAGCAGATGGAACTCGAGTTCTTCGTACCGCCGGCGGAAGGTCCGCGCTGGTACGAGTACTGGTGCACGACGCGCCTTCAGTGGTACGTCGATCTCGGGATCCCGGCCGAGATGCTCCGTCTGCGGGCCCACGACGCCGATGAGTTGAGCCACTATTCAGCGGGCACCGCCGATGTCGAGTTCCAATACCCTTGGGGTTGGGGCGAACTCGAGGGCATTGCCCAGCGGACCAACTTCGATCTCTCACAACACGCCTCGCATTCCGGTCAGAAGTTGGACTACTTCGACCAGTCGACCAACGAGCGCTTCGTCCCATTCGTGATTGAACCCGCCGCCGGTGTCAACCGTGCGATGGCGGCCTTCCTGCTCGCCGCCTACCACGAGGACGAGATCGATGGTGAATCCCGCACCGTCCTGCGTCTGCACCCGCGACTGGCCCCGTACAAGGTCGCGGTCCTTCCGCTGAGCAAGAAGGACACCCTCACACCGCTCGCGCGCGAGGTTTTCGCCAACCTCTCCGATCGGTACATGGTCGACTACGACGACACCCAGTCGATCTGCAAGCGCTACCGCCGTCATGACGATATCGGGACCCCGCTGTGCATCACGGTCGACTTCGATTCACTCGAGGACGGAGCGGTCACGATCCGCGACCGCGACACCACCACGCAGGAACGAGTCGCCATCACCGACCTCGAGAGTGTTCTCCGCCGGCGTCTCGGGTTCTGAGCGGACCGAGCCACCGTCTACGGTGGTGCCGTAACTCGGGAAAGGAATTGACGATGGCAAAGGTTGCAGTGTGGGCCAAGATTCCGGCGGCGCCCGGAAAGCGTGACGATCTGGCCAAAGCCTTGGGCACCGCGCTCGAGACCGCCAAGGCCGAGAAGGGCACGATCTACTACATCCTTCACTCGGACCCCTCGGACGATAACGCTCTGTTCATGTACGAGATGTACGAAAGCCAGGAGGCGCTGAACGAGCACATGGGCTCGGAGGCCTTCAAGGCGCTCGGTCCGTCGATTGCACCCTTCCTCGGCGGCCGTCCCGAACTGAGCTTCGTGAGTCCGCTGGGCGGCAAAGGCGCCTGATCGCCGGTGAGCCGACGGCGCGGCACGTATCTCGACCGCATCCTCGATTTCCATCGGGATCGGGTCGGTGCCGATCGTCGTGATTCGGCCCAACTGATCGAAGCGGCCACGACGGCGGCGACGCCGCGTGGTTTCGAAGCTCGATTGCGTCGCGACGCCGTGGATTCTCTGGCCGTCATCAGTGAGATCAAGCGGCGGTCTCCCTCCAAGGGCGATCTCGCCGCCGATCTCGATCCAGCGGTTCTGGCCGGCGCCTACGAACGAGGGGGCGCGAGTTGTCTGTCGGTTCTGACCGATGGTCCCCATTTCGGCGGATCGGCCGCTGATCTCGCTCGGGCCCGAGAGGCCACGGGCCTACCGGTTCTGCGCAAGGACTTCACGGTTTCAGCGCACGATGTGTTCGATGCGCGAATCATGGGAGCCGATTGCGTTCTTCTGATCGCCGCCGCCCTCGAGGACGACGAACTCTTCGAACTCCTCGCGGTCTCGAGTCAGGTGGGACTCGACGCGCTCGTCGAGATCCACGATGAGTCCGAATTGGAAGTGGCCATTTCGGCGGGAGCCACGATGATCGGGGTCAATCAGCGTGATCTCACGACGTTCGAGGTCGATCATGAACGCGCCGTCCGCATGGGGAGCGCCATGCCCGACTCGGTGGTTCGCGTGGCCGAGAGTGGCGTCCGTGACGCCGATGACGCCCGATCGCTGCGGGTGGCCGGCTACGACGCGATCCTGGTGGGGGAGACTCTCGTGCGCGCGAGTGACCCCGCCGCAGTGATCCGATCCCTGAAGGTGCACTGACCCCGAACATCACCGATCCGGCCGCGAGCGAGCGGTACTTTGTTTACGTGTTCGTGAAGATCTGTGGCATCACGAATGAAGACGACGCGCTCTTGGCCGTGGCCATGGGCGCCGACGCCGTGGGCTTCATCTTCGCTCCCTCGCCCCGCCAGGTGAGCGTGCAAACCGTGTACGACATCACCCGCCGTCTGCCACCGGAAATTCTCACCGTCGGCGTGTTCCGCGATGACCTTCCGGACCGGGTGTTCGACATCGCGGCCCGCTCCGGTGTGAAAGCGGTGCAGCTACACGGTCACGAGACGAGTCGTCACGTGGCGCAATTGAGCGAGAACGTTCGCTGGATCATCAAATCGGTGGTGGCCGGTTCGCCCGAAGCGTCCCGAGCCGATCAGTTTGGAACCGATCTGATCCTCGTCGACGCACCCGAGCCCGGTTCGGGAAAGATCTTCGACTGGCATCTCGTGGACGCGATTCCCGGTGGCGTTCGACTGATCCTCGCCGGTGGTCTGAATCCCGAGAACGTGGCCGCTGCCGTCGAGACAGTTCGTCCGTGGGGAGTCGACGTGTCCTCCGGTGTCGAGGCCACTGTGGGTCGCAAGGATCCGGTCAAGGTGAGGCGATTCATCGCCCACGCTCGGGCTGCCGCGCCTCCGTCCTTCGACGGCGGTGGCGAGGAGCTCTACGACTGGCTTGACGAGTAACGAGATTCACCCCCACTGCGGTCAATCGACTGCGTGGAATGGGGCCGACGGTGCGAACATGGTCTCATGCAGAGCCCCCGTTCGATCATGTCGGAACCGTCCGATGCCGGACGCTTCGGTGAATTCGGTGGCCGTTTCGTCCCCGAGACGCTGGTGCCGGCGTGTCAGGAGTTGGAGGCGGCGTTCCGCGATGCGTGGGCGGATCCCATCTTTCGGGCCGAACTCGATGCGGTGCTCGGCGAGTACGCCGGCCGCCCGTCGATCCTGACCGAGTGCCACCAGCTCGGACGTCGTCTCGGTCTGCGGCTGGTGTTGAAGCGT
>SYCI01000057.1 GCA_005787035.1 Actinomycetota bacterium | reverse complement strand
GTGATCCCCAAGATCAATTCGGTGTCCGAACTCGACGAAGTCGCGAAGCGACTTGCGGCCGCCGGAGCACCGGACTCGCTCGGCATCTGGGCCATGGTCGAAACCCCCACCGCGATCTTCAACGTCCGTTCGATCGCCGCCCATCCGCGAGTCGTCGCGCTCGTGATGGGCACCAACGATCTCGCCAAGGAACTGCGCGCCACGCAGGTCCGTGGTCGGGCACCACTCACGCCGCATCTCGCCACCGCGCTGCTCGCCGCCCGTGAAGCTGGCAAGGTGATCCTCGATGGCGTCTTCAACGACGTGAAGGATCTCGATGCCTTCCGCGACGAATGCGTACAGGGTGCCCAGATGGGTTTCGACGGCAAGACGCTCATCCATCCGGGCCAGGTCGACATCTGCAACGAAGTGTGGGCACCCACGGCAGCCGATGTTGATTACGCAACACGAGTGATCGCCGCCTTCGACGAGGCGCAGGCCGATAGTCGCGGAGTGATCACCGTCGACGGACGCATGATCGAGAACCTGCACGTCGACAACGCCCGACGCGTGTTGGCGGTTCAGGCAGCCATCGACGCCCTAGGGTGACCGCATGTCGAACCGCCGGCTGACCTTCGGTCTCGTCGGTGCCGCACTCGGCATCGTGGTCGGCTTGCTGATCGGCCTGATGGTGGTTCGTAACGACGAAGCCACACCGCCCCGAACCGAACTCGTGCCGGTGTCGATCCCGACTCTTTCCACCACCATCGAGCCGACTCCCCCGACCGACGACACGCCGCTCGCCGTGGCCCCGAGTGACACCACGCCCGGCGCTACCGAGTCGACGCTCGGTGTCACGACGACGACCACCGGGATCGATCTGAGTCAATGCGAGGACTACTTCGCGCGCCCCGAGGGACTTCCGGTTCAGAAGTGCGATCGCAACGAGACCGTACGAACCGTCCAGGAAATGCTCCAGTCGATCGGGTACCAGATCTCCACCGATGGTGTCTTCGGTCCGGGCACGGCCCGCGCCGTGATCGCGTTCCAATCGAGTCAGGGTCTCACGGCCGACGGAGTGGTCGACGATGCGACCTTCACCGCGTTGTGTGCAGCCGCACCATTCGACTACTGCGGCGACGCCTGACGCCGGTTCGTACCCGATCGATCAGAGGTTGGCGCGAAACAGAGCGAGGGTGCGATCGAAGGCCGTCTTGGCGCAGGCCGCGTCGTACACATCGGGTCGGGTGTCGTTGAAGAACCCGTGATCGGCGCCGGCGTGGATGTGGAGCGTCACGTCCTTGCCGAGTTCGCGAAGTTGGGATTCGAGGGCGCGCACCGCGTCGGGCCCGGCGAACCCGTCCTTCTCGGCGTACTCGCCCACGACCTTGGCGGTCATCTTCGACCAATCGGGTTGCGCCGACGCCCACGGAATCACGCCGTAGTACGGCGCGGCCGCGGCAATGGCGTCGGGGCGCAAGGTGCTGAGTACGAGGGTGAGCCCGCCACCCATGCAGTAACCAACGGCACCCACCTTGGTGCGACCCGTCTTCTGCTGCAAGAAGTCGACCGCGCCCGAGAGATCCTTGCCGGCCGTCTGAAGGTTGAGCGCCATCATCAACTTGCCGGCGCCGTCGGGCTCGGTGGACGCCTCGCCGTGATACAGATCGGGCGCGAGGGCGGTGAAGCCTTCGGCCGCGAAGCGATCAGCAACGCGCTCGATATGAGGTACGAGCCCCCACCATTCCTGGAGCACCACCACACCCGGTCCACCACCATCGGCGAGATAGCCCTCGCAGGTTCCGCCATTCGACTTGAAGGAAACTCGTTCACCCATGCCGGTGACGGTAGCAACCACCTTCTCCCCCGCCGGCACCGGCGTTACCCATCACTGCGTCGTCCTGAATAGTGTTGAGCCATGACCAGTCTCGAAACCCGGCCCTCCGAAGCGCTCGTGAACGATCGCGCCCACGTGTTCCACTCGTGGTCCGCGCAGAGCCTCATCAATCCGATCGTCGTGGCCGGGGCCGAGGGCAGTTGGTTCTGGGACGATCAGGGCAAGCGTTACCTCGACTTCTCGAGCCAGTTGGTCAACGTCAACATCGGTCATCAGCACCCCAAGTTGGTCGCCGCCATCCAGGAACAGGCCGCGCGCTTGTGCACCATCGCCCCGTTCCATGCCAACGACGCGCGTAGTGAAGCGGCCCGACTCATCGCCGAGCGCGCCCCCGGCGACCTCGACATGGTTTTCTTCACCAACGGTGGCGCCGAAGCCACCGAGAACGCCATCCGCATGGCCCGACTCCACACCGGTCGCCACAAGATCCTCACGACGTACCGCAGTTATCACGGCGCCACGGGTGGTGCGATTCAGCTCACCGGCGATCCGCGTCGTTGGCCGAGCGAGCCCGGCCTGCCCGGCATCGTGAAGTTCTGGGGTCCGTACCCGTATCGCTCGGCCTTCCACAGCGCCGACGAGATCCAGGAAACACAGCGCGCGCTTCAGCACCTGCGCGACACACTCATGGTGGAAGGTCCGCAGACCGTGGCGGCGATCATGCTCGAGAGCGTCGTCGGCACCAACGGCATCCTCGTTCCGCCGCCCGGCTACCTCGACGGCGTGCGCGCGATCTGCGACGAATTCGGCATCGTGTTCATCGCCGACGAAGTGATGTCGGGATTCGGTCGTTGCGGCGAGTGGTTCGCCGTCGACGCGTGGGGCGTGACCCCCGATCTGATCTGCTTCGCCAAGGGTGTGAACTCGGGTTACATCCCGCTCGGCGGTGTGGTGATCAGCCGCAAGATCTCCGACACCTTCCGGGAGCGCCAGTTCCCCGGTGGTCTCACGTATTCGGGTCACCCGCTGGCCTGCGCGGCGGCGGTGGCGAGCATCAACATCTACGAAGAAGAAGGCATCATCGAGCACGCGCGTCACCTCGGCCGCGACGTGATCGGACCGGAACTCGAGAAGTTGAAGGCCAAGCATCCGAGCGTCGGCGACGTACGTGGCATCGGTGTGTTCTGGGCCATCGAACTCGTGAAGAACCGCGAGACCCGTGAACCGCTCGTTCCGTTCAACGCCGGTGGTGAAGCCAATGCACCGATGGTCGAACTGATCGGGGCGTGCAAAGCCAAGGGGCTGTGGCCGTTCACACACTTCAACCGCATGCACGTGGTGCCACCGCTCACCACCACCGACGACGAAGTCCGTCAGGGCATCGCCATCATCGACGAGGTACTCGCCCTCGCCGACGCCCGCTACACCGGCTGATCGCTCCGTGTCGTGAGGTAGACGCCGCCGAGGGCCACGACCAAGCCGACCACGGCCAGTGCGCCCAATCGCTCGTCGAACAACATCGCGCCTTCGATCGTGCTGAGGGCCGGCGTCAAGAAGAAGAGGCTGCTCACCTTCACCGCGGCCCGACGTTGCAACAGATAGAGCATGATCAGCACGGCCGCGATCGAGAGCACGCCCACCGCCCACACGAGCGACCACCAGAACCGTGCCGTCGGCTCCACGTCGAATCCTTCGACGGTCACCGAGCCCACACCCAAGACCACGGCGGCCGCCACGTACTGCACCGCCGTGCCGCGCAGAAGAGGCATGGAGCCGCCCTTGGCGCGCTGCAACAACGTGCCCGACGACATGCCGAGCACCGACACCGCCATGGCAACCAGTGCACCGGTGGTCACACCTTTCACACCGGCGTCGAGTCGATCGATCACGACCGCCACGACTCCGCCCACACCCATCGACACACCGAGCCACTGGCGCCGACTCAGACGCTCGCCCAGGAGTCCGAGCGCACCGAGCGACGTGAACACCGGATGCAAGCCGGCGATCAAGGCCGACAAGCCCGACGGCAACCCGAGATCGGCGGCCACGAAGACCCCGCCCAGATACACCGCGTGGAGGCCGAGCCCGGTGATCGCCGCCCACTTCGCGTCAGTGCGCGAGAGGCGCGGAGCATCGGTGGCTATCGCGACCAACCACAGAACACCGGCCGCGACCACCAGGCGCAAGAACAAGAACGTGAGCGGACCGGCATCGCGCGTTCCGTAGCGCGCCACGATGAAACCCGTGCTCCACAGGAGCACGAACACGACCGGCGCCCATTGCGCGACGTCGGTCGGAACGCGAAGCGGGCGGGCCGAAGCCCGCCCGCCCTCGTTCTCCGAAGGAGAAGCCTGATCGATCAGGCGCCACCCTCGTTCAGCGTCACCTCGATGGGGGCGAAGCCCTCACCCGTGGTGTCGACGCCCAGACCCTCGAGAAGGGCCAGAGCTTCGGTGACGATGTCGTTGGTGTAGGCCTCGGCATCAGGAGCCGCGGTGAGAACCGTGGAACCTTCGAGGTTCACGGTCTCCTGCGCCAACTTGGCGGTGCGGTCCCAGGCGGCCGAGTCGATCATTCCGGCGCCACCGGCGGCCGGCCAGATCAACTTGTTGACCTCGTTCATCTGCCACAACTGGTGCGACGCGCCGAGCTTGGAGCCCTTCGACACGACGATGTCGGCGCAAGCCTGAGCATTGTCGCGGCAGAAAGCCCAACCCTGGATCGAAGCGGCCACGAACTTCACCGCAGTGTCGCGATAGCCCTCTTCGTTGGCGAGACGGTCACCCGACGCCCAGATGGCGTCCTGGAGCATTCCGACGCCTTCGTCTTCGTACGAAACGACGTTGAAGTCATCAGCGGTGTACAGCGCACCGGTCTCCGGGTTCACGGCCTCGAGAACCTGGGCGTACTCGTTGTACGTCATGGCCTCGGCGGCATCGATGTCTCCGGCGAGCAGAGCAGCCATGTCGAACTGCTGCTGCACGAGCTCCACACCCGTGGCCGGGTCGATACCGGCCTGGGTCAGAGCGGCGAAGATCTCGAACTCGTTGCCGTAGCCCCAGTTACCGATCTTCTTACCGGCGAAGTCGGCCGGCGAGGTGATGTTCTTGTCCTTGAACGACACCTGCAGGGTTCCCGACCGCTGGAAGATCTGGGCGATGTTCACGATGTCTGCGCCGGCCTCACGGCTGGCGAGAGCCTTGGGCACCCACGACAGAGCGAAGTCCACTGCACCGTCGGCGAGCTGCTGCTGCGGAACGATGTCCACACCACCCTCGACGATCGAGACGTCGAGACACTGTGCGGCGTAATAACCCTCTTCGATCGCCGCGAAGTAACCGGCGAACTGAGCCTGGGTGAACCACTGGAGCTGCAACTTGACCGGCGTGGTGCTCTCGCACGTGCCGTCGGCCGGAGCCTCGCTACCAGCGGGTGCTTCGGTGGCCGGAGCCTCGGTTGCGGCGGGCTCTTCCGATGCGGAATCACCATCGTCGCCACCACAGGCCACGGCGGCCAGTGACAGAGCAACGACGCCCGCCACCGCCTTCCATCCCTTGATCCTTCTCATGTAATTGCTCCTCCCCATGGGCAATCGCCCTTGGTATCAGTTGCCGCGTCGGGCCCCGGGGCCCGTCTCGGCTCGTTTGGAGCCACCACCCGGTGTGGCGACTCCCTCCAGCAAGCTGGAGATCACGTAGAACGCTAGACCGAGCAGACATGCCCCGAGGACATAGGCCCACGCCACGGCGTTCTTCGAATTGGCGATATTGCTGGCGATCCGGCTGCCCAGACCGTTCTGGGAACCGCCGAAGTATTCGCTCACGAAGGCCGTGATGACCGACGCCGGTGCGGCGATCTTCAAGGCAGTGAACAGGTACGGAACGGCATTGGGAACTCTCACCTTGCGCAGGATCGAGACCTCGCTCGCCGCGTAGGACTTCATGAGTTCCACGTGAGTCGGGCTCACCTGCGTGAGGCCCTTGGCCACGTTCACGAGGACGATGAAGTAAACGACAAGTGTCACCATGATGCGGCGGGGCACTTCGCTCGTGATGGCGAACATGTTGTTGAGTACGGCCACGAGGACGAAGATCGGAATCGCGTTCAGCGCGATGGCCAGTGGTGTGACGAGATCGCTCAACGTGCGATACCGGCTCAGAACGAGACTCATGAGGATTCCGAAAACCGCGCCAACGAGCAGACCGATGAGGGCATTGGTGCCCGACACCTTGGTTGCCCCCCAGATGAGGTCGAAGTTCTGGATGAACTTCTGCCAGATCTTCGACGGTGGCGCGAGGAAGTACGGCTTCAGATCGAAACCCTTCACCACGAGCTCCCACAACGCGATGAAGCCGATGCCGAAGACGGCCGGCGGCAACACGTTGCGCAGGAGCGAACGGGACTTCATCGGTCTTCGATCCCCCGCACGTGATCGCTCATCTCCACCCCGCGCAATGCCTCGCGCACGGCGGTGATGCCGGCGAAGAACGCCGCATTGTCGCGTGTGGCATCGGTTCGTTCACCTTCGATCCCGACGTCGACGATCTTGGTGATCCGACCCGGGCGGGGCGACATCACGACCACACGATTCGAGAGGTACACGGCCTCGGGGATCGAGTGCGTGACGAACACGACCGAGCTTCCGGTACGGCGACAGATGCTGAGCAGTTCGCTCTGCATGTGCTCGCGCGTCATCTCGTCGAGCGCGCCGAAGGGTTCGTCCATGAGGAGCAACTGCGGATGCACGGCGAGGGCACGGGCGATGGCCACGCGCTGCTGCATGCCGCCCGACAACTGCCACGGGTAGTGCTCGGCGAAGTCGGCGAGTTTCACGAGTTCGAGCATCTCGAGGGCCCGGGCCCGCCGCTTGGCTTTCTCCCAGCCCTTCAACTCGAGGGGTAGCTCGATGTTCTTGGCCACGGTTCGCCACTCGAAGAGGCCGCTCTGCTGGAACGCCATGCCGTAGTCCTGATCGAGGCGGGCCTGCTTGGCCGACTTGCCGTTCACGGTCACCGAACCACTCGTGGGTTCGAGGAGGTTGGCGATCAGCCGCAGAAGAGTGGATTTACCGCAACCCGACGGCCCGATGAGCGACACGAATTCGCCCGGGGCGATCGAGAGGTCGATGTCGACGAGAGCGTCGACCTGATTGGCGGATCCGGCGTTGAACACCTTGCCGAGACTGGAAATCTCTACCGCGCTCATGCGGTGGCCTCCTTGGGGCGATTGCGCATCATGTACAGGTCGGCGATGGTCACGAAACCCGACATGGCGAGTCCGAGCAAAGCCGCTCCGAACACGGCCGTGAACACCTTGGCCGGGTCACTCGTGGCTTCGCGCGCGTATTCGATGATCAGGCGGCCGATGCCGCCCTTCAGTCCGGTGGAGATTTCGGCCACCACCACACCGATCACGCTCGACGAAGCAGCGAGCTTGAGCGACGGAACGATGAACGGCACCGCAGCCGGGAATCGGAGTTTGAAGAGCGTCTGGGTCCAGGACGCCGCGTAGCTGTCCATCAGTTCGACCGACGCGGATGCGGCCGACTGCAGACCGCGCAACGTGCCGACGGCAACCGGGAAGAACGCGAGGAATCCACCGAGAACCGCCGCCGACAACCAGCGGGGCCACTCCCAGCCGAACACGTGCAACTTGCCACCCCACGAAACGACGAGTGGCGCGAGAGCGATGAGCGGAACTGTCTGCGACACGACGAGATATGGCAGGATGCCCCGCTCGGCGATCTTGAACCGAGACATCAGCACCGCGAGTCCGAGGCCGAGAGTGGTGCCCAACGCGAAACCCACCAAGGCCAAGCGGAACGAGAACCACGCCCCCGCGAGCACCACCGACCAGATCCGGCGATCGGATCCACGGAGTTCGGGTCGGGTGTAGCGGCTCAACATCTCCCATACGTGCGGCATGGCGTTGTCGTTGGCACGCGGCAGGAGCTTCCAACCGAAGATCTTGCCGCCGGCTTCGGGACCGACCGCCTTGTAGATCTCCCAGACCGCAGCGACGAGCACGATCGAAACCACGAACAACACCATGCGACGCACACGTCGCAACATCACCTGATGATTTCTGGTGCTCGGAGCGTTCGACATCGGCGGGTGCGTCCTCAGCTCTTGGCCCGTACTTGTTCGGCGATGGCCGGGATGACCTTCTCGCCGTAGGCCTGGAGCGTTTCGTCCTTGGCGTCGTGCTGCAGATAGATCGAGAACTGATCGACACCGAGATCACGCAGCTGCAACAACCGATCGATCTGTTCCTGAACCGGTCCGACGATGCAGAAACGGTCGACGATCTCGTCGGGAACGAACGTGGTGTGCGAGTTACCGGCTCGACCGTGCTCGTTGTAGTCGTAACCCTGCCGACCCTTGATGTAATCGGTGAGGGCCTTGGGAACCGAGCTGTTGTCGCCGTAGCGCTCGACGATGTCGGCCACGTGGTTGCCCACCATGCCACCGAACCAGCGGCACTGATCGCGGCCGTGAGCCAAGTGGGCGGCCGAACCGTCGGTCACATAAGCCGGAGCGGCGACACAGATCTTCACGCTCTTCGGATCGCGTCCGGCGGCCTTGGCGGCATCGCGAACGGCTCCGATCGTCCACTCGGCGATGCTGAGATCAGCGAGTTGCAAGATGAATCCGTCACCGACCTCGCCGGTGAGGGCGAGCGCCTTGGGGCCGTACGCCGCGACCCACACTTCAGCCCGCGACTTGGAGGCCCAGGGCAGGCGCAGACTCGAGCCCTTGTAATCGACCGCTCGACCATTGACGAGTTCGCGGATCACATGGATGCTCTCACGCAGTGTGGCCAGTGTCGTCGGCTTGCCATTGGTGACGCGCACCGCGGAGTCGCCGCGCCCGATACCGATCACGGTGCGGTTGCCGAACATCTCGTTCAGTGTTGCGAACGCACTCGCCGTGACGGTCCAGTCGCGGGTGGCCGGATTGGTCACCATCGGACCCACGATCACGTTGCGGGTCTCGTTCAGGATCTGCGTGAAGACCGGAAAGGGTTCTTCCCACAAGATGTGACTGTCGAAGGCCCACACGTGGCTGAACCCGTAGGTCTCGGCTTTCTTGGCGAGATCGACCACGCGCGCCGCGGGCGGGGTGGTCTGAAGTACGACTCCGATGTCCATGCGGGCGACTATCGGTTCTGCGGGAAGCCGAGATCGACGCGGCTCGTGCGGGGATCGGGCCAACGCGAGGTGACGACCTTGCTACGCGTGAAGAACTGGATGCCATCGGGGCCGTACATGTGGAGGTCGCCGAAGAGCGAAGCCTTCCAGCCACCGAACGAGTAGTACGACACCGGCACCGGAATGGGAACGTTGACGCCGACCATGCCGACGTTCACGTCGAACTGGAACTGACGTGCAACGCCACCATCGCGGGTGAAGATCGCCGTACCGTTTCCGTACTGATTGTCGTTGATCAGTTGCAGACCTTCGTCGTATCCGGAAACGCGAACCATCGACAGAACCGGTCCGAAGATCTCGTCGTCGTAACACTTCATGCCGGGCTTCACGTTGTCGATCAGGCTCGGCTTCAGGAAGAACCCGTCCTTGGGCGCACCTTCGCGTCCGTCGACCAGCACCTTGGCTCCTTCGGCGGCCGCGCCGGCGACGTAACCGGCCACCTTGTCACGGTGTTCGCCCGAGATGAGCGGACCCATCTCCGAATCGGGATCGTTGCCGGGGCCGATCTTCACGTTCGGAATGCGCGACTGGACCTTGGCGGCGAGTTCATCGGCGATCGTGTCGACGGCGAGCACGACCGAGATCGCCATGCAGCGT
>SYCI01000056.1 GCA_005787035.1 Actinomycetota bacterium | reverse complement strand
GGCACCCTCGGCGTCGTAGCGCGCCGCGAGCTCCACCGGATCGCCGGCATCCCGAAGATCGACGAAATTCGTCCCCTTCACCACTCGACCATCGGTGACGTCGAGACAAGGGATCACACGGGCGACTTTCACGATCTTCCTCGCAGAAGATCGACGGCGTCGCGTACGGTGAATCGCCCTTCGTAGATCGCCTTCCCGGTGATCACACCGGACAAACTCGGAATCTCCGACAACCGGCGCACGTCGTCGAGTGACGAGACACCACCGCTCGCGATCACGGGAACCGTCGTGCGGCGGGCGGCAGCCGCCAAACCGTCCACGTCGGGACCGGCGAGCATGCCGTCACGCGAAATGTCGGTGATCACGAATGCCGCCGCCGACGGAAAGAGATCGAGAGCTTCGTCGAGCCGGAGTCCCGAACCCTCGGTCCAGCCGTGCACCGCGATCTCGCCCGCGCGGTGGTCGAGACCGACCGCGACCGGAACGACGTCGGAAACTTCCGTGACGAGTTCGGGACGACTCACCGCCGCCGATCCCATGACCACTCGCGCCACTCCCGCCGCGGCCAACTCGCGGGCATCGGCCGCCGAGCGAACTCCACCACCGGTCTGTACCGACGCACGTCCGTGCAGGGACTCGGCCATCCGCCTGATCACCGGGCGATTCACCGGATCTCCCGAACGGGCGGCGTCGAGATCGACGATGTGCACCCACGTCGCTCCGTCGTCGGCGAACGAACCCGCCACCGCGACCGGATCGTCGCCGTACACCGTTTCGCGGTCGTAGTCACCTTGCAACAGGCGCACGACACGACCGCCGCGGAGGTCGATCGCCGGATAGAGGTCAACGGCCACCGCGACCGGCCTCCCGGACGAAGTTGCCCAACAGCGCGAGCCCGACACGACTCGACTTTTCCGGATGGAACTGCGTGGCGAAGACATTGCCGCGACGGAAAGCGGCATTCAGGGTCCCGCCGTAATCGCACGTCGCCGCGATCGTGCCCGGGTCGTCGGGGACTCCGTGCAACGAGTGGACGAAGTAGACCCAGGCGGCATCGGTCGTGAACTCGGGGCCCTGCAGGAGCGGATCCGCGGTGGCGACGATCTGCAAGCGATTCCACTGCATCTGCGGCCGCTTCACTCCCGGAGGAATCCACTGCACGCGGCCGGGGATGATGCCGAGGCCGCGCGCCACCGGATCCTCGTCGCTCGTCGTGAAGAGCATCTGCATGCCCACGCAGATACCGAGGAACGGGCGGCCACTCGCCACCGCGTCGTGCACCACCGACTCGAGACCACAACCGCGCAACGCGTCCATACAGGCGCCGAAAGCTCCGACCCCGGGCAGGACCACCGCATCGGCCGACTGAGCGGCCTGGGCGTCGGCGGTCAGGAACGCATCACCACCGACGTGCTGGATCGCTTTCTCAGCCGAGCGCAGGTTCCCGATGCCGTAGTCGAGGACGGCGATCGACGGTCGAGTCACAACACTCCCTTGGTGGAGGGAACTCCCCCACCCTCGATGCGCACCGCGTCACGAAGACAACGGCCGAGTCCTTTGAAGACACATTCGACGATGTGGTGCACGTTGCGACCGTGCTTCAAGGTGACGTGCAAGGTGACGCCGGCCGCTGTGGCCAGCGAACTCACCGCATGTTCGGCGAGTTGCGGATCGAAAGCCGGCTCACCGAGGGGCAGACACTCGGGAATCTCGACGTCCCACACGACGAACGGTCGACCCGAAAGGTCGAGGGCGATCTCGCAGAGCGCTTCGTCGAGCGGGAACAAGCCGCTCGCGAATCGGCGCATGCCGGCTTTGTCACCGAGCGCTTCGCGCAAGGCTTCACCGAAAGCGATGGCGACGTCTTCTACCGTGTGGTGGGTGTCGATGTGCACGTCGCCGACCGCGCGAATGGTCAGATCGAATCCACCGTGCTTGCCGACCTGCGAGAGCATGTGGTCGTAGAACGGAATTCCGGTCGAGACATCGGTGATGCCCGAACCGTCGAGGTCGAGCGTCAGATCGATCGAGGTTTCGGCGGTCGTGCGCTGCCGGGTCGAGCGTCGGGGAACGGTCATGAGACAACCTCCGTGAGGGCAGCCAGAAATGCGGTGTTCTCATCGGACGTGCCGATGGTGACGCGTAGACAATCGGCGAGGCGCGGCCAACCCGAGCAGTCGCGCACGAGCACGCTGCGGTCGAGGAGTCCTTGCCAGACCGATCTTCCCGACGATGAGCGAGGACGGAACAGAACGAAGTTCGCTCCACTGGGGAACACGTCGAGGTCGAGAACGCTCATGGCCGACACGAGCCGGTCGCGCTCGGAGACAATCTCGCGCACACGAGCGTTCATCGCGTCCACGTACTCGACGGCCAGTGTGCCGGCCACTTGCTTCACGGCGTCGAGGTGGTAGGGCAACACCACTTTGTCGAGTTCAGCGACCAGCCAAGCCGGCGCGATCACGTACCCGAGGCGAGCGGCGGCCATGCTCCAGGTCTTGGAAAAGGTTCGCACCACGACGACGGAAGAGTCCTCACGAACGAGTTCGACCGCCGACCACGACGAGAATTGTCCGTACGCCTCGTCGATCACGACGAGGCCCGGGGCCGCGGCGATCACCTTCTCGACCAGCGCGGGGTCGTCCACACCGCCCGTCGGAGTGTTGGGCGAGCACAGAAACACGACGTCGGGGCGTTCGTTCACCATGACCCGATCGACTTCGGTCGGGTCGAGGGAGAAATCGGCCGCGCGCTCACCCTCGACGACCGTGGCCCCCGTGATGCGCGCGATGTGCGCGTGCAACTGATACGTCGGCTCGAACGTGGCGACCTTGCGACCGGGTCCGGCGAAGGTGAGAAGGATCGTCTGCAGAACCTCGTTGCTCCCGTTGGCCACGAAGATCATCGAGGCCGGAACACCATGAAGTCGAGCGATGGCGGCCCGCAGGGCCGACGCCGAACGATCGGGATACCGGTTCCAGGCGATCGAGTCGAGGGCCGCCGCGAGATCGCGGCGAAACTCGTCCGGCGGACCGACGGGTGCCTCATTGGTGTTGAGTCGCACCCGAACGTCGACCTGGGGCGAGTGATATCCCTCGAGGGCCCGTAAACCGTCCCGAACGCTCGCCTTGGCCACGCCCCTACGCTACCGATGTGACCTCTCGTGATCTGCCCACAATTGCCGCCGAACTCGCCGTGATGGCCGAGGGCACCGACCGCTACTTCGCGCGAGTGCGTGATCTCGGGTCGTCATCACTCGGCGAGGACCGAGAAGACCTTCTGGCGGCGATCCACGAGGCCGAGCGGGCCCTGCGATCCGCCCACCGCGCCCTCGTGCGGGCCAACCGCATCGCGAGTTGATCAACGACGAGTCGTCGGACCCTTCACCGGCTTACCGGCCGACGGACAGATGTCGTTCAGTTCGCACTCGTCGCACCGGGGTTTGCGCGCGTCGCACACCCGCCGTCCGTGCAGGATCAGTCGCAGGCTGAAGGACCCCCACTCCGACCCCGGGAGGTAATCGTTCAGTTGGAGTTCGACCTTGACCGGATCTTCCTCACGGGTGAGCCCGAGTCGACGCGACAACCGTCCGACATGAGTGTCGACCGGCAGGCCGGGCAGGTCGAACACCACACTCCGAACGACGTTGCCGGTCTTGCGACCCACGCCGGGAAGGGTCACGAGATCGTCCAATTCGGTCGGAACCTCGCCCCCGAATCGTTCGACGAGTCCGCGCGCCATGCCGATCAGGTTCTTGGCCTTGCTCTGATAGAAGCCCGTCGAACGGATGATGCGTTCGACATCGGTCGCATCGGCATCGGCCAAGTCGTACGGCGTCGGGTACTTCTCGAACAACGCAGGAGTCACCATGTTGACCCGCACGTCCGTGCATTGGGCCGAGAGGATCGTCGCCGCGAGCAGTTCGTAGGCGTTGCGATGAGTGAGTTCACAGATCGCAACTGGATACACGACCGCCAATCGGCGTGCCACCTCCACCGCACGGGCCGCCGCGTTGTTCGGACGACGACGGTCGGCCATGGCCGAACCCTAGTTGTGGGCCCAGCGGTAGGGTGAGGCCATGCGGGTTCTCGACATCAAACGTCAGATGCAACCCGACGACATCGCCATCGTGCGCGATCTTCTGCGCGACGCCGAGCGCGCCGACGGTCACCGACCGCTCTCCGATCACCTCTGGCTCGACCTCGTCGACGGTGGTCGTGAAGGTTTCGCCGGACTCGTGGCCTGGGAGCCAGGGCACGAACACCCGGTCGCCTACGCCCAAGTGAGTCGCGGTCACGAGTCGTATTCACTCGAACTCGTCGTGCACCCCCACCATCGCTACGAGATGAACCTCATCGGACCCGAACTCGTGGGTGCGGCACTCGAAGAAGTTGCCGCATCGGGTGGTGGGCACGTGCACTGGTGGGTGTTCGAGCCGACCATCGCCCACGAACAAGTTGCATCCATGACCGGGCTCCACTCGGGTCGCACTCTGCACCAGATGCGACGCTCACTCCCACTCTCGGCGGCTGACGCTCGCGATCAGGTGACGACCCGTTCGTTCGTGAAGGGCCAGGACGAAGACGAATGGCTCAGCGTGAACAATCGGGCCTTCGAACACCACCCCGAACAAGGTGGCTGGGACATCGCAACCCTCACGTCGCGTATCGCCCAACCCTGGTTCGACGCCGATGGCTTCCGTGTCCACGAGATCGACGGACGTATGGCGGGCTTCTGCTGGACCAAGATCCACCGCGACACCGAACCCGCCCTCGGCGAGATCTACGTGATCGCGGTCGATCCCGACTTCGCCGGTCGTGGTCTCGGTCGCGGCCTCGTCGTGGCCGGTCTCGACAGTCTGAGCAAGCGCGGCATCACGAACGCCATGCTTTACGTCGATGCCGCGAACACCGCGGCCATCACGATGTACGAGAATCTGGGCTTTCGAATCCACCGGACCGATCGCGCCTTTGTCGGCGACGTGTCGGCCCGCTCCCATTCAGGAAGGTGAGCGCCGTTCCATGAGCACCGAGAGTCTTCCCCGTTGGAGTGTGGCCGATCTTCACGACTCGCTCACCAGTCGATCCTTCGTCGACGCGATGGAACGTACCGCCGCCGAAGTCGGACGTTTCGAGGCCCTGTACGACGAACTCGGTATTCGGTCACCCGAGAACTCGAGCGTCGATTCCGAAACCGGTCGACGGGTCGATGCGGCCATCTCCAAATTCAACGAAGTGGTGGCCGACCTGGAGGTCCTCGAGGCCTACGTCTACGCCAACGTCACCACCGACACCCGTGACGAGACCGCCCAGTCGCTGTTGTCGGAGATCGAGGTGCTCGGATCGCGGGTCACCCCTCTTCTCGCCCGCCTCGCCGACTTCGTGGCCGGGCACGGAGTGGACGCTCTCGCCACCGTGAGCCACGAGACCCGCGAGCATCTCGGACCGCTCGCCAAACTCGCCGATCGTGCCCAACACCAGATGTCCGAGGCCGAGGAGAATCTCTACGCCGAACTCTCGACCACCGGTTCGTCGGCCTGGGCCCGATTGCAGGCCGACGTCACGTCGCAATTGACCACCGAGGTGGAACTGCCCGATGGTCGTCGGCGACTTCCAATGCCGGCCGTTCGCGGCCTGGCCACCGACTCCGACCCGCGTGTTCGGCGTGCCGCGTACGACGCCGAGCTGAACGCCTGGCCGACCATCGCCACGTCGTGTGCTTCGGCCATGAACGCCATCAAGGGTGAGGCCAATGCAGTGAACCGTCGTCGTGCGTGGCGCTCCCCACTCGATGCTTCGCAATTCGCCAACAGCGTGAGTGCGGCCACGTTCGAAGCGATGCAGTCGGCCATCGTGCAATCGCTTCCCGACTTCCGTCGTTGGATGCGTATCAAGGCGCGCCTGCACGGGCACGCAGCCGGACTCCCCTGGTGGGATCTCGTCGCGCCGCTGCCCACTTCGGCGAGCGCGATCTCTTGGGACGACTCGCTCACCCTCATTCGCGACGCCTTCGCCGGTTACAGCGCGAATCTCGCTGGCCTCGTCGATCGGGCGATCCGGGAGTCGTGGCTCGACGTTCCCCCGCGCGAAGGAAAAGTCGGTGGCGCGTTCTGCATGCCGTTCATCGACGACCGCTCACTGATCCTCTTGAACTGGAGCGGTTCGGTGGAGTCGGCCCAGACCACCGCCCACGAACTCGGTCACGCTTACCACAACACCCAACTCGCGCACCGCACTCCCCTGCAGAAGCGACTACCGATGGCACTCGCCGAAACCGCGAGCATCTTCTGCGAGACGCTCGTGGTGGAGGCCGGACTCTCGACGTTGCAGGGTGACGACCGCCTCGCACTTCTCGACGTCGATCTTCAGGGCGCCAACCAAGTGGTGGTCGACATCCACAGTCGCTTCCTCTTCGAGACCGAGGTCTTCGCCCGTCGCCAGCGGCGCACACTCGGGGCCCAAGAGATGAATGAGATGATGCTCGAAGCGCAAGCCGCCGCCTACGGCGATGGGCTCGATCAGACCACGGCTCATCCGTACATGTGGATCGTGAAGTCTCACTACTACGGCAGCCACTTCTACAACTGGCCCTACACCTACGGTCTCCTGTTCGGGCTCGGCCTCTTCGCACAGTTCCACCGGGATCCCGATCGCTTCCGCTCGGGCTACGACACTTTGTTGTCGCGTGCCGGCATGGCTTCGGCCGAAGAGCTCGGTGCTTCCTTCGGAGTCGACGTGACCGACGAGGCTTTCTGGACGGCGAGTCTCGACGTCCTGCGGGCCCGCATCGACGAGTACGAGCGACTCGCGAACGGATCATGACCTCGCGTTACGGAATCACCCAGGACGAGCTGGTCTCACTCCTCGCCGGTCACCCGCGTTACCGCGTGGACCAGATCTGGCGCGGCCTGTTCGCCGAATTCGTCGCGCCGGCCGACATGACCAACCTGCCCAAGGAACTCCGCGCCGAAGTCGACCGGGTTCTGCCATTGGCCCTCGAAACGGTGACCGAAAGCGTGTCGGACCGAGGCGACACCATCAAGTTCCTGTGGTCATTGGCCGACGGCAGCCGTATCGAGACCGTGTTGATGCTCTACCCCGACCGGGCCACCGTGTGCGTGAGCACACAGGCCGGTTGCGCGATGGCGTGTGGATTCTGCGCCACCGGACAAGCCGGATTCACGAGGCACCTCGACCATAGCGAGATCGTCGAACAGGTCGTGCGCGCCACTCAACGCGCCAAGTCGATGGGTCGTCGGGTCAGCAATGTGGTGTACATGGGTATGGGTGAGCCACTGGCTAACGAAGAGCCGGTCTGGCAATCACTCGTCCGACTGCACGACGACTGCGGCATGTCGGCCCGCCATCTCACGGTCAGCACGGTGGGGATCGTGCCCGGTATCCGGAAGCTGGCGACCCGACCCTTACCGGTGAATCTGGCGGTGAGCTTGCACGCCGCCAACGACGACAAGCGTGACGCGTTGGTGCCGATCAACAAGCGCTACCCGCTCGGAGAACTCATGAAGGCCTGTGATGACTACCTCGACGTGAAGGGGCGGCGGCTGAGTTTCGAGTGGGCCATGATCGATGGCGTCAACGATCATCCATCGGATGCCGTCGAACTCGCCAACCTGTGCCGCTCGCGTCGCCTGCCGGCGCACGTGAATCTGATTCCACTCAATCCGACACCGGGTTATCCGGTGCGCGGGAGCGCGAAGTCGAAGGTCTACGGATTCCGTGACCAACTCGAGGCGTTGGGTGTGAACGCAACCGTGCGGAGGAATCGTGGCACCGACATCGACGCTGCCTGCGGACAACTCGCCGCCGGTCAGAGCGTTCGGATCACTCCTTCGCGAAGTAACCGGGATTAGCCACTCGAAGCTTGTCGGTGACCGTCGCCCGCACGGCGACGATCACCTCGTCGAGTCGATCGTCGAGATCTCCGTTCCGGATCGCCGCCGCCAATTCCGACTCGTCGGCGACCCCCAACGATGCCAAGCGCAACGCATGTTCGATGGCCTGCTGAGGACCGAGGGACATCTCCCGTTCGACCATGGCCAGAACGTTGATGGCGACCCGTGCGTGGAACTGCAGTCGACCCGTGGTGCCGGCCAACACGTCGCGTTCGAGCCACTCGCGAACCGATTCGACGAGTTGGGACGCAGTGGGGGCATCGTGGATCTCGCTCATCGCCGACCTCCCAGTCCGGACCAGCGTCCGTCGAGGGCTAGAAAGAGGTCGTACTCGTTCTCGCACACTCGTCGGCCGATGGCCGCCAATTCGTGACTGCGCGCCATGCCGGTGAGATGTGAACTCGCCTGGATCATGCACATGATCCCCCACTTCAAGGTGCCGAGCACCTCCCACCAGCGGACGACATCCCGGTCGACCGTGAGTCCACTCGCCTTCTGATAGGCGCCGATCAATTCGTCGTACTCTCCGACGCCGGCCACCGGCTTCGGGGAACCGAATCGCCAAGCTCGCACGCACAGCCAACCGAGGTCTTCCATGGGGTCACCGATGTGGGCGAGTTCCCAGTCGAGGACGGCACCCACTCCGTCGTTGCCCACCATCACATTGCCCAATCGGAAGTCGCCGTGCACGAGCGATCGTCGACTGCCGGTGGGACGATTGGCTTCGAGCCACCGAAAGGCCAACTCGAACGCCGGGTGCGATTGACCGAGAGCCGAATTGAGACCGTCGAGGGTTTCGCGGTACTGCTGAACCTGGTCGGTGCTCGGCAATCCGGCGATCGTGTCGGGGTCGATCGTGTGCAGCGCGGCGAGCGACTCCGCGAGATCGTCCACGAGAACCGAACGCGCGGCCGCGAACTGCTCGTCCCGCAGGATCTTGCGGGCGATCGTCTCTCCGCTCACGTGCTCGAGGATCATGTACGACGAGCCGATCGGGTTTCCGACGTCGTCACCCGATCCGCTGAACAACAGTTCGGGCACTCGCACCCCGGCCGCGAAGGCCGCTCGCAGTACTCGCGCCTCCACGCCCATGTCACGAATGTCTCCGGAACGCTGACGCTGGAGAATCAACGGTCGACCATCAGCCTCGAAACGCCAGGTCTCGCGTGACGCGCCGCCACTCAGGCGACTGAGGTTCTCGACCTTCGACGATGCGGTCACCGACCGCAAACCCTCCCGGAGGGCGTCGAAGGGCTGATCGCTCACGGTTCTAGGTTCGCGCAACCGTCAGCACGCGGCACGAACCGACGGGTACGGATTGACGGCCCGACCACGATTGGGCCGGATCTCGAAGTGCAGGTGCGGGGTTCCCCGGGCGTTGCCGGTGTCGCCCACGTAGCCGATCACGTCGCCCTGCTGAACCTGCCGACTCTGTCCCTCCCAGGCCGAGAGATGGGCGTAGAAGTAGGTGTTCCCGTTGTCTCCGTACAGCGTCACCGAGTTGCCACCCAGACTCGTGATCGAAAAGCTCGCCCGACCCGACACCACCGCGACGAGTTGGGTTCCGGTTGCCGTGAGGATGTCGACACCCTCGTGTCGTCGACCACCGCTGCGCGGCGCACCCCACGTGTCGCCGAAACCCGCCGAGCCGACGAACGGACACAGAATCGACCCATCGAAGTAGATGCCGTTGTCGAGGAAACCCGATGAACCCGAACGACGACCACCCGTGTTGGCTTGGGCGGCGCGCCGCTTGGCCTCCAGAATCTGACGAACCTTTTCGTCCTTCAAACGTTTGGCTTCGATCTCCTGCAGGCGCTTCACTTCAGCCTCGGCCTTCTCCTTGAGCGCCTGATAGTCGGTGATCGCCTGCGCCGTTTTCTCCTTGGCCTTCTGCAACTTCTTGCGTTTGCTCGCCAACTCATCCGCCAAGGCGTCGTACTCGTCGAGTGTGGATTGCGACGACTCGGTGACGATGGCGAGGAGGACGTTGGCTTGAGCCTGCTGAGTGGGCCCGTCGAGGCCACTCAGCAACGGAATTCCCTGACTCCCCGAGATGAACCGACGGACGGCGAGTTCTTCGACGTCGGTCGACAATTGACTCGCTTTGGCCTCGAGGGCAGCAACTTCGGCCGCCGTGGCTTCTTCTTCGAGATTCAGTTGATCGAGTTTCGATTCGGCTTCGAACATGGCCGCTGATGCGGCATCGGCACGCTGGCGGGCGGCTTCGATCTCGGCCGCTGCTTGTTCGGCTGCGGTGTCGCCGGTGCGCGTTGCCCAACTGACCGACGATGGGCTCGCCAGCGAAACGACGACCAACACTGCGACCGCGGCGACCGTGGATCTCGCGCGGGAGCGAACTCGACGGGCCAGCGACATACGTGGTCAGGGTACTTGATGTGTCGTTTCTGTTACGGTCACCCGCCGAAATGCCCGTCGTGCCTGCTCTCGAACTTCGTGCGATCGATTTCGTGCGCGATGGACGACACATTCTCGAGCACGTGTCGTTGTGCATCCGTCCGGGCGAACGTTGGCTCGTGCTCGGCGCGAACGGTTCGGGCAAGACGACACTCGTGCGAATCGCCGCGATGTACGAACATCCCACCCGGGGTGAAGTTTCGGTTCTTGGCGAAACACTCGGTTCCACCGATGTGCGAACACTTCGACAGCGAATCGGATACGTCTCGGCATCGTTCGCCGGCGAGATCCGGCCGGCGCTCTCGGCGGCCGACGTAGTGATGACCGCCAAGAATGCGGCTCTCGAGCCCTGGTGGCACCAGTACGAGAACGTCGACCGCGAACGTGCCCTGGCTTGCCTCTCCCGCTTGGGGGTCGGTGAACTCGGCTCGCGCAGTTTCGGAACCTTGTCGTCGGGTGAGCAGCAGCGCGTTCTTCTCGCCCGCAGTCTGATGAACGAGCCGGCGGTCGTGTTGCTCGACGAACCGAGCGCCCGACTCGACCTGGGTGGTCGCGAACAACTCGTGACATCGCTCGAATCGATGATGGGCGACGAACGGGTTCCCGGGGTCGCGCTCGTGACCCATCATCTCGACGAGGTTCCGCCGTCGATGACGCACTGCCTCATGCTCCACCACGGGCGCGTCCTCACTTCGGGACCGATCAGCGAGGTGCTCGACGCCGAAGCCCTGAGCGAATGTTTCGGAGTGAAGTTGATGCTCGAGCGTCGGTCCGACGGGCGCTACTCGGCGCGAGCCGCCCACTGAAATCAGGCGACGAGGTCGCGCAATCGCACCTTGGATGCCTCGATCTCGTCGTTCAACACGCGCTCCACGACACTCGACCACAGCCGGCCCGAATACGTGAGCGTCATCACGAGACGCGAACCCGATTCGATCGCTTCCACCACGACGTCGAGCACCCATTCACCGTGACGACGACCGTCGTTCTCTTGGCGCTCGAAGCGGACGTGGCTCGGTGCGGTGAGGTCGACCCGTCTCATTCGAAGTCTCTTCGATCGGGCGAACGGGCCGACGCGCGCGCGGAGTTCGACCAACCAGACGTCGGTCTCGCGCGGCTCGGCCGCGTGTACGAGACCCATCCAGCGCGGATAACCGGCAAGATCGTCGACCTCGGCGAAGAGACGATCGGGTGGGCACGGAAGTTCGGCCGTGACGGCGAGTTCCATCGGTCAGTCGCGAGCGCGCCCGTTGTGCCTCGAGCGGAAGGCGTCGCGCAACATCGGACCGGTGGCGTCGAGCATCCCTCCGAGGTCGTCGTCGGGATCGAAGAAGGGCACCCACGACTTCGAGTCGTCCACGCCTTCTTCGGGTACCGCGTCGACCACTTCAGGCTCGACGACCATGGGTGACGAGTCCACCACGGGCTCCACGACCGGCGGGGCGGTCGGGGCGACAACGATCGGCGCGGGCGAAGTTGCAACGACGGCGACGGGGGCCGACTGCTCGGTCTTGTCACTCGTCTCGAACAGACGAGGACGCGGCATTGTCTTGGGCCGTTCACGTTTCGGCTTGGCGGTGGCCGGTTTGTCGGGCACGGCGGTCAGTTTGGGTTTGAACAGTCGCGGCATCGACTCGCGTCGGTCGTCCACGCTCCATCCCGATGGCGGGCTGAGCGATTCGCCGTGGCGCGCACACAGTGCGCCACGCGCATCCTTGGGAACCTCGCGGGGCTGATCGGGATTCCACGACTCGATCCAGAGGGTCATGGCACCACTAACGCCCTGACTCATGCCGTACATGAGCACGGTCGGCTGACCACAGCCGGGGCGTTCGCAGGTCCGTCGCACGGGCGTCAGAGTACCGGTCGGGGTCGGTCGGGTTGAGCAACCATCGAGGTCAGAACGAACAACGGCCCGGTCGCAAGACCGGGCCGTGAACTGGTGGGCGATACCGGGCTCGAACCGATGACCTCTACGGTGTGAACGTAGCGCTCTAGCCGACTGAGCTAATCGCCCCAGCGGAAGAACACGCTACCAACGGGTCCCTACTCGCCCACCACGCACACTTGCCCCATGCCCTGCCGATCCCGGTAGCCGACGAGACCAAGCCCACACAGCCCGTCGAAGGGCACGAGTTCCTCCACCACCGCATCGTGCGGCTCGTCGCAATCGGCCTCCACCGCCTCCCGGCGGGTCTCGTCGATCCGAACGCACGACCCGACCTGCATCAGGTTGTCGATCGGGGCCGGCTCGCCCGGCGAGGTGAGAGCACCGAGAATCAAAATCGCCGCCGTGGCCACGCCCACGAGAACGAGGATCATGCGCCACGGAAATCGCGGCGGGTTCTCGTAGCGCGCGAGCGGATTGAGACGCGGCTCGGGCATGGTCGGCGCCGCGTCGCGGATCGTCGCACCACCACCCCGCAGCGCGGCGTCGTACATCGCGCGTCGGCCCGGATCGGAGAGCACACTCCAGGCTTCGTTGATCGCCGCCATCTCACCGGATGGTCGACCGCCACGAGCGTCGGGGTGATGACGGCGCGCGAGCGCGCGATACGCCGCGCGAATCTCGTCGGCCGAAGCATCCGGCCGCACGCCGAGTCGTTCGTAGTACGCGCCGGTCATCGAGAGTCGATCAGTAGCCGAGTTCGGGATCGACCGGGCCGATCAGATCCTCCCCCGTCGACCATCGACGCACATTGGCCGCGATGCGCTCGCTCAGGAGCGGTACCGCCATGGCCGGCGTGTTGCCGACATGAGGGGTGATGATGCAATTCGGCAACGACCACAGTCGATGGTCGGGCGGCAACGGTTCGGGGTGGGTCACGTCGATGGCCGCGCCTCCGATCACGTCGTTCTCGAGGGCCCAGACGAGATCGTCGGTCACGATGTGCTTGCCACGCGCGACGTTCACGATCCAGGCGTGCGACTCCATCGACTCGAATTCGCTCCGCCCGATGATTCCTTCGGTCTCGGGAGTGAGCGAGAGCGCCAGCACCACGAGGTCGGCCCCCGGCAGCGCGTCGGCGTATTGGTCGCTCTGCAGAACGACGTCGACTCCCTCCATCTCGCTCACTCGGTTGCGCACCACGGTCACGTGGCAGTCGAAGGGCGCGAGCAGGCGCACGAGTTCCTCGGTGATCCCCCCGCCGCCCAGGATCGTCACCCGAGCGCCGATCAGGTTCCGGCCGTACGGGCCCGTCCATTCACCGGCACGCGTGTAGCGGCCCAATCCGCGCAGGCCGGCCAGCCCGAGCGCGAGTGCCATCTCGGCCACGGGTTCGGCGTACACACCTTTGCCACATGTCCACGTGCGCTCACCGTCGATCAGATGCGCGAATTCCTCCACGCCGGCGAAAGGCAACTGCACCCACGTGAGATGTGGAGCCGATGCGAGAACCTCTTCGAGTCCGCGGGGATCGCGGGCCGCACCCCACACGAGGGCTTCGGCTTGGGCGAGTTCCACCACGTGCCCGCCGCCTTCCACCACCGCATCGCTCATCCACGATGGTGCCGTGGCGGGAAGCACCGCGATTCGTGGTGGATTGGTACTTGGCGGTTTCGATTCGTTCATGGCGACGAGAACCCTAGCCCGATGCCCCCGAGGCTCGTCCTCCTAGGATCGCTTCATGTCGTCCGGCGCTCCTGTCACTCCGCAAGTGGTGGCGTATCCGCAACCTCCCGCGGGTGCGCCCAACATCGTGATCGTGGTGCTCGACGACGTCGGCTTCGGTCAACTCGGCTGCTTCGGTTCGCCCATCGCCACCCCCAACATCGACCGCCTCGCCGCCGGTGGCCTGCGTTACAACCGCTTCCACGTCACCTCGATCTGCTCGTCGACGCGCGCCGCGCTCATGACCGGACGAAATCATCATGCCGTCGGTGTGGGCGCCACTCAGGAGACTTCGTTCGCCCTCCCCGGCTACAGCGGACGCCTCCCCAAATCGGCGGCGGCCCTCCCCCGTGTTCTGCGCGACGCGGGATACAACACCATGTGCGTCGGCAAGTGGCACCTCACCCCACAGACCGAGTACTCGGCCGCCGGCCCCTTCGAACGCTGGCCACTCGGTCTGGGTTTCGAGCGCTACTACGGGTTCCTCGGCGCCGAGACCAACCACTGGTCGCCCGAACTCGTACGCGACAACACGCCCATCGAGGCACCTTCCCGTACCTCACAGAGCGCCACCTATCACCTCACCGACGATCTCGTCGATCAGGCGATCGCCATGCTCCAGGCGCAAGCCGAAGCGACCGCCGACAAACCCTTCCTGCTGTGGTTCGCCACCGGCGCCGCCCACGCGCCGCACCACGTGGAGAAATCGTGGGTCGAGCCGTATCGCGGCGCTTTCGATTCCGGCTGGGAAGAATTGCGCAACTCGATCTACGCCCGCCAACTCGAACTCGGTGTGATTCCCCCCGACACCGTTCTGACTCCCCGCCCTTCGTGGGTTCCCGAGTGGTCTTCGCTCACCGCCGACGAGCGAAGGCTCTTTGCGCGTTACATGGAAGTCTTCGCCGGATTCCTCACCCACACCGACGCCCAGATCGGCCGGTTGCTCGACCATCTCGAAACATCGGGTCGCGCCGAGAACACGATCGTCATGCTCATGTCCGACAACGGGACGAGCAGCGAAGGTGGCCCCATCGGAACACTCAACGAGGCGGCGTCGTGGCTCGGTGACTTCGCTTCGGTCGAGGAAGCACTCGCGCGCATCGACGACATCGGCGGCCCCGATCACACCAACCACTACCCGTGGGGCTGGGCATGGGCTGGGAACAGTCCGTTCCAACTCTGGAAGCGTTACTCGTGGCTCGGTGGAGTTCGCGCCCCACTCGTCGTGCGCTGGCCGCGACGAATCAAGGAAGCCGGCTCGGTGCGAACCCAGTTCACCCACGCCGTGGACGTGATGCCGACCCTCCTCGCCGCGCTCGGCTCCACGATGCCCACCGTCGTCGATGGAGTTCCCCAGCAACGAGTGGACGGCCGCGATGCGAGTACGTCGTTCGTGAACGGTGATGCACCCGAACATCGGTCGACTCAGTACTTCGAGATGCACGGTTCGCGTTCGATCTACCACGAAGGCTGGAAAGCGACCACCAACTTCGTGTCTCCCCTTTTCGACGAGCGCTCGCACATCACGGGAAGTCACTCGTACGACACCGACACCTGGCAGCTCTTCGATCTCACTCGTGATTTCTCGGAGTCGACCGATCTCTCAGTCGAACATCCCGAGCTACTCGAACGTCTCAGCGATCTCTGGACCTCGGAGGCCGAGGCCAACAACGTCTTTCCCTTGTTCGATCCGTCGGCCGGCTACCCCATGCATCCCGGCGAGTACCCACTCCCTCGATCGGCGTCGTACCGACCGAGCGATCATCCGGTGGCCGCCAACCGCGTTCCGTCGATGTTCGGTGGCTTCACGATGAGTGCAACCATTCGTTCCACGCCGTCGGCCTCCGGAGTGATCGCCGCGCTCGGTGACCACCAGGGAGGTTGGGTTCTGCACCTCGTGGACGGACAACCGAGGTTCGATGTCGTGTACGGACGACATCGCGCTCATGTGCACGGCGAAACCCTCTCCGCCGGCGCCCACAAACTCGCGGTCACCATGGACTCGGGCGCGCTCCGACTCGTAGTGGATGGTCGCGAGGTGGCCGACGGCCACTTCGGCGGCATCTTCATGTTCCCCGGCGTCACCACCGCCGCCGGTGGCATGTGGGTCGGGCGCCACGACGGCCTTGCCGTCGTTCCCTCGTACACGAGCCCGGGGCGATTCGAGGGCGAAGTGCAAGAGGTGCGGATCGCGAGCGGGTCACCGTCGAGTGGCCCCTCGCTCGCCACCACCATGCGGATCGCCGAAGGTTCGGACTGACCCGTCGTTCGAGTCAGGCCGTGATGCGCTCGGCCACCGTTCGGCCCGATTCCACGGCACCTTCCATGTAACCCGTGCACGTCGCGACGTGCTCACCAGCCAGATGAATGCGTCCGAAGGGACGACGCAGAACGTCCCAGTACGCCGTCACCTGTCCCGGTTCGTAGACCGCATACGCACCACCGAAGTGTGGTTCGACCGACCAGCAGCGCGAGAACGCACCGAGTCTCGACGTCTCGATGCCGTGCACTCGACGCATGTCGGCCTCGATCAGGCCGACGCGCTCGTCCTCGCTCACCTCACCGAGCTGCCGCCCGCCATCGCCACCGCAATACGACATCACGATGCCACTCGACCCTCCTTGGTCGACCGAGCAGTCGTACAGACGTTGTGAGATCGAGCTCGTGGTGCCGTATCCGGGTTCCCATTCACGCCGGTCGAACTGCACTGCGGTCTTGGTGATCGTTCCGTAGCCGAGACCATGCAGAGCCCGATGCAGATCATTCGGTAGTGCGCAGCGCCATGCCAGACGACGCAGCGGGACGAGTGAGGTGGCCAACACCAACACGTCGGCCGCCAACGTCTCCCCGTCGGCGAGCTCGACGCGCACTCCGTCGGCATCCTGATCGACGGCGATCACCGACCGCTCGAAGTCGACGGTGATTCGTGGGCGACGAAGCAGCCACTCCCCCCACGCCGACGCGATACGCGACACCCCGCCGTCCACCCGATGGGCGAGCACGTCAACCCCGAGTTCGCGGGCCGCCTCGGCTTCCTGGGCGCGTTGTTGGGCCACGAAGAGGAGTGACACCCGCGACGGATCGGAGGCGAACTCGCCCTCCGAATTGCGCTGGGCGAAAAGCGAAGCCGCCTCGCCGAGTCGGCACTCGCGCATCGCATCGGCCAACGACAGCCCGTCGAGGTCGGTCGCCCGCGGATGCGAAGTGGGTCGCGCGGCGTCGGGCAGGTCGACTGCATGAGAATCCACGGTTGCTTCGTAGTGCTCGACTTGTTCGAACACATGGGGATCGAGCGACACCATGTCGCTCGCGGTGTACAGACGCGCATCCCAGAAGAGCCAGCGCCGAATCGTCGTCCATTCGAGCCCCGGCCCGAGAGTGTTCACGCCGAAGCGGTCCATGAGTGCGTGCATCCGGTGATGGACGGTGTCGACCCACTCCGCGCCGCTCTCGGCGTATTGGCCGTGGGCGAAGCGATCGTGAACCGTGCGCGCCCGACCCCCGAAGCGCCGACCGGCCTCCACCAACCTCACGTCCACGCCGCGGGCGGCGAGAGATTCAACCGCGCTCAAACCGGCGAGGCCGGCCCCCACCACGATGGCGCGCACGAGTGGATCAGCCGCCGGCGAGTGTGGCCGCGATCTGGCTGGACGACTCGCCCGAGCGGCGCAGCACCCGGGCCACGAAGAGGAGTGCACCCATGGTGATCACGAACAACACCACTGCTCCGACACCCCAGAAGGGTTTGATGGTGCTCTTGGTGGCACCGAGGAGGGCGACCGGGAAGGTGGTCGAACCGGCCTCACTCACGAGGGTCGAGATCACGGCGTTGTCGAGGCACAAAGTGAACGACAAGAGTCCACCGGCCACGAGAGCCGACGAGATGAGAGGCAACGTGATCTGTCGGAACGCCCGCGCCGGCGTGGCCCCCAGATCGGCGGCCGCTTCCTCGAGTGATTCGTCGAGACCAGCCAGACGGGCGCGCACGATGAGTGTCACGACCGCGCTCGCGTACAGCGATTGTCCGACCCACAACTTGCTCATACCGCCGCTGAAGGGACCGATGCCGCTCTTGAACGCATACCCCAGAACCGGAACGTCGGCGATGCGCTGGAACCACGTCACGAGGGCGACCGCATCCATGACCTCGGGCGTCACCAGGATCAGGAACACCGTGGCCATGAACACCTTGGTCCAGCGTCCGGGTCGACGGGCCAAGGCCACACCGGAGAGCCCCCCGAGAACGACGGCGATCACGGTCGCGCCGAAGGCGGCGAGGAACGAGTTACGAATGGCATCACCGATACCCGCGAAGTCGAAGACGTCGTGATACCAGTCGGTCGAGAAACCGTTGATCACGAAGGCGACGAGGAATCCGAGTGGGCCGAAGTAGTTGAGAACTCGGGTCGGAACCGAGCCGCGATGCGCCAGCAGCCGTCGGATGGCCAGCGCGATCACCGGGACCACCACGAAGATCGTGACAACGGTCCAGGCCGACCCGCCATCGAAGAGCTCGCCCCACCATTTCGTACTCGTCCGGCCGGCCCAGATCGCGAACGACGTGCCGCCGTTGAACGAATGCCGGAAGACGAGAAGGATCGGGATGAACATGAAGGCCAGGACGAGAACGGCCCACACTGCGAAAAGAATCTTGATCGGTTCGAAGCGAGGCGCCCGCGCCGGGGCTGCGGCCCGCTCGACCGCCCGATTGCGTTCGTGGATCGAGCGACGGATGCGCTGTGCGATCGGCTCCAGCGCCCGGGTGATCCAGGGCACGACCCACACGATGAGTGCTCCGGCCACCAATGCCACCAGCACGGCACCGATCATGAGCACGGCCATGGCCGAACCGAGCGGCCAGTTCTGCGCCTGCGAGAACTGCGAGGCGATCATCGAGCCGATCATGTTGCCCTTGGCGCCGCCGAGCACGGTGGCCGTCACGTAGTCGCCACACATCGGGATGAACGTGAGCAACACGCCAGCCACGATGCCCGGGCCAGCGAGTGGGAGGGTGACACCGAAGAAAGTCGCGACGCGTCCGGCACCGAGGTCCTTGCTCGCTTCGCGCATTCGCACATCGATCCGGTCGAGGGCCACGAAGAGCGGAAGGATCATGAACCCGAGGTAGTTGTAGACGATGGCGATCTGCACTGCGGTCTGGGTCTCGAGGAGTTGGATTCCTTTGTCACCGATCAGACCGATGTCCACCAGCCACTGAGAGAACTCGCCCTTGGGCGCGAGAGGAATACGCCACGCCACGGTTCGGATGAGGAACGACGTGAAGCTCGGCACCACCACGAGGGCGAGGATCAGAGCCCGCCAGCGTTCGCTCACCTTGAAGGCCGCGAAATACGCGACCGGGAGTCCGATCAGCAGACACAGCAAGGTCGCCACCACGGCGATCCGCAAAGTCGCCCGGAAGACCTTGAAGAAGGTCTCGTCGAAGACCTCCGCATAGTTGCCCGTGGTCAACTTCCCGAGATCGACGGGAAGAAGTTTCGTCGTGTCCTTCGTGCCGAACGAATAGACGACGATGAAGGCGATCGGGATGACGAAGAACAGCAGGTACCAGATGATCGACGGGATGGCGAGGGCGAATTTGGGCCCCCGCCATCCACGACGACGAGAAGGTACTGCTGCGGTCACCCGCTATCAGGCCCCGGCCTTGGCCTTCATCTTGTTGAGGATTTCGACCTGACGGTCGATGGCCTCGGTGATCTCCTGCGTGTGCATGTTGGCGACCTGGGCATCGTCGAAGAAGATCATGTCGCCCTTGTCGAGATCGGGAGCGATCTCGGCGATGAGGTCGGACATGTTCTTCATGCCGGTGTGGTAGCCGTGGTACTGCAGATCCTGGATCGAGATCTCGGGGATGAGTTCCCAGTTGATCCACGCGTGGGCGGCCTCGGGGTTCGGAGCGCCGGCGGCGATGCAGTAGTTGTCCATCCAGAGTTCGGTGTCGGGTGAGCCGAGGGCCCACTTCCACACGCTCGGGTCTCCACCGGCTTCCTCGATGCGGTAATACGCCTGACGGGCGTCCCCGTTCCAGGCCATCGACAGCGAGTACGCGCCCTCGGCGATGGCCGTGCTCGGGTAGCTGTCGAACTTCTTGATGTGCTGGGCGAGTTCGTCCACGAGGAACGCCTCACAGGCATCGAGATCGGCGACATCGGTTCCGTTCCAATCCTTGCCGTTGGCCCAGCACCACGCGCCCCAGAGGTTCGGGCCCGTATCGAGAACCGAGCAGTTGCCGCTGGCCTCGTTCATGCAGGCGTCGAAGAAGTCGGTCCAGGTGACGAGATCGCGTTCGATCACGGTGCTGTCCCACATGAATCCGGTGGTACCCCAGTTCTTGCAGACCGAGTAGTCGTTGCCCGGATCCCAGGCCTGGGCCAGATAGTTCGGATCGACGTTGACCATGTTGGGGATCAGCGACTTGTCGAACTTCTGGATGAGACCCTTCTCGATCATCTGCGGGATGTACGGACCGGTCGGCACGACGATGTCGAAGCCGCTCGCGCCACCCGAGGTCGAGAGCTTGGTGATGAGGTCCTCGTTGCTGTTGAAGTAGTCGACCTTCATGGTGGCGCCGATGGCCTTCTCGGCTTGTTCGCCAACCAGCAACGGATCGTTGTAGTCACCCCACGTGTACATGGCGAGAGTGCCACTGGCCGCGTTGATCACCCGGCTCCAGTCACCACTCGCCTGAGTGCCTCCGGCACCGCCGCCATCGGTGGTATCGCCACCGCCCGACGATCCGCCGTCGTCACCGCCACAGGCCACGGCGACGATCGCCAAGCCGGTGGCCG
Organism: Actinomycetota bacterium; assembly: GCA_005787035.1. Lineage (GTDB taxonomy): Bacteria > Actinomycetota > Acidimicrobiia > Acidimicrobiales > Ilumatobacteraceae > Casp-actino8. The sequence goes on along the minus strand of SYCI01000056.1, from coordinate 698 downwards.
CGGTTCCCATCTTGATGACGGCACGCCGTGACAACTTGTCGCGGAAACTCGTCGGAGCGAGCATGCGGAGTTGCTGGGGCTTCTTGGGTGTGTTCATGGGTTTCTCCTTACTTGCTGGATCTTGGTCGGGAAATGGAATGAAGGCCGATCATTCGTCGACGAGTTCTTCGTCGGCGGCATCGGCCATCACGATGTCGGCTTGGCGGGCCGAGAACAGATACACGTCGTCGGCCGTCCAACTGCACCACACGTCGTCACCGGCGTGCAGTCGAGCCGCGTGAGCGCGCGGGGTGAGAACCAGCACGTCGCGGTCGCCGGCCGACACCACGTATTGCAGGACGTCGCCGAAGTGCGACACCCCGGCGACCTTGCCGCGCAGGACATTCGACTCCTGGCTCGGCTTCTCGGACGCGAGATTGATGCACTCCGGACGCACCGCTGCCAATGCCCCTTGACCATTGGGGACGTCTTCTTCGGGACGGCTGGCCACGAATTCGACCCCGTCGTCGCTCCGCGCGCCGTGCTCGGTGGCCACGCCCTGCCAGAAGTTGTTGCGACCGATGAAACCGGCCACGAAGGCCGAGGCCGGGTGCTCGTAGACCGATTCGGGGTCGCCGAGTTGTTCGATGTGACCGTCGAGCATGATCGCGATGCGATCGCTCATGCTCATGGCTTCCTCTTGATCGTGGGTCACGAAG
>SYCI01000055.1 GCA_005787035.1 Actinomycetota bacterium | reverse complement strand
TGGGCGAGAAATCGCTCCCGAGGGTTCGTTCGGCTCGGTCATGGCTTTCGACCTCGGCACCGGCGGTGAGGTCGTGCTCGAGTACGACGCGCCATGGAGTCGCATCGGGTGGATCGTTCTGCAGGCCGCTCTCTGGATCGCGTTGCTGCTCGCCATCGTTCAGCCGCGTCGCGTCTCGCGGGTGAACGAACCAACCGATCCTCTCATCGTTCTCGAATCCGAAACGGCGCCGATGGCACCGACGGGTGATCCTTCGTGAAGCGCCTCGTCGGTGTGCTCGTGGTCGTCGTCCTGGCGATCGGTGCAGCTGTCGCGGCCGATCGCGGTGCCGGATCCGAACCACCGGTGTTCGCGTCGTCCTCGCGTCCGGGCACACCGGGGGTTCCGGATGCCGAGGGTGCGATCAGTACGACGTGGTTCTGTGGCGGGGTGTCCGCGCTCGGCATGAGTGAAAGCGGCGAGTACGGGGGTGAGGTCGTGGTGACCAATCCATCCGAACTGCCAGTCAGTGGATCGGTCACGGTGCTCTCGATCGATCAGCCCCCTCTCACGGTTCCGGTCGTGGTCGAACCTCGTGATCAGACGACGGTCGACCTCGACGAATTGCTGAAGGGCAACTACGTGAGTTCGGTGGTCGAGGTCGATCAGGCCGGGGTGACGGTCGAACAGCGCTCACTCCATCCCGCCGGTGACGCCGTGAGCACATGCGCCAACACGACCTCGAGAGAGTGGTACGTGGCCGACGCATCGACCCCTCAGGGTTCGGACTCGCGGCTGCTGATCTCGAATCCGTATCAGACGCCGGCCATCGTCGACATCGCCATCTCCACGTCGGCCGGTCCGCGCACTCCGAATGAACTCCAGGGCTACGTGATCCCGGCGCAATCGTTACGCGTGGTCAACCTCGAAGAGTCGGGCTTCCGCGACGAACCGGTGCTCGGGGTGAGTGTGGTCGCGAGCAGCGGCCGCATCGTCGTGGCCAAGGATCAGCATTTCCTCGGTGGTGGTCGCCTTGGTCACGTGACGAGCCTCGGTGCTCCTTCGTTGTCCGACGAGTGGTGGTTCGCCGACGGTGAGAAGGGCTCGGGAGTCAGCGAACGTCTCGTCATGTTCAATCCCACAGATTCCGACATCGAGGTCGATGTGGTGATGCTCGGTGTCACCGATGCGATCATCGATCCCACCACGCTCACCGTGCCGTCGCGTGAAGTCGTCGTGTTCGACACCGCTGGAATCGTCGGTCTCCCCGACGGGGCTCACGGATCCCTCATCTCCACTCTGTCGGAGAGTTCATTGGTTGTCGAGCGGGTACTCACGCGACCGGCGGGGGATTCGATCTCGACCTCGGTGCTGCTCGGGGCCCAGGGCGATGCACTGTTACCCGAATGGTTCGTCTCGGTCACTCCGCAAGTGGCGCTCGAGGGAGCACTGGTTCTGCTCAATGTCTCGCCCAACATCGCTCGAGTCGATGTGTTCAGCATCGGGCCGGGCGGACGCGAACCCGTGACCGGACTCGAGGGCCTCGAACTCGCGGCCAATGGCATTCTCTCGATCGACCTCGTCGATGCGATCAGCCTGGGCCGACCCGTAGTCGTGGTCGGTGATCAGTCGATCCTCGTGGAGCGACGACTCGAGCGCAACTCGTCGGGTAACGGCTTGTCGGCGGTTCTCGGTCTGCCGGAGAAGTCGTGATCAACCTTCTGGTCGCGGCAGTGATCGTGGCTGTTGTCGCAACAGTGGCTCTCGTGGTGGGTCGACGAAGGGTCGACGATGCCCCCACACAGCGCAACTGGCACGTGCCGAGCCAGATCGACGTGGCCGACTTCGACTCCGATGGACGCGCCGAGCACTGGAGTGTCGTCGTCTTCACGTCGTCCACGTGTGAGGTGTGCCGGGACGTCGCCCACAAAGCCGCGGCGCTGACCAGTCGCCAAGTGACCGTACGCGAGATCGAGTACTCGGCCGAGCGCAGGCTCCACGAGAAGTACCGCATCGACGCCGTGCCGACCGTTCTCATCGCCGACCATCAGGGAATCGTGCACCGGCACTTCCTCGGACCGGTGTCGGCGACCGATCTGTGGGCCGCGGTCGCCGAAGCCCGAGAGCCCGGGCGACCGCCGGTGGAGGGTGATTGCTCTAGTCGGTGAGGGAGGTCGCGTCGGCGCGCGGCGTCGGTTCCCCGAGACCCTGCTGGACGAGACGACCCACTTCGGCTCCATCGATGGTCTCGTGCTCGAGCAATGCGGAAGCAACGAGGTCGAGACCTGCCCGGTGCTTGTTCAGTAGTTCGATTGCTCGTTGCTCCTGAACACGAAGGATGCGATTGATCTCTTCGTCCATCGTGCGCGCGGTGTCGTCGCTGTACTCCCGGCCGCCGGTCATGAGGTCCTCACCGAGGAAGACCTGCTGCTGTCCGTGCCACGCCATGGGACCGACCTTGTCGCTCATTCCCCACTCGCGAACCATGCGACGCGCAAGTCCGGTCACGACCTCGAGGTCGTTGGCGGCGCCGGTGGTCTGCTGGCCGAACACGACCTGTTCGGCCACGCGGCCACCGAGTGCCATACAGATGCGATCCTCGATGTAGTCGCGCGAGTAGCTGTGCCGTTCTTCGGGGAGGGTCTGGGTCACTCCGAGAGCCATGCCACGCGGGAGGATCGTGACCTTGTGGAGCGGATCGCCGTTGGGGAGCACTGCAGCCAGAACCGCGTGCCCGCCTTCGTGGTAAGCGGTCGTGCGCTTCTCCTCGGCGGACAAGATGAGTGAGTCGCGTCGCGCTCCCATCATGATGCGGTCGCGCGCCGACTCGAAGTCGATGCGTTCGATCTGCGAACTGCCGCGACGCACCGCGAACAACGCGGCTTCGTTCACGAGGTTCGCAAGATCGGCACCGCTCATGCCCGGGGTTCCCTTGGCCATGATCTCGAGGTCGACGTCGGGGCCCATGCGCTTGTCGCGACTGTGGACCTTCAGAATCGCCAGACGTTCTTCGAACTCGGGTAGCGGCACGACGATCTGACGGTCGAAACGCCCGGGACGAAGCAAGGCCGGGTCCAAGATGTCGGGCCGGTTGGTCGCGGCCATGATGACGATGCCTTCGGAGGTCTCGAAACCGTCCATTTCGGCGAGCATCTGATTGAGCGTCTGCTCGCGGTCATCGTGTCCGCCGCCCAGGCCGGCACCTCGCTTGCGACCGATGGAGTCGATTTCGTCGATGAAGATGATGGCGCGACCCATCTTGCGGGCCTGCTGGAACAGATCTCGCACACGACTCGCGCCCACTCCGACGAACATCTCCATGAAGTCGGAGCCCGTGACCGACAGGAATCCGACGCCGGCTTCACCGGCCACGGCGCGGGCGAAGAGGGTCTTGCCGGTACCGGGCGGGCCGACGAGCAAGATGCCCTTGGGTACCCGAGCTCCGATCTCCTTGAATCGTTCGGGCATCCGGAGGAAGTCGACGACCTCTTTGATCTCGGTCTTCACACCTTCGTAGCCGGCGACGTCGGCAAAGGTGGTGGAGGGGCGATCGGTGGTGTAGGCCTTGGCGCGACTGCGCCCGATCGACATGACGTTGCCCATCTGACCCGAGGCCCGACGGTTCATCCACATGAGGAGACCGAAGATCAAGAAGAACGGAAGCAACAGTGGAATCAGGTTCATGAACCAGTTCGACTGCGGGGTGGTCGGCTGGAAGTCGACGTTCTTCTCGGTGAACATCGTGCGGTCGTTCTCGTTCGGGAAGCCGAGCGGCGCGGTCGTGGTGAACTCGCTGCCATCGGTGAACTTGCCGGTGATGCCCAGAGTCGTGTTGTTGAGTTTGACCTCGTCGACCTTGCCCGACTGAACCTGCGTGATGAACTCGGCGAAACCGATCTTCTCGCGGTCGGGTCCGGGGAGGAGCTGGGGTCCGAAGATCAGGATGAGGATGAGGGCCAGCAGAACCCAAGGTGACCATTTGGGCATGGCCGGCCGGCCGCTCGAGCGACCTTCACCGCGATTGTCGGCCGATCGACCGAGACGGCGCTTCTCCGGGTTGGGAGACGGCGGGGGCGGCGGGGGAGGAGTGGGCTCACTCATGAACCCATGCTACGACCGGGGTGTCGCCGGCCGTCCGGCGGAGGCCGCCTCGCCGGTATGAAAGTGGCTACTCCGCGCCCGATTCCGATGAGCGGAGTGGGTCTGCATCAGCTGATCACCTATCCACCACGGAACCGAGCGGCTCCCGTACCTTGTCGGCCATGCGTCGATGCACCCGAAACGGCTGTCGTGACCACGCCCGCCTGACCCTGACCTTCAACTACTCCACATCGGTCATCTGGATCGATCGTCTGCTCGACGAACGTGAACCCAGTTCCTACGAACTTTGCGAAACCCATTGGAGTCGGTTCAACGCACCCAACGGTTGGCGTCTCGAAGACCGCCGTCGCGTCGAAGTCCTCCCCTTCGTGCATCGCCTCGCCGGCTGATCTTTCGTGCGTCCGGCCGCCAACGAGGCCCGCTTCACCGTCGGTGCCGCGGCGGTTCTCTGGGTCGCCGCCTACGTCGCGGCTTTACCTCTCCAGTCGGCGGTCGTCGCCGCGCTCGGTCAGAGTGGCAACGACCCCGACAGGTGGCCCACGTCCACCACGGCGGCGGCGGTCTTGTGCCTCTGGATCCCTTTCCTCGTCGGACTCGTCGTCTTGAGTCGCAGACGAGGGGGTACGAGCATTCGTGACGACTATCGCCTGCGCTTTCGCGCGGTCGACCTCGTCGGGGTCCCAGTTGGATTGGCCGCCCAACTCGTGGTGATACCGCTCCTTTATTGGCCCCTGTCGCAATGGTTTCCCGGCGTGTTCGACTCCGAGAAGGTGGACGAACGGGCGACCCAACTCTGGGACCGCGCGCACGGTGGTTGGGTGGTGGTACTGGTGCTGGTCGTCGCGGTCGGGGCGCCTTTGGTCGAAGAACTTGTGTACCGAGGTGTGATCCAGCAGTCGCTCGAAGGCCGATTGAACGATGCGGTGGCCCTCGTTCTCTCGGCCGCGTTCTTCGCGCTCATCCACCTCCAGCCGGTCGAACTTCCCGGTCTCTTCGTCGCCGGTCTGGCGTTCGGACTCTGCTGGCAGTGGAGTGGTCGGATCGCGTGTCCGATGCTGGCGCACATGGCCTTCAACGTGGCCGGACTGGTGCTGGCCGCGCGCTGACCTCGCGGTGGCAGTATTGCTCTCGTGGTGAACGATCTTCCGGTGCCGACCGAACCCGAGGTCGTCCCGCAAGTGACCGACGTGATCGACGATTCACCAGTCGATGAAACCGAGTCACTCTCGGATGCGGCCGGACGGGGAGTTCACCGCTGGAACCCGTTCCGCGACTGGGAGCGTCGACGCGTCGTCGAATTCTGGGTGCGGTTGGTGTTGGTCGGAGTGAGCACGATCATCGCGATCGAAGTCGTGCAGCCGTCGCTCTTGTTCCGCAACACGACGCCGACCGGCGGCGACATGGGGGCGCACGTGTGGGGTCCGGCATACCTGCGCGATCACCTGCTGCCGTGGCGGCTCAACGGTTGGTCGATGGATTGGTACTCGGGCTTCCCGATCTACCGCTTCTACATGGTCGTACCGGCCCTGATGATCGTCCTCCTCGACGTGGTGCTGCCGTACGGAGTCGCGTTCAAGTTGATCGCGGTGCTCGGCGTCGTGACACTCCCGATTTGTTGTTGGCTGTTCGGGCGTCTCGCGCGGTTCGCCTATCCGATCCCCGAACTCTTCGCCGTGATCGGACTCGTGTACCTGCTCGACGAGAGTTACACGATCTACGGCGGCAACGTGGCCTCCACGATGGCGGGCGAGTTCTCGTTCTCCATCTCGTTGTCGTTCGCCATGTTGGCTTTCGGGTTCTTCGCCAACGGACTCGAAACCGGTCGGCATCGCATCAAGGCCGCTGTCTTCATGGCCCTGGCGGTGTTGTGCCATGGCATCGTGGCGATCTACGTGGCAGTCGGCCTTGTGTTGTTGGCTCTTCTCCGCCTCGATCGCACGCGGGTCCGATGGTTCCTGACCACCGCCGGAACGGGTGCACTTCTGTCGGCCTTCTGGATCGTGCCGTTCCTCATGAACCACGCGTACATGACCGACATGAAGTACAAGGGCGAGCCCGGGAACGGTTCGTTCACCTCGTACTGGGGCATGTTCTTCGCGCTACCTCCTTTCTGGAACATCTTCTTCACTGCTCTTGCTGTGATCGGTTTCATCGGCTCGCTCGCCCGACGCCACGTGGCCGGTACGTGGCTCGGGGTCACCGGCTTCGTGTTCGTGGTCTTCGTGTACCTCTTCAACGACAGCCTGCCGATCATCGGATTGCTGTGGAATCCCCGCCTGCTCCCGATGGTCAACATGTGTCGGTACCTGCTGGCCGTGGTCGGAGTGGTGGA
>SYCI01000054.1 GCA_005787035.1 Actinomycetota bacterium | reverse complement strand
GTGGTTTCACCGTTCGTTCCGCGCCGACGAGTGGCTCCTGTACGACCAGAACACCCCCACGACCTCGCACGCGCGCGGTCTGGCCACCGGCTCGATCTACACCCACGACGGCCATCTGGCGATCAGCGTGGTTCAAGAAGGTTTGATCCGGCGCGAACGCCCCTGATCTCAGCGGCCGCGGAAGTTCGGTGGGCGCTTCTCGAGGAACGCCCGCACACCTTCACGATGATCCTCGGTCGCGAAGAGTTCGCCGAGATTGCGTGAGACCCACGCGCCGAGTTCTTTCCAGTCGGGATCGAGGGTGGAACGCAGGCCGGCCTTCAATCGCTGAACGGCCAAGGGCGGGTTGGCGGCGATCTTCGCGGCGAGTCCGAGCGCGGTCGACATGAGATCGACGTGCGGAACCACCCGCGACACGAGGCCGATGTCGCGAGCCGTCACCGCGTCGAACACGTCACCCGTGAAGAGGATCTCGGCGGCCTTCTCACGACCGACGAGTTGGGCCAGACGACCGAGGCCCGGTGCATCCGACACCAGCCCGCGGAGCACGAACAACTCGCCGAACTTGGCCTTCTCACTCGCCACCCGGATGTCGGCCATGAGCGCGAGCTCCATCCCCCACCCCACGGCCGCCCCGTTGACGGCGGCGATCACCGGAACATCGGTGTGCAGAAGGGCGTCGGCGGCCGGTGTGAGCCGAGGTGTGCGGTCGGTGAGAACCGGGGCCTTGCCCTCGGCTCCCCCACCCATGACCTGACGGACGTCGTCACCGCTGCAGAAGGCCGGATCGGAACCGGTGATCACGAGACAACGAACCCCACGGCCCGGGGCGTCGCGCACGAAGCGCTCGAGATCGGCGTACATCGCGTGGGTCAGCGCATTGCGGGCTTCGGGTCGGTCGAGAGTGATCACGCCGACATGATCATCCAGTAGTTCGAAGCGGATACCGCTCTCGTCACCGGACGGCGACGACATCAGCGACGCTGCCCCATGAACATCCGCTTCAACGCGTTGTAGTTCTCGATGCAGTGTCCGGCGCCGAGCACCACGGCCTCGAGTGGCATGTTCGACATGCGAACGGGCACTTGCGTCTCACGTTCGATGCGCTCGGCCAGACCACGAAGCAGACCACCGCCACCGACGAGATACATACCGCGGAGAAGGAAGTCCTGCGACAGTTCCGGCGGTGCCTTGGCGAGACAACGTACGACCGACTGAACGATCTGCGACACGACGTCGTCGATCGCATAGCGGATCTCTTCGGGCTTCAAGATCACCGTCTTGGGAAGACCGGCCATGAGGTCACGACCGCTGACTTCGGCTTCCATTTCGTCCGGAGTCTCCGCGGCCGATCCGATGGCGACCTTGATCTCCTCGGCCGTGCGCTCACCGATCGCGATTCCGTGTTCACGACGGACGTAGTTCTGAATCGCGTTGTCGATGTCGAAACTGCCGACCCGAACCGCTTCGAGGGCGACGATGCCGCCGAGACTGATCACTGCGGTCTCACTCGTGCCGCCGCCGATGTCGATCACCATGTTGCCGAGGGGCTCATCGATGGGCAGGTTGGCTCCGATGGCCGCCGCCATCGGCTGCTCGATCAGTTGCGCATCGGCCGCCCCGGCGCGCCGAGCGGCGTCGGTGACGGCGCGGCGCTCGACCTCGGTGATGGCCGAGGGAACGCAGATCACGACCTTGGGCCGGGTGAACCGGGAAACGCCCACACGCTGGAGCAACAGGCGGATCATCCGCTCGGTGACGTCGAAGTCGGTGATCGCCCCGCCCCGAAGCGGGCGCACCGCCACGATGTATCCGGGGGTGCGTCCGATCATGCTCCAGGCCTCGTGGCCGGTGGCCAGAACCTCACCGGTCTGACGATTCAGGGCGATGACCGACGGTTCATTGAGAACGATGCCGCGGCCTTGCATGTAGACGAGCGTGTTGGCCGTACCGAGATCGATCGCGAGGTCACGCGCCATGATCGGTCTCCGTGTCGGTCACTCGAGATTGCACTCGATCGAACATGTGCTGACGCGACTCCGGCGACAGTGCATCGAGATGTTCACGAAACGATGCCACGGCATCGTCGGAATTGGATCGCCGACGACCGGCGAGCAGGACGGCGAAGACGGTCACGCACACGACGATGACCGCGGACAGCACGAGGGTCATCGGGCACCCGACTCATCGAGACTCGTGACCTGCGAAGGTTCGGTGATGACCGAAGCTCCGGTGCCCCACGCGGCACCACTCGACCATTCTTCGCGCTTCCAGATCGGGGACCCGGATTTGAGCGCGTCGATGGCGAAACGTGCCGCCGCGAATGCCTCTGGGCGGTGGGGAGCCGACACGACGGCGAGCACCGAACTCTCGCCGAGTGCGAGGCGGCCGACTCGGTGCAGCAGAGCAATCCGACCGACGCCGGGCCACCGAACCCGGACTTCGTCGGCGATGGCCCGAAAACTGGGAAGAACCTTTTCGTCGTAGGCCTCGTAATCGAGATGCGTCACGCCGTCGCGTCGCTCGCCGTTCTCCTCCGCGTGGTCGCGAACGGTTCCGGAGAAGAGGACCACGGCTCCGCAGTCACCGCGCACGGCCCACTCGTACACGTCACCGACAGCGAGCGGATCAGGGGTGAGTGCGAACCAGTGATCGGCGGTCTTCTCGCTGTGCACGCTTCGATGGTACCGGTTGATGGTGGCCGGTGGTCGGCCCGCGAACACCTGCGGAAAGATCTTCACTAACCTCCGGTACTCGTGGGCCCGAACGACGATCCGACTGCGGACGAGCCGTCATCGGAATCGCTGCCCGAGATTCCGCCGGCCCCGATCCCGGCCCACGAGAGAATGTGGCGCCATCCGTCGGAAGTCGGTTCGGCGTCGGCCATCGTGGTCGATGTCGAACCACCGCTGAAGGCGGCCGGGCGTGGAGTCGTCGCCGCATCGTTGTTGATCGGCATCAGCGTGGTGTCGGCGTTGTTGATCATCGCCCGACCGACCGACGGTGACGCGAATGCGCGCGACGTGATCCGACTCACGAGTGACGACATCGACGTGGCGAGTGTCGGTGCTGCAGACGACGACGAGCGCCCCATGGCGGTACTCGTGAACGACGGTCCTCTTCTCATCACGACGTCGATCGCCGTGGGCGACCGCCAACGCATCACCGTTCGCCTCACCGACGGGGGTATCCACGATGCCGATGTCGTGCACGTCGACCATCGAGCTTCGGTCGCGCTACTCGTCCTCACCACCGCCACCGATCGCACCCTGAACTCCATCCCCGACGCGCGCAACGTTCGACTCGGACAGGAGGTCATCGTGCTCACCGAGACTCCCTATCGATTGCGCGTCGTGTCATACGACGAGAACGAGATGCCCGAGTTGGGCCTCGCCGATCTCGATCCCGATGATGTGGTGGAAGGTGCGCCGGTGATCGACCGCGCCGGTCGCCTCGTCGGATTGTGCACGCACACCGAAGCTGGCATCGCCGTGATTCCGATCGACGTGGTCGCCGAAGCACTCGGTGACATCGCGCGACGCTGACGAGTGATCCCGATCAGCTTCGTCGACGCCACCACACCGTGACGCCGATGAGCGCAGCAACGATGGTCGCGATCATGCCACCCAAGGCCAACTCTTGGCGGCGTTTCGGGGTCAACATCGTCCACCACTTGGCCTCGGTGCCCTCGACGAAACTCTGCTCGTTGGTCACGGTCGGCGCCCAACCCTCGGCCCGCAGGCGCCCGTTGGAGACGAGCCAGGGCGAACGGACGTAGGGGCGTAATCCCGGAGGAATGGGCCCTCTCTGGAAGCGCCACCGCAGGTCAGCGACGACTTCGGCGACGCGGTCGGGTAGGCGAAGCCGCGGGGCCATCCCCCACAGCGAACGCACACGCGAACCAGGCACGTGACCATCCGGGGCCACGTTGTAAACACCACTCAGACCGCGCTCGACCACGAGCACGACCGCGGCGGCGAGGTCGTCGAGATGTAAGAACTGCGCGGGGACGTCGTCTTCTCCGAGACGTCCACCCATTCCGGCAGCCAACGCGCGCACGAGTGACGAAGTGCCATCGGCTGCCATGGCCGGCACCGGACGAAGAATGCACGTCGAACGCGAGGCCTCGGAGCGACCCCAGTCGTCGACCATCTGCTCGACGGTCGCCAATTGTCGTGCGAACGCGAATCCGAAATCAGGACGAAGTGCTGCGTCCTCGGTGAGTGGTACGGGATTGTTCGGCCATGCGCCGTACACCATCGCCGACGACAGGAGCACGAAGTGTCGGGTGCGATGACGGGTCGCGCCATCGAGAACCTCGGGGGTGCCCACTACCGCGCTGCGACCACGGGAGGCCAACGCGTCGTGGTCGCCGGGAGCCAAGTGGACGATCACGTCACAATCCTCGTGCTCGGCGAGATCGATGAGTTCCGACCGACCGCGTTCGATCTCACGAACGTCGAACGAACCCGTAGCCCGTAGGCGCTGCACGACGCGGCGACCGAGCGGCCACGAGGCCCCGGTCACGAGCACCACCTTGGGACGACGATCGGCCTCCGCATCCGCGTGGGCGCGGTTCTCGTTGGCCACGTCGAGCGACATGAAGCAGGACGCTAGTCCGCCGTCCACTCGGCGGGCGGCGCACCTAGGCTTCCCCACGTGAGCGCCGACCATCCGGATTCCTTCGGCGGATCCGATGACGAATCAAATCCCTTCGCCGGCCTCCCGATCTTCGGCGACCTCATGAAGATGTTCGGTGCGCAAGGTCCGATCCAGTGGGACACCGCCCGCCAGATCGCCTTCGTGTCGGCCACCGGTGGAAAGTCCGAGCCCAACCCCGATCCATCAGCGCGCGTCGCCTTCGTGGAACTCGCCCGCATCGTGGCCCGCCAAGTGCAGATCGCGACCGGTCGTGAAGATTCCACACTCGAACGTGATCCCGACGTCGTGACCCGAACGGTCTGGGCCCAGCGCACACTCGACGACTACCAACCACTGTTCAATGACCTCGCAACGTCGCTCGCGGCGCGTCCGTCCGTCGACGAAGAGAGCGATCCCTTCGCTTCGATGTTCGCCAATCTCACCGGAATGCTCGCGCCGATGATGATGGGCATGACCGTCGGCTCGATGGTCGGACTCCTCGCCAAGAAGTCACTCGGTCAGTACGACCTGCCGATTCCACGACGCAGTGGTTCGATACCGATGTTCATCATCGCCAACATCGATGGCTTCGCCGACGAATGGAGTCTCCCCCGAGACGACGTCCGCATGTGGACACTCATCAACGAATTGTCGATGCACGCAGTGATCACCATCCCGCACGTGGCCGAACGCCTCGACTCACTCATCCGGCGTCATGCCGCGGGTTTCCGACCCAACCCTTCGGCTCTCACCGACAAGTTGCAGAGCCTCGACATCGAGAACCCAATGGATGCGATGCAGTCCCTGCAAGCTGTTCTCGGCGATCCCGAAGTGCTGCTCGGCGCCGTGCGGTCGACCGAACAGAACGAACTCCAACCCGAACTCGACACCGTCGTCTCCCTCGTTCTCGGATGGGCCGATCATCTGGCCGATCAGGTCGGGGTGCGGATCCTCGGTAATCCGTCGCGACTCGCCGAAGCGGCACGCCGTCGACGGGTGGAGTCGGGTGAGGAAACGGCCTTCGTCGAGAAACTGCTCGGACTGCGCATCGATCGTCACCGCGTGGAAAAGGGCCGAGCGTTCGTCGAGGGAGTGATCGAACGCTCCGGCAGCGGCGGACTCGATCCGCTTTACGAACGTCGCGACTCGATCCCGACGGTCTCCGAACTCGACGCGCCCGGCCTGTGGTTGGCCCGGCTCGACATCACCGGCGCCTGATACGGCGGCGGACCAACGTGGCCAGACCGAGGGGCTCGTCGAGTCCTTTGGCGACCTGCGACAGTCCGAACCAATAGGCCGCACCACCGGAGATTCCGAGACCGGCCACGATCGCGAAACCCACCACTCCCGGAAGTTTCAGGACGACGGGGATGAGCCCGGCACCGACCCACATGAGTTGGAAGCGCGTGTGGAAGTTGGCCAATGCACGACCTCGGTTGGCGTCAGGTGCGTCACGTTGCACGATCGTTTCGAAGGCCATGTTGCCGATGGCGGCCGCGTAATTGACGGCCGCGGCCATGAGGAGAGCAACGATCGTGGTCGCGGCGATCGACGTGAACACACCGAAGATCCCGATGATCACGAGGGCAAGGACCATCAGGCTCTCCACTTGACGGAAACGCTTGAGCGCCCGGGCACTCAGGTTGCCGAGGAGCGTCCCGACCGCCGCCATGCTCACCGCCACTCCGAACCACATCGTGCCGAACTGTGGTCCGAAGTGGTACTCCACGACCTTCCAACGGCCATTGGGGGCCACACCCACGACCTGCGATCGCTCGGGATCAGCGAACCAGAACGCCAAGTGAAAGAAGAGAAAGCCGACACTCGCGCGCACGAGCCCCATCGCCGAAGCGGCGATCACGACTCCGGCTTGGCGTAGTTCGCGGATCTCGAGTTCGGCGGCCTGCTCGCGCGCGACCTGACGCTTCGGGATCCGGAGGGCGGCGATGGTGGCGAGCACGAAGATGATTCCACCGAACACCAGTGTGACCTGAGCCGAGATCAGACTCAGAACACCGGCGGGAACCGCGGCCACGAATCCGACGATGCCGGCCGTCACGCCGAGCTTGGCGTTGGCCTCCACGAGATCGGCTTCGCTCTTGGTGAGCGTCGGAAGCATGGCCGACTTCGAGACCGCATACGTCTTGTTGAGAACCATGGCGAGGAAGGCCAATGGGAACAGGAAGAGAGAATCGAGTTGCGACACCATGGCGAACATGACCACGGCGCGCAATCCGGCGATCATGACGACCAACAGGCGTCGACCACCCGGCATGCGGTCGATCACCGGCCCGATGAAACGGCCGAGGACGATGAAAGGCGCGAAGCTCACGGCGAGAAAGAGGATCACGCGGCTGCGCGCTTCACCCGGAGTGATCGAGAGGAAGAGCGAGTCAGCCAAGGCCACCGCCATGCTCGCTTCACCGGCTGCCATGAGCGCGTGGACGCGAACCAGACGAGTGAAAGGTGAGGCGACGATGCGGTGCTGATGCTTCGGCGGGACGTAGTCGGCTCCACGCCCTCGGCCCGGCAGCTTCTTCTCGTCGCTCACGTGGTCATCGTAGATGTCGACGCAGTCGGCGTCGGGGAGGTCGGTCAGCGCGGGCGCTCGAACTTGTAGCCGAGGCCACGAATCGTCACGATGCGCTTCGGCTCGGCGGGATCCTCCTCGACCTTGGCGCGCAAACGTTTGATGTGCACGTCGAGGGTCTTGGTGTCACCCACGTAATCGATACCCCACACTCGATCGATCAGTGTCTCACGGGTCAGCACCCGACCGGCATTGGCGAGCAACAAGTGCAGCAACTCGAACTCCTTGAGGGGCATGGTGACCTCGACACCATCGACGCGCACGATGTGTTCGTCGGGGTCGAGACTGATCGGCCCGACTTGCAGAACTCCGGGCTCGAGCACGATTCCACCCGAGGGATCGACGGATCCACGGCGCGTCACGGCCCGCATACGAGCGACGAGTTCACGCATCCGGTACGGCTTGGTGATGTAGTGGTCGGCGCCGACTTCGAGTCCGACCACGGTGTCGATCTCGGACCCCTTGGCTGTGACCATGATGATCGGGACCTGGGTGCGCTTGCGCAGTTGACGACAGACGTCGATCCCCGACATCTTGGGCAACATCACGTCGAGCAGGACGAGATCGGGTTGCACGGCGTCGAATCTCGACAGCGCTTCGAGTCCGTCGCGTGCGACCTCGACACGGAAGCCCTCGCGTTTCAGTCCGACCGACAGGGCATCGACGAAACTTTCTTCGTCCTCCACGATGAGGACCGTTTGCATGGCCATCGTTCGATCTCCTCGTCAGCCGGCCTCGGCCAGCGTGGCACTGGCGAGTCCGGGGGCGGCCGGAACCCGAAGAGTGAAGGTGGAGCCTTCCCCCTCCGTGCTCGTGACCATCACTTCACCGCCGTGGTTGTTGGCAACGTGGCGCACGATCGCCAGTCCGAGCCCCGTGCCGCCCGTTTCGCGGGACCGCGCCCGATCGACGCGGTAGAAACGCTCGAAAATGCGATCGATGTCCCGGGCCGGGATGCCGATTCCGAAATCGCGCACGCGGAGATCGATCCAGACGCCGTCGGTGCCGGCCGAGATCTCGACCCGACCATTCGGCTCCGAGTACTTGACCGCGTTCTCGACGAGGTTGCCGAAAGCCGACACCAGTTGCCGCCGATCACCCAGAAGACGCAGCCGTTCACTCGGCTCGGCAACCACGACATCGATGGACCGACGCTCGAAGAGTGGTCGGGCCCGATCGACGGCCTCGGCCAACACGAGCGAAACGGGAACGACATCACGCACGGCCTCGCCACCGAGTTCGAGGCGCGAGAGCTCGAGCAGATCGTCGATGGTTCGACCGGCGCGCATCGCCTCGTCGACCATCTTGCCGGCCAAGCGCGAGATCACTTCTGGTTCGTCGGCGTCCACGAGGGCCTCGGCCAACACCGCAAGGGCTCCCACCGGCGTCTTGAGTTCGTGACTGATGTTGGCCACGAAATCGGTGCGCACGGCATCGAGGCGTGAGCGCTCGGTCACGTCCTCGATGGTCGCCACCGCTCCGCCACCTTCGAGTGGCGATGCCGAAACCGTGACGACCCGTCGGGGCGGTCCGAACAACTCGATGATCTGGCGGCGAGTCTGGCCTTCGAGCGCGCCACGAAGGTGGACATCGACCGCTTCGTCGACGAGTACGTCGGCGTGCAGCGCGCCAGTCATTCCCCGAGCCATGCGATTGCGGTAGACGATGTCGCCGCTCGACGTTGCGATCACCACGCCGATCTCGAGACCTTCCACGGCCCGACCAACGATGTCGGCCGCCGGTTTCGCGACCGAAACCTCGGGCTCCACCACGGTGACGCCGGCGACATCACGACGTCTCTGCCACCAGGCGCCGACGATCAGGCCACCGATCACGGAGACCAGGACGACGAGCAGCGTCACGCGGACGCTTCCGGGCGAGAACCGCCGATCGGGGTCCAGTCGGCACGGCCATCACGACGGTGATCACCGGCCGGGGGCAAGGTACCGGTGATCTGGAACTCCACCAAGCGGGCGATGTTCACCGCATGATCGCCGATGCGCTCGAAGAAACGCGCGGTGATCGCCATCTGGATCCCCACCGGGAGATCGATGGTTCCGGCGCTGTGCGACTCGAAGATTGTCTGGATGAACTGCTTCTGCAGACCGTCGAGATACGTGTCCATGTCGGAGATCGAAGTAGCGAGAGCGAGATCCTGCTCGGCGTAAGCCTGCAACGCCTGCTTCATCAGGAGGTGCGCCTGCTCCCCCATGCGGGCGATGAGCGAACGGAGATTCGCGTCCAATGGATGACCGAAGATCCGCCGGGCGACCTTGCAGAGATTCGTCATCAGATCGGCCGAACGTTCGAGTTCGGAGGACATCTTCATGACGACCACCGCATGACGAAGTTCGCTCGCCACCGGGGCGTGGAGCGCCATCAGGCGGATGCTCTCCTCTTCGAGGGTGATCGTGCGAGCGTCGTATTCGTCGTCGGCGAGGATCTGGTACTGCGCGCCTTCCATGTCCTGTTCGAGAAGGATCGTCGTCGACCGATTGATGCCGTCGATCAACTTGGCCCCCAGATCGAGGGTCTCGAGGCGCAGGTCCTCGAGTTTTTCGTGCGCAGAGCGATTCATGCCGACTCACCTCCCGCCGGATGCGACGTGGTTCCCTCCGAACGGCGCTGCCGGAAGCGATCGGCACCCGAATGTTCGGGGAGCCAACCCGTGATCTCGAAGCGGACCTTCTCACCGATGTTCACCGCGTGATCACCGAGACGTTCGTAGAAGCGGGCGACCACCGCCAACTGGATGGCAACCTGCAGGTCGATGCGGCCGGCACTGTGTGATTCGAGCACGGCCTGAATGAACTGACGTTGCAGATCGTCGAGAAAGGCATCCATGTCGTCGATCGCGGCTGCCCGAGCCGCGTCACCGGTGGCGTACGAACTCGTGGCCTCGCTGAACAACTGGCGAGCCTGCTCCGACATCTTGACCACCAAACCGCGGAGTCTCGGGTCGAAGTCGTGACCATAGATGCGCCGCGCGGCTTTGCAGATGTTGACGACAAGGTCACCCGAGCGCTCGAGTTCGGCACACATCTTGAGCGCGGCCACGACCTGTCGGAGATCACTGGCCACCGGGGCCTGCAACGCGAGGATCTGGATGCAGCGTTGTTCCAACTCGTGCGTTCGACGATCCACGTCGTCGTCGGCGAGGATCATCGTCTCGGCACCCGTGAGGTCCTGCTCCAGCAGGATCGTCGTGCACCGCGGGATCGACTCCACGATTCCGGCCGCCACGCGCACGAGTTCCTGATGAACCTCGGAGAGGTCCTTGTGGAACAGTTTGCGCGTCTCCTCCATCGTCATCGGATCACCCGAACCGACCGGTGACGTAGGCCTCGGTCCGATCGTCGCCCGGATTCGAGAAGATCTTCTGGGTGTCGTCGAACTCGACGAGAACACCCGTGCGTCGATCGCTCTCGGGATTGACCTCGGTCGTGAAGAACGCAGTCCGATCGCTCACTCGCGCCGCCTGTTGCATGTTGTGCGTGACGATGATGATCGTGAAGTCCTGCTTGATCTCCTGCATGAGATCTTCGATGCGGGCCGTGGCGATCGGATCGAGGGCCGAACACGGCTCGTCCATGAGGATCACATCGGGCTTCACCGCGATACAACGCGCGATGCAGAGTCGCTGCTGCTGACCACCCGAGAGCCCCATCGCCGATGCCTTGAGGCGATCTTTCACTTCGTCCCACAATGCCGCGCGCTTCAACGACGACTCCACGATCTCGTCGAGCTCGGCCTTCTTCTTGATGCCGTTGAGACGCGGGCCGAAGGCAAGGTTGTCGTAGATGCTCTTCGGGACCGGATTGGGCTTCTGGAACACCATGCCGACACGACGTCGAACTTCCACTGCATCGACGTCCTTGCCATACAGATCGATGCCGTGGTACTCGACGGTTCCGTCGACCCGGGCCGAGGGACTGAGATCGTTCATCCGGTCGAAACAGCGGAGCACGGTCGACTTGCCGCAGCCCGATGGTCCGATGAAGGCCGTGATGTCCTGGCCGCGGATCTCGATGTTCACGTCGCGGACCGCACGGAAGTCCCCGTAGTAAACGGCGAGGTCGCGGGTCCGGAACACCGGTGCCGTCTCGGTTGCGTTGTTGGGGTCCATGCCCTCGACTCCATCCTGTGATTTCACTGTCACACGTGTATCCATCATGCCCGTCACCACCGCTTCTCGAACCGGTTACGCAGCCAGATGGCCAGCGCGTTGATCAGGACGACGAGGATCAGGAGAATCAGGGACGCGGCGCCGGTCACGGCTTGGAAATCGGCGCCGGTTTGGCGGGCGTACGAGAAGATCGCGACCGGCATGGATGTGAACCCACCCTTGGTGATCTGCTCCCACAGACCCTGATCTCCCGTGCGAAGCAGGCCGGTGATACCTCCCACCAGCAGGAGTGGTGCAGCCTCACCGGCGGCACGCGACAGGGCGAGGACGGTTCCGGTCAGGATGCCGGGAGCCGCCGAAGGCAGGACGTGTGAGCGGACCGTCTCCCACTTGGTGGCGCCGACACCGTAGGCACCTTCACGTATCGATTGCGGAACCGCGCGCAAGGCTTCGGACGCCGTGATGATCACGACCGGCAGCACGAGCACGGCGAGGGCCAAGCCGCCGGAGATCACCGTACGACCGCCGGTGATCCCATCGGCGAACTTGACGAAGATCGTGAGTCCGAGGATTCCGTACACGATCGAGGGAACACCGGCGAGATTGCGCACGTTGATGCGGATCAAACGGGCGAAGAACGACTTGCCGGCGTATTCCTCGAGGAAGACCGCACACGCGATGCCGAGAGGAAACGAGACGATGGCCACGATGACGGCCAGGGTGAGCGTGCCGCGGATCGCCTGCCACACACCGGCTTCGGCGGCGTTGGATGCATCGAGACCCGAACTCAAGAAATCGCCGAGGCGCCCCGAAAGAACGGGCCAGGCCCGCTGAACCAAGTTGACCACCAGGGCCACGAGGATCAGCAACGACAAGGCAAGTGTGGCCAACAAAACCGCTTCGACGGCGCGTCCGCGAACGTCCCGCTTCGAGCCGGTGAGTTCAGTAGTGAGCGATGCGGCCGTTGACGCGCCGTGACTGGCCGGAGTGGCGAGGGCCATGTCAGTACTCCTCGCGAACCTTGCGGACCAAACGGTCACCGAGCACGTTGAGAACGAGGGTCATCAGGAAAAGCAAGAAGCCGACGAAGAACAAACTCTGGAACGCCAGACCGTCACCCGCCACCTGATCAGACCCGAAACCGAGCGCTGCCATGGCAGCGGTCATCGTCTGACCCGGTTGGAAGAGATCGGTGGAAAACAATCCGCCACCCACGGCGCCGGCAGCGATGGCCACGACCATCGTCTCGCCGATCGCTCGCGAGACACCGAGGATGAGCGCAGCGACCACACCCGAGATCGAGGCCGGAAAGACCACGCGGAATGTGGTCGGCACACGGCGGGCTCCGAGACCGAACGACGCCTCGCGAAGCGACATCGGAACCGCGCGCAGGGCGTCTTCGGTGACGGACGCGATGATCGGAATCGTGAGGATTCCCACCGCCGCACCGGCCGAAGCGATGTTGAACGCCTTGTTGGCGCCACCGACCAACCACGTGACGACGTTGGGGTTGATGAAGGAGATCGCGAAGTAGCCGATCACGACACTGGGAATACCGGCGAGTACCTCGATGATCGGCTTCAGGAACTTGCGCACTCGGGGCCGGGCGAACTCGGCCAAGTAGACCGCCACCCCCAAGCCGAGCGGGACGGCGATCAGCATGGCAACACCGGTGACCATCAGCGTGCCGACGAACAACGTCTTGATGTCGTACATGCCACGCCGCGGGAACCATCCGATGGTCCACAGATCGGCCTTGGGTACGTTCCAGAAGAAGCTCCACGCGTCCTTGAAGAGCGTGTAGATGATGAGCAAAGT
This sequence comes from Actinomycetota bacterium, assembly GCA_005787035.1. Lineage (GTDB taxonomy): Bacteria > Actinomycetota > Acidimicrobiia > Acidimicrobiales > Ilumatobacteraceae > Casp-actino8. Next base: position 8,345 of record SYCI01000054.1, on the reverse strand, counting down.
GATGAGGAGGGTCGTCACTCCGGCGGCGGTGAAGACGTACCGCATGCGGGTATCGGATCGCCGACGACCGGGCGACAGCCGCAACTGACCGGCATCCCACTTGTTCGACATTGCAGTCGTCATCAGATCTCCAGCCTCACCACGTCCCGATCACTGACCGGGACGATTCGAACACTAAACGACGGGGGTGTCGCCTCCGAGAAGGCGACACCCCCGCGTTTTCATAGTTTTCCGAGCGAAGGCTCGTCACTTACCGCCGTCGCGGGTTCCGACTTCCTTGGCTTCCCACACGGCGCGGGTGGCCTCGGTGTCGGCGGCGTTCATCGGCACGTACGGGATCTGGCCCTCGCCGGTTCCGATCACGGCCAGGCCGTCATCGGAGAGGTAAAGATCGACGAAGGCCTCGAGGGCCGGGTTCTCGGCCAACTTGGCGGCGTTCACGTAGATGTAGAGCGAACGGGCGATCGGGTAGTCACCCGAGGCGATGGACTCCGGTGTCGGCTCCACACAGCCCTTGCCCTTGTCGACCTGCAACGGCTTCACGACGTCGAGGTTCTCCTCGACGAAAGCGAATCCCACCCAGCCGAGCGACGTGTCATTGGCGGCGATGCCTTCGATGATCACGTTGTCGTTGGGGCTGGCGGTGTAATCGGGACGCGGGGCGTCGTCTTCCACTTCAAGGGCCTTGGCGACCTTGGCCAGAACGAGTTCGACGAACGAATCGAATGTGCCGGACTCCTCACCAGGGGCGGTGACCGTCAGCGGTGCATCCGGATACGGGGCATGGAGCGTACCGAAATCGGTGCCGACCTTGGCCGAGAGTTCAGCCGCCGCATCGTTGGCATCGCTCCAACTGTTGCGTCCCGTGGCATCGGGGCCGAGAAGTACCCACAGGTCGGCGAAGCTGACGCACTCGACGGCAGTGTTCTTGGCCGAGGTGATCACGGCCAGACCGTCGATGGCGACCTCGAGCTCGATGAACTCGATACCGGCATCGGCGCAGGTCTGAGCTTCCTCACCCTTGATCGGCCGCGAGGCGTCGGAGATGTCGGTCTCACCGGCGCAGAACTTGGCGAAACCGTCACCCGTACCGGGTCCCTCGACCTGAATGGCCACGTCGGGGTTCGCTTCACCGAACAACTTCGCCACGGCGGTGGTGATGGGCTCCACGGTCGACGAACCCGACACGAAGATCGAGCCACTCAAACCGGGCTCGGGAGCCATGGTGGTTTCAGCCGCCGACGAGGCCGGAGCCTCGGTTGCTTCACTACTTGAATCGTCGCCACCACAGGCGGCCAGGGGCAGAATCGCGGCGAGTGCCGCAACTGCCGACCAACGCTTACTGATCATCGTTTCTCCTTGGTTGGGGGCACGGGTTCACGGTCCGTGCTCAGAGAAAACTAAGAAACCGACCTGTCCGCCAGACGATGGGCGGGTGAACACGAGGTGAACTGATGACGACGAGATGGGGATACAACGTCGTTTCGACGTGAACTCAGGACGGCCGTAGCGATCGACGGGTCTGCTGATCGGAAGCCCACTCGTACATGAGTCGTTGTGGGTGGGGTTCGAACATCGTCGGACCGACCCGTTCCCACGAACCATCGGCGCGCATCTCGAACGATGGGCTGTCGTCGGCGAGGAGAACCTCGAGCGTGTGATCGAGCCACTCCTGATGTCGAATACTGGTGAGTGGAGTGAGCACTTCGACGCGTCGATCGAGATTGCGTCCCATCAGATCAGCCGAGCCGATCAGATGAAGCGGCTGACCCTCGCCTCGCCCGTTGGCGAAGCGGTAGATACGCGAATGCTCGAGATAACGCCCGAGCACCGAACGCACCCGGATGTTCTCCGACAGGCCCGGAACACCAGCCTTCAGACTGCAGATGCCTCGGATCACCAGATCGACACGCGCGCCCTTCCGCGAGGCGGCGTAGAGCTCCTCGATGATGGCCACGTCGGCCAACGAGTTCAATTTCATGGTGATGTGCCCCGACGAGCCGTGATCGGCCTCGCGACGGATGAGATCGGTCATTCGCGACCGCAGATACTCGGGGGCCACCACGAGGCTCTTGTAGTCGACATCACGCGAATAGCCCGTGAGGTGGTTGAACAACTGCGCGGCGTCAGCAGTGATCTCGGGTTCGCACGTGAAATAGCCGAGATCTTCGTACAGGCGCGCGGTCCGCGAGTTGTAGTTGCCCGTGGCGAAATGCGCGTACCGACGAAGACCGTCTGAGTCCTCGCGCACCACGAGAACGCACTTGGCGTGCGTCTTCAGACCGACGACGCCGTACACCACGTGCACTCCGGCGCGCTCGAAGGCCTTGGCCCAGGTGACGTTCACCGCTTCGTCGAAGCGGGCCTTCAACTCCACGAGCACGGCTACCTGAACGCCGCGCTCGGCGGCGCGAATGAGATGCTGCGCGATCGGACTGTCGCCACTCGTGCGATACAGCGTCATCTTGATCGATTGCACCTTCGGGTCGTCAGCCGCCTGCGACAGGAACTCCTCCACCGAACTGGCGAAACTCTCGTACGGGTGATGAACGAGAAGGGCTCGTTCGCGTATCACCGAGAAGATCGAACGATCGGCATCCTGGGCGGCCGCGAGTCGACCAGCAGTGACCGGAACCCATGGATCGTCCTTCAGATCAGGACGATCGATCGCGTGTACCTGCCACAAGCACGTGAGATCGAGGGGCCCGCGCACCATCACCACGTCGACCGGTTCGAGATCGTGTTCATCGACGAGGACCTCGAGCATCGCGCTCGACACGCCTTCTTCGACCTCGAGTCGTACCGCGCGTCCGAAGCGACGACGACGGAGTTCCATCTCGACGGCCTGCAGGAGATCGTCGGCTTCTTCGTCCTCCAAGGTGAGGTCGGCATTTCGCGTCACCCGGAAGGCGACCGCATCGACGATCTCCATACCGGGGAAGAGACTCCCCAGATTGGCTTCGATGACCTCCTCGACCGGAATGAACCGACCCGAAGCGGGCAGCACGATCAGGCGCGGGAAGACCGTCGGCACCTTGACCCGTGCGAATCGCTCCTCACCCGACTTCGGATCGCGGACGATGACGGCGAGGCTCAGAGCCAGGTTCGAGACGTATGGGAACGGATGGGCGGGGTCGACAGCAAGTGGCGTCAGAACCGGGAACACACGTTCCTCATAGAAGCGTCCGCAATGCTCGCGCTCTTCACCGGTCAGGTCGGCCCATGAGCAGATCTCGATGCCCTCGCGCGACATCTGGGGCAAGAGCACATCGAGCAGGACGCGTTGTTGGCGGGCGGCGAGTTCGCGAACTCTCACCAGAGCAGCTGACAACTGCTCGCTCGGAGTCATGCCGTCAGCGAGCGGCTTGGTGATGCCGGCCGCAACCTGGTCCTTCATGGCCGCCACACGAACCTGGAAGAACTCGTCCATGTTCGATGAGAAGATCGCCGAGAACTTCACGCGCTCGAGTAGCGGAATGCCCGGCTCGGTGGCCAGACGGAGAACGCGCTCGTCGAAGTCGAGCCAACTCAACTCTCGGTTGACGAACCTCGGGTCCACGGGGTGAGAGTAGACACCTGTCACGATCGGCTCCCGGTGGCATTCACCGCGAATTCACCCGGGTTTCGCCGGGGATTCAGACGAGTTCTTCGTCGAACCCGAGATCCCATTCGACGGTGACGTTCTCGCGCTCGGCGTCGCGCATGATCCGCTCACGGTTCCGCTTGAACTGCGGATCGCTGTAAGGAAGGAGTACGAGACGGGCCAGCGCCCGAGAACGGAACTCGTCCACGAGGGTTCGGTCGCCGTAGTTGCTCACGATGTCCCAATGGGGTGCCACCGGTCCGAGGAACACCACGCGGACATGGGCCCGAGGGGGTTCATTCGTCACATGGACATCCGACATGGTTACTCCTTCATCTTCGGCCGCTCCAGAACGAGCTGTCGGGCCGGAACCGCTGGTCAAGAACACGCTACCGGCGGCTGGCGACTGTGAGAACCGACACATAAGTCCTGTTCAGCCCGAGGTGACTGGCACTCGACCTTGACCGATGCTTGACTGACAACGGCTGGGAACTCCGCCATGGTGTTGATCGTCAGATCGCCATGGAGAAGCGACCGGCTTCTCAGCGGGCGAAGCGGGCGGAAACCAACTTCGCACAAGGAGAAGAAATGAATCAGAACATCACACCTGACATTCTCGTCGACGAGGACTCAGCCACCGGCTGGATGGCCCTCGGTGCCTGCCGGGCGTATCCGGCGAACATGTTCTTCCCGAGCGATGGCGTCGGCGTGGACCGGGCCCGCAAGATCTGCGCCACGTGCCAGGTCACGTCGCAGTGTTTGGAATACGCCCTCGAGCACCACATCGACCACGGTGTGTGGGGTGGGTGCTCCGAACGGGAGCGTCGTCGTATCAGCAAGCGCCGCCGCATCGGCGTTCGCGCTGTCTGAGCAGCGGGTGGCCCGTCGGGCCGATTACTCGGTTTTGGCGTCGTCGTCCTTGGCGCCCTCGGACAAGCCCTTCTTGAATTCCTTCTGGGCCTGACCAAGGTTGCGGGCCAACTTCGGGATCTGCGATCCGCCGAAGAGAACCAGCACCACGATGAGAACGACGATCACTTCGGGACCGTCAAAGAAGCCTGCGAACATGCGGGCAGGCTAGCACCCACCTCCGATCCGTCCCGATCGGGTGGCAAAGTGGGCCTGTGCTCGAGTGCGTGGTCAACATCAGCGAAGGTTGCGACCAGCGCTTGCTCGGCGGACTGGCCGCAGCGACTGCCGGTGGCCTGCTCGACGTCCACTCCGATTGCCACCATCATCGGAGCGTCTTCACCACGATCGGTGAGGACTCGGTGCGCAACCTCAGCACCAAGGCGATCGAGACTCTCGACCTCGGTGCGCACTCCGGCGTGCATCCGCGACTCGGCGTGGTGGACGTCGTTCCCTTCGTTCCACTCGAAGGATCCACGATGCGCGATGCACTCGAAGCACGCGATCGATTCGGCGCATGGATCGTCGAGACCCACGCGGTTCCGGTCTTCTTCTACGGACCCGATCCGACCAATGATCGTCAACTACCCGACATTCGTCGGCACGCATGGACGTCCCTGAACCCTGACCTCGGTCCGTCCGCACCTCACCCGACCGCGGGAGCGGTGTGCGTGGGAGCACGTCCCACACTCGTCGCTTACAACGTATGGCTCGATGTGATGTTGTCGGATTCCGATGCAGCTCGACTGCGGCAGCAGGTTCGAATCGACGGTATTCGTGTGCTGACACTCGAGATCGACGGACGAACGCAGGTGAGCATGAACCTCGTCGCACCCCGGCGAGTCGGACCCGACATCGCCTACGAACGCGTCAGTGACGCAGTTGAAGAGATGAATGCGCACGTGGAGCGCGCGGAACTCGTGGGGCTCGTCGAAGAGGAAGTTCTACGCAAAATTCCGAAGTCGGAATGGAAGCACTTGGATCTCGATCAGGATCGCACGATCGAATCGCGCGTCGCGCGGATCAGGCGGTAGCGGTACGACGACCGGCCTGGGCACGTTGACGGCGCAGACGACGACGTTCGCGCTCGGACAGCCCACCCCAGATACCGAACTTCTCACCGTTCACGAGGGCGTATTCGAGGCACTCGCCACGAACCACACAGCCCCGGCAGACTTCCTTGGCCTCACGGGTGGATGCGCCACGCTCAGGGAAGAAGAGATCGGGGTCGACGCCCAGACAGTTCGCGTTTTCTTGCCAGTTCTGTTCGTTCTCGTCCATCGGACTGCCTCGAGATCCCGACCTACCGGCCGCTATGCCGGCACCCCCGGTACCGGAACTACATCGGTGTCATTCTTGCCGAGAAATCTGCACTGTGCAAGAGGGGATTGCGCGTCACCCCAGCGTGGCGCCTCAGTCGGTACGCGTGTCAGCGCGCGACGCCCGACCGGAAGAACGGATTCGCGGGTGGTTCACCCGATCGCCAGCGGGCGATGCCGTCGCCATCGGGACCCTGCTGACCCCGCTCGAGGGCCGTGACGGTGGAGACGCGGTTGTTGAGATACACGGCTTGTTCGTCGGCGGCCTCCGGATCGACCCACACGGCCACGATCAGACACCATTTGCCCATGTCAGAGGGGGTAAATCGGGTTGCGGCGTACGAGAGAACCCCCTCGGCCACCCCTGCTTGGGCCGCACCCCACGTGAGTCGGGCGTGAGAGGGATTCGCAATGGCCGATTTGTTGACGAAGAGAGTGGGCGGCTCGCAGGGCACCCCCGGCTGATACACACACAGGAACGGAACATGACCAGCCGTCGGTGTGGCCAGTGCAGTGCTGAACGCCGTTCCGACCGGACCTTCGCGGAACCCCAGAATCGTGTTGATGTGCGCGGCATCGGAGCCGGTACCGCAGAATCCCTCGCCGATCTCGATGCTCACGACGGGACCCTCTCCCCCGGCAACCGTCCATAGCGGGAGAGTTTGAGTTCGGGGGACGAATCGGTTCCGGGCTCGGTGTCGTAGGCGAGGAGCGCGACGTACCGCGACTCGGGTCCGTGAATGGTGGTGACCCGATGCATGCTCCAACGACCGTTGAACAACATGAGGGTCCCGGGGGTCATGGGCTCGGTTCGCACGAGCTCAGGGGCCGCATCATCGAGCACCGCGGCCACGGCAGCGAAGTTCGGTTCGTTCGCAGTGCGAACTTGCTTGGCGTTCTCGAACTCGCCCCCGACGAGCGACGACTGGATGGCGAGTGACACGACGAAGTCGGCCATGTCGAAGTGCCAGCACAGTTCGTCACCCTCACGCATGACCGACAGATTGAGCGCACCGAAGGGATCTCCGTACCGATGAAGTCGGTCGAGTCCGAGGCAACGTCGGACGAAATCGGTGAGTGGATCCCATTCGTACAGCGCACGCAGAAGGCTGACCGATGGAAATTGGTCGTAGGCGACGACTTCTACCGAACTGTGCACCAGACGACGGCCGGGGTGACCGAGTGGAAGGGACTCGTCGGGTTGGGTGAGGTACGGCGTGGAACTCGAGCGCGAGTGAAAGGCCTGCGGTTCGAGGGCCCGGCATTCGTCGACCAACGATGGCAGCACGTCGGCGCGCAGGAATCCCGGAAGAATGCAGACTCCTTCGTCCTCGAACTGCCGACGACAGCTCTCGGCCAACGATGGATCGGCGAGGTCGTAACGATCGGTGTCGATGAGCGAACCCGGGTTCACGGCAAGACAGTAGTGCGGTGGCGATCCGACCTACTCTCGAAGCATGCCGATCCATCTTCGCGCCGAGCCGGGAGACTACGCCCCGGCGGTTCTCTGCCCGGGCGACCCGCGTCGCGCCGAGTACATCGCCAAGACGTTCTTCGATCCGGGCGCCCGCGTCGTGAACGAGGAGCGCGGCATGCTGGGTTTCACTGGAACCTTCCGTGGTCGACCGATCAGCGTGCAGAGCACGGGCATGGGAACACCGAGTGCGGGCATCGTGTTCGAGGAACTCGTGATGCTCGGGGCCAAGCGATTGATCCGCGTCGGTACCTGCGGCGGGCTGCAGACCCACCTGCGCATGGCCGACACCGTGATCGCGCTGGCCGCGTCACCCGACGACCGCACCCCTTTGCGCTATGCCGGGATGGACGGTTTCGCTCCATCGGCGACGTACGAATTGGTGGAAACGGCCACCCGTCTGAGTCGTGAGGTGAGCGATCGAGTGTTCATCGGTTCGGTCGTGACGAGCGGGCTCTTCTACGACCCGGATCCGGACACGTTCGGCAAATGGCGCGCACTTCGCCACCTCGGGGTCGAGATGGAGGCATCGATGCTGTACACGATCGCCGCCGTGAAGAACGTGGAGGCGCTGGCGATGATGACCGTCAGCGACGTGATCGCGCCCGATGCGAGCCCGGTCCGAATCTCCGATGAGGAGTTGAAGCGCGGCGTCGATCAGATGATGCAAATCGCCTGCGCCGTCGCAATCAGCTGACGCCGATCAGATGAGGCCGAGGTCGCGGACAGCCTGACGCTCGTCGGCGAGTTCGGCCGTCGAAGCATCGATCTTGCCGCGGCTGAAGTCGTCGATCTCGAGTCCTTGGACAATCTCGTACTTGCCGTCCTTGCACACGCACGGGAACGACGAGATGAGGCCTTCGGGAACGCCGTAGCTGCCGTCACTCGGGATACCCATGCTCACCCAATCGCCCGCAGCGGTTCCGAGGTGCCACGAACGGATGTGATCGACAGCGGCGTTGGCCGCCGACGCTGCCGACGAGAGTCCACGCGCTTCGATGATGGCCGCGCCGCGCTTGGCGGCGTCACCGCTGAATAAGGGCGAACCCGATGACCAGAC
>SYCI01000009.1 GCA_005787035.1 Actinomycetota bacterium | reverse complement strand
GCGATCCAGAGAGCGGCCTGCAGAACGATCCACCCGATGCGACTCCATGGCGCGTCGTACTCGAGCACGACCTCACCGCCGGTGCCGAGGTCGAAAGCCATGACCGAGCCGAACGAACCCTCGGGAGCGATTTCTCGCCCACCGACCGTTGCGTGCCAACGGCGGTCGAAGGGAACGCCGAGGTTCAGCACCCCTCCGTCGATCTCCTGCGCGGTGGATGTCCAGGCGCTGAAGTCGGACATCACCGGACGCGAACCACCGAGTTCGGCGGTGATCAACGACGACGCCCCACCTTCTTCACGACTCGAGGCCGCCGATGGGCTCAGGATCGAAGTCGTGGGGATCCACTGCAGATTCTCGTAGACGACCATGCTGGCCGGGCTGTACACCGCCCGCAGATCGAGTTGCTCACCGAGTGAATCGATCAGACCGGTAGGAAGCGCGGCCGGTGCGTCGACCTCCGACCGCACGCGATCGACGATCGGGACCACGAAATAGCGGACTCCGAGCGGAGCCACGAGCCGACCGACCCGGATCGTGGTGCGCCGCATGAGCGCGTCGACCGCTTCGTCCATTCCACGTTGCTCCACCGCCGACGGTGACGACCACGCATCGGCGATGCCGAGCTCGCCGCCATTCACGACGTTGTACGCCACGCCGTCGGCGACTTCGCGATCGGAACCCGGGATAACGGCCGGGTCGCCGAGATAGAGAACTCGGTATCCACCCTCCTCGGCTCGTTCGGGAAGGAGTTCGGCGATCTGCGCGACGAGTGAGACCCGTGGCTGGTTCCATCCCCCATCGACGGCCACCGCGAGCACCGGAAAGGCCACCACGGGAAGCGCCAACAAGCCGAGGAGTCCGAGTGGTTGACGCAGACCGAATCCACCACCACGTACATCGCGTTCGAACGCCATGACGAGAGCCCAACAACCAAGAGCGATGCCAATGGCGACCGGGGCCAACAGGACACCCGTTTCCGGCAACCGAATCGGCGTGTCCCGACGATCGGACACCGCGGCGAGGAGGAGGAAGGCCGAGACCAAAACTGCGCCGCGCAGTGCCCACGCGAAACGCCACCGACGGGCCACGAGGATCGACACCACGACGGGGAAGTAACCAGCCAGCACGAGGAACCCGAGTGTCGTCGGACCGATGTCGAATTGCATGAGCTTCGACAGTCCCCGCCCCGACTCGACGAGTGACTTCGCGCCCACTACCGCAACCCAACCGTCGGCATCGATCCATCGCAGGGACCACGGCAGATTGAGCACGATGGCGCCGGTGAAGGCCACGATCGAAGATGCGACACCGAGTCCGGCCGCTCGCCATGATCCGCCGGCGAGTGGACCGACCAGTGAGAACAAGGCCAAGGCGACGAGAGCCACCACCGCCACCGAGGGCGCGAACGCGGCCGTCGACGCGATCAGTGCGGTCAATTTCGCGATCAGGACGACTCGCTGCGCCGTCGGAGGATGTTCGACCGACTCTCGATCAGCGTCGTCGTGAATCGGCGACCCGAGTCCGCTGAAGCGAAGACCGAGGTGCAGGACCCAGGGCAGGACTGCATAGGCGATGAGCGATGACGAACGACCCGAAGCCACTGCGGCGTACGGCAGAGGCATCGCCGCGTAAACGACGACGGCCACCAACCGGGCTCGCTGATTGCCCACGATTCCACCGAGGCGAGCCATCCCGAGCCAACCTCCAGCGATCAGCGCGAGAACACCGAACGTCTGGACGAAACCCATCTGGCCGAGGCCGATGATGCCGGCCAGACCGAGGAAGACGAGGCCGGTCGGCTGAGCCGTCGTGACACCGAGTCCCCGATCCCACCAGCCGGACACGTACGAGCGGACGAGATCGACGGGCGAATCGGGCACGGGGAGCATCTCGCCGATCGGGCGGACACCGTCGGTGATGATGCGACGCGCTCCGAGAAGTAAGAGGACGAGCAAAGCGCCCCACACCGCCAAGGCCAGCGGCGTACGGTCGACGGAAGGAGAGGATTCGACGGAGTCGATCGTCTGCCGATGACGAACGAAGCGACCCCAACGAACACTGCCCGAAACCTGCAGATCGGCAACCTCTCGATCGGGAACCTCGCGGATCGGGCGTACGGCGCGTCGGCGTCGGAGGATCGACATCACATCGCCGAGAGCGAGTAACGGTGCGAGCAGTCGTCCGCCGGCGATACGTGGACGACCGCGCACGAGGGCCACGGCCGCCGACGCGATCGACAGCGCCAGGATCCCCACGATCACCAGTGGCAGACGGGCGGCTCCGGTCAGCGACAGCACAGTGGAGATGCGGTTGGTCTCGGCTTGGTGATCACTCACCAGATCAGGACGGCGATCGGCGAATCGCCGATGATGTCGGGCCACGGCCGCCGGGACGATGAGCACTCGCGCTCCGGCCATGTGGGCTCGCCAACAGAGATCGAGGTTCTCGCCGTGGAAGTCGATGCTCGACTCGAATCCACCCAGTCGCCGGAAGAGGTCGGCGCGCACGAGGAGACACGCCGACGACAACGCGAAGACGTCGCGCACCGCGTCGTGCTGTTCCTGGTCGATCTCGTGGGCCTCGAGACCGTCGTCGAGTTCGCCGAATCGGTCGACATCGAATCCGACCGACGACAACATCCCTGGTTCGTCCCAATTCATGAGTTTGGGACCGGCCAAACCGGCGTTCGATCGGAACATCTCCTCGACGAGCATCCGAACCGCTGTCGGTTCGAGAACGACGTCGTCGTGCATGAGGAGGAAGAATCCGCCGTCACCTTCGACCAATTTCAAAACTTGGTTCGCTGCGACACCGAATCCGACGTCACGACCGACTCCGCGGACATGAGCCTGCGGGACGACTGCCTTCACCCGCTCGGAAATCGAGGCCTGATCGTCGTCGTTGGTCACGAGCACGAGGATCTGCAGGGCCGGATAGTCCTGGGCGACCAGTCCCGCGAGCGTCACCTCCAGATCGGGGCTCGGCGGCCCGACGACGACCGTCGCCACGACCCCCGGCAAGGCCGAGTCCGAGCTGGTCGGCGACGCCGGTCGAGTAACCGGGGTCGCCGGACCGGCACTGGTGGCTGATGACTCCACGATGCGCCGAGGCTACCCGTCTGACCAGCCCCGATGGAGTCGCCGCGCTCTCGACCCCGTGCCTGACCAGCGTGAATACGAGACCTCCCGAGATCGTTATCGCTAGCGTGACGACGCTTGGACACGACGACTGGAGCCCGCGACGAATCTCGTCTCCCCCTTCCGGAGGGCACCCTCGCCGTGGGAGCCGGTCTCCTGATCGCCGGACTGTCGAGTTACGCGTTCTTCAAGGTCGGACAAGAGGCTCTGGGGAAGGACGCCTTCAAACCGATCGTGGCGCTCTGGTTCGCGACCTTCGTTCTCGCCCCGGGCTTCTTCTTACCCCTCGAACAGGAGATGGGTCGGGCCCTCGCCCACCGCCGAGCACTCGGGATCGGTGGCCGGCCGATCGTCGATCGCGTCGTACCGCTCGGTGGGGTGATCGCCGGCGCGGTGATCGTGCTCCTCGCTGCGTTCAGCGGCCTGGCGACTCGCGAGTTCTTCGAGGGCTACGGGCTCGTGACACTCGGCCTGATCATCGCCTTCACGACGTATGCGCCCACGCATCTCGCGCGCGGCATCTGCTCGGGTGAAGGGCGTTTCGCCGCTTACGGGATCGTCATGGGTGCCGATGGTCTCGTTCGCGTGATCGGTTGCATCGTGCTGTGGCAACTCGGAATCGAGGAAGTGGGCGCCTACGCGATGTTGATCGCCTTGTCCCCGCTGAGTGGGGTACTCATCGTCGCCTCGCGCGGTCAGCTCGCCACCGAGTCCGGCCCGGCCGCACCGTGGTCGGAGGTCACCCCGAACCTCGGTTGGTTGCTGCTCGGTTCACTGATGGGTGCCGGCCTCGTGAATGCCGGGCCCATCGCCATCGACATCCTCGCGTCGGCCTCCGAATCGGAGAAGGTGACCCATTTCGGCAACGGCGTCCTGCTCTCGCGTGTTCCGTTGTTCTTGTTCCAAGCCGTCCAGGCCGCACTCCTGCCCCGACTCGCACGACTCGCCGCGCAAGGTGATCTCAGCGAATTCCGTCTCGGGTTCCGTCGTCTCATGATCGTCGTGATCGGCGTCGGCGCGCTCGGAACGATCGCTTCCTTCGCATTCGGCCCACCGGTCCTCGATCTCATGTACGACGGCGGGCTCGATCGACGCACTCTCACGATGCTTGCGCTGGGTAGTGCGGTGTACATGGTGGCGCTCGGTACCGCGCAAGCGGTCATCGCGCTACATGGTCACGCACGGGTGGGGATCGGCTGGCTGATGTCGATGCTCGTGTTCGTGCTGACCTGCTGGCTCGCGGCCGACGATCTGTTCTTGCGCGTCGAGATCGCTCTCGTGACGAGTTCGCTCGCCGCCCTCGTGTTCTTCGGCCTCTCGCTTCGGGGTCTGCTCGTCCGGGGAGTGGCGCCCGATGCCGATTCGACCTTCGAAGCGCTCACCGACCGTTTGATCGAGGGCTGATCACTCCGGAACCGGCAGACCGGCCTTGATCGCCTCGCGCTTCAGATCGTGGCGAACCATCATCCGGACGAGTTCGGGGAATCCGACCTCGGGAACCCAGCCCAGCTTCTCACGCGCCTTGGTTGCGTCCCCGATGAGGAGATCGACTTCGGCCGGTCGGAAGAACTTCGGATCCTGACGGACGTATCGCTTCCAGTCGTCGAGACCGACTTCGGCGAACGCACGCTCGACGAGTTCTTCGATGGTGTGGGTCTCGCCGGTGGCGATCACGAAGTCGTCGGGCTCGGGTTGCTGGAGCATGAGCCACATGGCTTTCACGTAGTCGCCCGCATAACCCCAGTCGCGCTTGGAGTCCAGATTGCCCATCACGAGTTCGTCCTGCAGACCCAGTTTGATGCGGGCCGCCGCGTTGGTGACCTTGCGGGTCACGAACTCGACTCCGCGACGCGGGCCTTCGTGATTGAAGAGGATGCCCGAACACGCGAACAACCCGTAACTCTCGCGGTAGTTCACGGTGATGTGATGCCCGAAAACCTTGGCGCATCCGTACGGTGACCGCGGGTGGAATGGCGTCTTTTCCGACTGCGGAATCTCCCGGACCTTGCCGAACATCTCCGAGGACGAGGCTTGATAGAAGCGAATCGTGTTGTTCTCGGCGCCGCCGACCATGCGCACGGCTTCGAGCATCCGCAGAACGCCCGTACCGGTGAGGTTCGACGTCAACTCGGCTTGGTTCCACGACAGAGCGACGAACGAGATGGCCGCGAGGTTGTACACCTCGTCGGGCTGGGCGAATTCGAGAGCCTTCACGAGTGACGGAAGATCGGCGAGGTCACCGGGGACGATTTCGACGTACGGGAACTCGTCGCGCATCATCTCGAGTTTCGGGTTGTTCTGACCCTTCACGACACCGAAGACGTCGTAACCCTTGCTGTGCAAGAACTCGGCCAGGTGCTGACCGTCCTGGCCGGTGACTCCGGTGATGAGCGCGCGGGGCATGAGACTCCTTCATGTGCGCCCAACTTCTGAGCGTGGATGCATTCTACGGTTCACCCCGCCCCGTCACCGGATGCGCGGCACCAGCCGTACAATCGGCTCGTGCTGACCGTTGCATTCGACACCGGTCCTTTGCACGGCCGGGCAACGGGAATCGCCCGGGCCACCGCCGGAATGCGACACGCACTCGAATCCTTCCCAGACCTCCAACTCGTCCCCTACGTCTCGAGTTTTCGCGCCGCCCTCGAACCCGACGAGGTCCGACTCCGCCTCCCCGCCCGACCGGCGCTCGAACTCTGGGGACGCGTGGGTCGGCCGCGTGTCGATCGGCGGCTCCGCGGGGCTGCGCTCGTCCACGGGACGAACTACGTCGTGCCACCGAGTCGGATTCCGCGGCTCGTCTCGGTGTACGACTGCTGGGCGCTCGAGAATCCGCGCCTCGTCCATGCCGACGTGCGCGCCGCGATGCGCGTCCTACGTCGATCGATCGCCGATGGAGCGTTCGTCCATGCTTCGTCGCACGCCACGGCCGAGCGCCTACGTGATCTCGTTCCCGGTTGCGATGTGACGGTGATCCACCTCGGAGATCTCACCACGTCGGCCGCGTCGAGCACCGATGGCGCGGAGATCCCCCCGCCCCTCGTCGGCGGAGTGCCGTTCGTACTGGCCGTCGGGACCCGCGAACGACGCAAGAACCTGCCGACCCTCGTTCGTGCCTTCGCCGACCTCGCGTCGCGTCACCCGGAGGTTCATCTCGTTCTGGCCGGTGGCCCCGGCGACGACGATGCGAACATCGACCAAGTCGTGAGCAGACTCGAGAGCAACATCGAACATCGTGTTCACCTACTCGGTCGTGTCTCCGAACCGACCGCGAAGTGGTTACTCGAACATTCCTCGCTGCTCGCCTACCCGTCGCTCGACGAAGGATTCGGTTTTCCACTTCTCGAAGCCATGACGCACCGAACACCGATCGTCGCGTCGAACGTCGGATCGATCCCCGAGGTCGTCGGATCGGCGGCTGTCCTTGTGGATCCGCGCGACACCGACGCGTGGGCCGAGGCGATCAGCGATGTCCTCACCGATTCATCGCTCGCGGCCCGCCTCGTGACCGCGGGCGACGTCCGTCGTCAGGACTTCACGTGGGAAAAGACGGGGCGAATGCTCCACGATCTGTATCGCCGGGTCGTGGCGTCGGCCCCGTGAACGGAAGAATGAACCGATGATCACCGTGCTGGCCGGAGGCGTGGGTGCCGCCCGATTCCTTCGGGGTCTGGTGACCATCGTCGACCCGGCGACGATCACCGCCGTCGTCAACACGGGCGACGATTCACTCATCAACGGATTGCGCGTGTCGCCCGATCTCGACACCGTCACCTACACCGTCGCCGGCGCCATCGACGCCGAACGCGGCTGGGGGCTCGGAGACGAGAGTTGGCGGGTCATGGAATCACTCGGTCGCTACGCATCGGTCCGACCCGACGCCTCGGACGCCGCCAACACGTGGTTCAACCTCGGTGATCGCGATCTCGCCACCCACCTCTACCGAACCGCCCGTCTCCACGAAGGCGCGACTCTCTCCGCGGTCACCGACGAGATCCGACGGGCTTGGGGACTGCGCATCGGGCTCGTACCCATGACCGACGATCGCTTCGAGACGATGATCGAGATCGTCGAAGAATCCGGATTTCGCACGGTTCCGTTCCAGGAGTACTTCGTCGGGTTGCGCCATGGAGTCCCCGTGCGCTCGATCGGATTCGCCGGTGCCGAGTCGGCCCGACCCAACTTCCTGCCTCTCGTGAACGAGAGCGAAGCGATCGTCATCGCTCCGTCGAATCCCCTCGTCTCCATCGGACCGATCCGCGCCCTCGCCGGCGTCGACGACTCGCTCGCCGCCAACCGCGAACGCGTGGTGGCGATCTCGCCGATCATCGCCGGTGCGGCGATCAAGGGCCCGGCCGATCGCATGCTCGGTGAACTCGGCATGGAAGCCTCCGCCGTCGGCGTGGCGCGGCTGTACGCGCCCGTGTGCGGAACGCTCGTGATCGACGCTCAAGATGCCCATCTGGCATCGGCCGTCGAGGCCGAGGGGGTTCGGTGCATCGTGACCGACACGATCATGTCGACGCCGGGAGTCGCCGGTGACCTCGCTCGTGTCACACTGGCCGCAGTTCTCGAGAAAGGACGATGATGTCCGACCAACCACAGATTCGGCTCACCGCGTGGGGCGTCACCGGCATCGGTGAGATCAAACCGGGCGATCAACTCGGTGACGTGATCGTCGACGCCTGCCGCGAGGCACCGAACGGGCCGCTGGCTGACGGTGACGTTCTCGTCGTGACCCAGAAGATCGTCTCCAAGGCCGAGAACCGCATGGTGGCCATCGATCCCGATGACCCGTTGTCGCACAAGGCGCTCGTGGAAGAAGAAGGCGTCCGCGTGGTCCGTCGTCGCGGCGATCTCATCATCACCGAAACCAAACACGGCTTCATCTGCGCCAACTCAGGTATCGACTTGTCCAATGTCGAGCGCGGTTGGGCGGCGCTCCTCCCGATCGACAGCGACCGCTCGGCCCGGCGCATCCGCGACATCGTGCGCGCCAAGTTGGGGGTCGAAGTCGGCGTGATCGTCTCGGACACCTTTGGCCGTCCGTGGCGCAAGGGGCTGACCGACGTCGCCATCGGCGTGGCCGGTGTCGCTGGCGTGGTCGATCTTCGTGGCACACCCGATGCCCTCGGTCGAGTGATGCAGGTGACCGAAGTGTGCGTGGCCGACGAGATCGCCTCGGCCGCCGAACTCGTGATGGGCAAGTCGAATGGAGTCCCGGTCGCCGTCGTCCGCGGTTGTCAATCCGAATGGCTGCGCGACTCGTCGATCGAAGAGATCGTGCGCCCACCGGCCGAGGATCTATTCCGCTAGATCGCGACTCGCGGCGAGTCCCTCGTCGAGCGGAGTCCACGGGGACCAGCCGAGGTGCAGACGAGCCCGCGCGGGTGAGAGCACCACGCGAGACACGTCATGTGATCGACGTGGGGCCGATCGCACCGGTTGATCGCCGCCGATCGCGGACCAGACGTCGCGAAGACTTGTTCCGACACCCGAACCGACGTTGATCGTCAGTCCTCCACCCTTGGTGCCGGCCCGAAACAGAGCTTCGGCGGCGTCGTGGGCGAACAGAAGGTCGCGAGTCTGGCGACCGTCTCCGAACAACGTGAACGCCGTGCCGTGTCGAACCGCATCGAGGGCCGCCCCGACCACGTTGGCATCGGCGCGCAACCGGGGGCCGTACACGGTCGAGGTCAGCAGAGCCGTGAACTCCACTGCGTGTTCGTCGCGATATCGCTGCAGCAAGTGAATGATCGATTCGGCCAGCACTCCGACCGCCCCGATCGGTTGGAAGCCGCGGTCTTCCTTGGCCGGGAGTTCTCGCGTCGGAACTTCGCCGTACAACACCGAGGCCGGCAGAGCCACGACGACCTTGGTAGCGGCCGAGCGCAACCGGACCGATTCGAGCACGTTCACCACGAGGGCCAGACCGAGCACGGCACGCTCGGCGGTCCAGCGCGCCGACGAGGCGGCGAGCACGTACACGACCGATGGTCGAACCCGTTCGAGATAGAGACCGAATTCGGGTGCCGTCGCATCGAGTTGCTGGAACACGAGTCGGCCCACGGAGTTGACCGACCTTGCATGCGCGAGGTTGGCCAGTGTTCCGGTCGACAGGTCGTCCACGGCGTGAACGATCGAGGTTTCCATGATCAACCGGTCGACGAGATGGGAGCCGAGGAATCCCGCTCCGCCCACGACCAGAGCGGACTCGGGTGCCTTGGGAGCAGCGGCTCGGGGCATCGTGAACTTCTAGCGACCGGTGACGGTCGCCGGATCGGGAACGAGTTCGTTGCGTCGTTCACTGCCGGAATCGACCGAGCCATCGGCACCGATCACGCAATCGGTCACGACCGCATCGGCTCCGATACGACCCATCACGATCGAACCGCTGACCACGGCCCCGCTCTCGATCACTGCGCCGGGCAGGACGATCGATTCGGTCAAGGTGACGTTCGGCCCGACCGAAGCACCCGCCGACACCATGCTGTGCCGGAGGTCGACTCGGTCGGCTACGACTGCCCCGCCGTGCACCGCGTCGCATCGCAACGACTTCCGGATGCCGTCGAGAACGTCGAAGTTGGCCTTCCGATACGTGTCCGGGCGACCGGTGTCGATCCAGTAATCGGAGGTCGACATGGCATAGAGACTTCCGTCGGCCACGAGTTGGGGGAAGGTCTCCCGTTCGATCGACACCTTGCGCCCGGTGGGGATCCGACCGAGCACCGACGGCTCGAACACGTACGTGCCGGCATTGATGAGATTGGTTGGTGCGGTGCCGGGAGCCGGCTTCTCGACGAAACGCGACACCCGTCCTTGTCCGTCGAGCTCGACCACTCCATAGGCCGACGGATCATCGACTGGTGTGAGGTGAATCGTCGCCTCCGCGCCGCGCGCCCGATGGAAGTCGACCAGTTTCGCGACGTCGAGGTCGGTCAGAACGTCGCCGTTCACCACCACGAAGGTCTCGTCGATCCCCGCGTGATCGGCCGCGAATCGAATCGCTCCGCCGGTGTCGAGCGGCTCGGGTTCGACCGCGTAATGCAGGCGCACACCCGCGCACTCGCCGTCGGGGAACGCGGCGCGAAATGGTTCCGGTTTGAAGCCGAGGGCGAGCACGACCTCGTCGATGCCAGCCACCGCGAGCATCGACACGAGATTCTCGATGATCGGCCGATGGCCGACCGGAAGCATGGGCTTGGGTGTGGTGAAGGTGAGCGGTCGCAGACGGGTTCCGAACCCACCCACGAGCACTACCGCGCGCATCAGCCGCCCGTGGTGGTGGGACCGGCGACGGTGGTGGGCGCCTCGGTGACCGGAGCGCCGGTCGAGTCGACCGGTACCGAAGATTCAGCCGGAGGGGCCGAATCACCAGGGGCAGTGGTCGTCGCCGGCGCGCCCGAGTCGGCGGCTCCGAGTCGCGGCAGGTCGGCCGCACTCGGGGGCAGACCCGGGTTCACGCCGGCCGGCGCGAAGACGATGCTGAACGCCATGGCGTCCTGCTTGAGTCTGATGTCGTCGAAGTTGGTGATGTAGGTCGAGAAGTCGTCGGCGTTGTCGAACGAGTTGTAGGCGTACACCACGACCTCGCCATCGACCGACTTACCGGACTCGTCGAGGCACTTGGTCTCGCCCTCTTCGTACACCGCTCCACCCTGATCGTCGGGGAAGACGATCTTGGTGTCGGAAACCTCGACGCCATACACATCGAGGAAGACACCCAATTTCGCGTTACGGCCGGTGGCGGCCGAGGTGTACGGGTGCCAGTGCATGACGCCGTCGTCATGGCTGTGGATGCCGGTTCTCCGGAACGTGTCATTCAAGAAGTTGCCCGTGGTGTCGAGTTCTTCCTTGTTGCCCTGCAAGTCGGGGAGCCATTCGTTGCATCCGTAGAAGGCGTACGACGCGTGCCAGTGGTCGTTCACGGTCGGGGGGACGTTGCGATCGGGAATCGAGGCTCGCGAGTAGACGATGAGGGCCGCACCGATCACGGCCACACCGACGACCACCGCCGGAAAGAGGGTTCCGCCCTTGAAGCGGACCTTTTTGCCCTTTCCCTTCTGGGCGAGACGCGCCACACGGGATGCCGATGAACTTCGCGATGTTTTGGAGGCCACGAGTAGGCGAGGCTACCGGCTGGCGATGCTGAACTGGGGTTCAGGACCACCGAGCGAGCAGATCGGCATAGGCCGATGCGACGGCAGCCGGAGACACATTGCCCTCCACGTGGACACGGGCCCGGTCCCCCATGGTTGCCGCTTCCACGGGGTGATCCACGAGATAACGAATCGCGTCGATGAAGGCCTTCGAATCATCGGGGGGCACGCACAGTCCACCACCCGAACCGGAGATGAGACGCGGCACCTCGGTACCGGAATCGACCGCGGCCACTGCCGGGCGTCCGGCCGCCATGATCGAATACGTCTTCGAGGGAACACTCACTCGCCCCAGGCCGCGCTTGAGGGGAATCACGTGAACATCGGCGGTGGCGAGCACCTCGGCCAGGCGCTCGGCCGGTTGGTAGTCGCCGAAAACCAGATTCGTGAGTCCGGCGGCTCTCATCTCGAGGTTGTCGCGCGCCGAGCCGTCTCCGTTGATCACGAAAGTCACCGCGGGTAATGCGCGGGCGGCGTCGATCATGAGGTCGAGCGACTGCGAGAACCCGACGTTGCCGGCGTACATCACAACGGGTTGTTCGCCGATGCCGAGTTCTCGTCGATACTCGGTGAGCCGATCGGCGGGTCGAATCGCCACGGTGTCGACGAAGTTGGGGATCACGACCACACGATCACGACGGCGACGACGGACCTTGTTGCGCACGTTGTCGGCGAGATCGTCGGACAGAACGGTCACCGCCGCCGAGCGCGCGTAGGTCCAGCGTTCGAGAATCCGTGCCGCGGCGATCACGACCTTGTTGCCGATGGCACCGGTCTCGATCGCCGCATCCGGGAAGACGTCCTGGATGTTGAACACAAGGGGCGCGCGGCGGACTCGGGACACGAACCAACCCGTCGCACCCAGCGTGAGTGGTGGACTCATGACGAGAACGGCATCGGGCCGTTCACCGGCACGCAGCCCGGCGACGGCCGCAGTGATCGAGAAGCCGACGAACCCCAGCGCGCGGCGAAGGAGATTTCGTTTGTCGTCGCCGGCGAACGGATCGAGGCGGGTGATCGAGCCCCACTCGCGGTCCTCGGTGCGGTTTCGCCATCCGACGTGGCGCCACTCGGGATCGACCCGGTGCTTCGCGTACCAAGGCAACGACGTCACCACATGGATGCGATGCCCGAGCGTCGCGAGTTCGTCGACGATCCGCGTCATCACGACACCGGTGGGCGCGGTATCGGGCGCGAAGTGCGGGCAGATCACGAGAATCGTGAGCGGAGCGGTCATGCTCCGAGCCTTCGATACGCGCGCGCGAGTGCCTCCCCCGACGCGCGGATGGTGAAAGCTTCGACGCGTCGGCGGCCACTTGCGATGAGTTCGTCGCGGCGGGCGGCCACGAGATCGGGCACCGCGGCCCAGAGATCCTCTTGCAGCGACAGAACCACACCGGCGTCACCGACGACCTCGGGTAGACACGCCCGATCGCTACTGACCACCGGCACCCCGAGCCGCATCGCTTCGATCACCGGAGCTCCGAATCCCTCGTATTCACTGGGAAAGGCCAGAGCGGTCGCCATGGCGATCAATCCGTTCCGGTCGCGATCGGACACCCTTCCGAGATGGGTGACCCAACGCGCCACCCGCTCGTCGTCGAGTCGCTGACGAACCGCGGACTCCGACGCGCCCGGGCCACCCATCAACACGAGACGCACGCCTTGGTGCGACCAATGTCGGTCGGCGACGTCGATGAGGAAGAGATGCCCTTTGTGCGGATGGGTGGCCGCCGGCATCACGACGATCGGTTCGGGGCCGAGTCCGAATCGAGCCCGAAGTTCGGCCTCGGGAGCTACATCTTGGGCGAGTGAGTCGTCGACACCATGGGGGACGACCTCGATGCGCTGATCGGGCACTCCGAAGGCATCGACGACGGTGCGCTTCACGAACTCGGTGGGAACCGCGATCAGGTCGGCGGCGAGAGCCGAGCGGGGCATCACGGCTCGCAGGTACGTGAGACGCCGACGCGGGAAATACTGCGGGAACTGCAAGTACTGAAGATCGTGAATCGTGAGCAAGGTCGGTTTCCGATAGAGCACCGGCAGGGTGCCTCCGCCGTGATGCACCACAGAAGTTCCACGCGTCCGACGATGCAACCAAGTGGACTCGGTCAGCATCCGACGCGGCCGCGAAGTACACGAGTGGCGCGCCTCGATGATTTCGTGGTGCTCGAGTAATTCCGGGTGAACCCTTGCGAATCCGCGCGGCGCGAACACCGTCGTCGACAGCCCCGCCTCACCGACCCCGAGCAACTGTCGACAGAGGTACTCCTCGCTGCCGCCCACGACGCCCGGAATGCACCACGTGAGATTCACGGCGACGCGACCTCGCATCGCCATCAGATGACCTCGCGATACGCGGCCACGGTCAGGCGAGCCGTTTCCGACCACTGGCGACGCGCCGCCTGACGTTGCCCCCACACGATGAGTTCCTGACGACGTGACAACGCCTCCTCGATGCCGCGACGGATGTCGTCCACGCTGAACGGATCGACGAGGACGGCCGCTCCGCCGGCGACCTCTTCGGTGGAGGTGCCCAGGCTCGTCACGACCGGAACTCCTTGCGACATCGCTTCCAGGACCGGCATACCGAAACCCTCGCGCTCGCTCGGATAACAGAACACGAGGGCCGACGCGTAGAGCGCCGGCAAGTCGGCATCGGGAACGAATCCGATGAACTGCACCCCTTCGATGGAATCGATCCCCGAATCTCCCCATCCCTTGGCTCCGGCCACGACGAGGGGAAGCGGTACGTCGAGTTTTCTCACGGCCTCGGCGAGCCGCCGCAGGTTCTTGCGTGGTTCGACCGTTCCGACGAACAACAAGAACTCCTCGGGGAGACCGAACTTGGTTCGCACCGACACCTTGTCGGATTCGGTCACCGAGTGCCTCTCGACCCCCCACGGAACGAGTCGTAAACGTTCGACCTCGATTCCGGCCCGCTCGGCATCGAGCATCGTCGCGGTCGACGGGCACAGCACGAGCGCGGCCCGACGACGGATCTCGGCCAGGCTGCGTTCGAACACCCGCACCCCATGCCGGGTGAACTGATCGGGTCGATGCCGCCACGCGACATCGTGCAGCGTTGCGATCATCGGTGCCCGACTCGGCGGCGGGATCAGTCCGGTGCAGTGCACCACATCGACCGCACCGGTGGCCCGCTCGATCGGTGGCCAACCGAGTCGGAGCCACAGTTCGTACAGCAACGGAGCGCGGTACGGGAGCTGCTGCACGGGCACCGACGGCACGAAGGCCGGGTTCGGCGGTCGACGGTGACGGCCGGCCACGCCGATGATCTCCACGCCGGGCACATCGCTGAGCGCAACCGCAGTGCGCAGAGCCGACGAGGCGGTGCCCCCGGGGACCCGGTGCCAACACTGCTCGAGGGTGTAGGCGACGCGCACGGGGGCTTGCACACCCCTATCTTGCCCGCCTCACCACCTCGAACGGGGGCACGACCGATTCGCCGATGTCTCCTGTGGAACAGCAGACTCCACGTCCATGTCTCGAACCGTTCTCGCCATCGCCGGAAGCCTTCGCCAAGAATCCTCGAACGCCGGTCTCGTGCGAATGGCGATGCGCCTCGCTCCAGCCGACCTGACGGTCGTGCACTGGACCCGACTCGGCGATCTGCCCTTCTACAACGAAGACCTCGAAGTCGACCCGCCGGCGATCGTGCGCGAGTGGCGCGACGCGGTGTCGGCCTCCGCTGCACTCTTCGTGGCTGCTCCCGAGTACAACTTCGGACCCTCGGCCGTGCTCAAGAACGCCATCGACTGGGCCACGCGTCCACTCGGCCAACACGCGTTGCGCGGCAAGGTCGTGAGCATCGTGAGCAGTGCCGGTAGTACCGGCGGTGCCCACATGATCGAGCAACTCTCGGGAATCCTCGCCTTGCTCGGCAACAGCGTGGTGAACGAACCGGCGATTCAGATCGCCAAGGGAGCCGAATGCATCGCGGCCGACGGATCCACGACCGATCCGGCGATCGAAGCGCTCATCGCGACACGATTGGCCAACGTGAACGCCGCCCTACCCGCCTGAGCGATCGGTCGGACGTCCCGTTCGCACTGCGCCCTTCGGGGCGCGGTGCACTTCAACCGAACGATTCGCCCGACTGCACGCGGAGACTCGATCGCACCGGTGCCGGGGCGGCCCACAATGCTTCACCTCGCTCCTGCGTCGTCGACCAATTCTCGTCGGCACCCGAACGAAGAACGAGCCCGGGCGGACCCGAGATCTCCCACAGCACCGCCGGGCGTTCGCCATGCCAGCGAATGGCGAACGACACTCGGTGACTCGAACCGACGGCGAGATCGAAAACCTCGCACGACGAACCCCACCAACTCCGTGGCAATCCATCGGGTACGAGGGTTGCGGTGTTGCCCGTCGTCCACCGCACGAGACGATCGGCCACTTCTGCCGGGAGACGACGACCCGAGTCGACGAGCGGGCCGGACGCGTCGATCGCTCCCCACGCCTCGGGAAAGTTCTCGGCGCGGTTCTTGCGCCATCGGGCCACCGACGACACGAGATCGGTCGCCGCACGCGGATCGGACCGAAGCAGTCGGTGGGCGGCCGTGAGGGCGAGGCGGATCCCGAGCGCGTCACCGCCACCCGAACGAGCACGAACCAGCACCAACTCGGCCGCCTCGATCACGGTCGGCACGAGATCGTCCTGGTCGAGATTCATCCGCGAACGTTCGTCGATCATCAGGAGTCGTTCGATCGGGTCGGCAACATCGGCGATCGACTCGAGCGCCATCCGACAACGAGTCGCCGCCACGAGTTCGGCCACCGAACGTCCGCCGATCAATTCGGGCACCGACAATCGGCCGGCCCGTCCGACCACGGCCAACCATCCGGCCCCCACTTCGCCGGCTTCCGAACATCCCGTGGGCCAGTCACCGACGCGATCGTCATGGGCCACGAGGACACGCACGTTCGTGCGATGAGCCACTGGCAACACGCGAACCGGCTCGTCGATCTCCAGACCCGGTGCCGGGGCCGGTTCGATCGGTCGCGCCGTCATGAGTTTCTTTCCGGTCACGGCGATGGCGACCGGCATCGACGATTCGTTGGCGAACTCGACGGCGGTGAACCGGCGGCCATCGGACGCGATCGTCGACCACACCGTCTCGACCACGTCGCCGCCGGGTACACGAATCCGGGTTTCCACCACGGCCGAACCGTCGACGTTGCGTTGCCGAACGGCGACTTCGTCGGTCGGTCGATGCCAACGGTCATCGGCGGCCACGAACCAGCGCATCACGAAGTTTCCGTGCGCGTCCACGAGATCGCCGCACTCGGTCACGACCGCCCGCCACTCGTCTCCGAGGACCCCCGTGGGGAAGCCACGAACTTCGAGAATTTCGTTCGCGCCCCGACGACCGAGGCTCTTCCACCAACGCTCAGCCAATTTCACTCCGACGTCGGCGTTGCATCAGCAACATCATGGCCTCGCTCGCTGGCCGTCCCTGATGGCAGACCGCAACCACCTGCTCGGTGATCGGCATCTCCACACCGTGACGACGGGCCAGATCGAGGAGCGACGGAGAGCTCTTCACTCCTTCGGCGACCATGTTCATGGACGCGAGAATCGCATCGATCGACTCGCCCTGTCCGAGGCGCATCCCGACGGTGTTGTTTCGACTCTGCGTCGAAGAACACGTGGCGATGAGGTCACCCATACCCGCGAGTCCGGCGAAGGTCAGACCCTCACCGCCCATCGCGATCCCGAGTCGGGTCATCTCGGCGAGTCCACGAGTGATGAGTGTCGCCCGGGTGTTGTCGCCAAAACCCATACCGGCGGCCATTCCCGAAGCGATGGCCATGACGTTCTTGGCCACTCCGGCCACTTCACAACCGATCACATCGGGATTGGTGTACACCCGCAATGCCGGACGCGTGAAGATCCGTTGCAATTCTTCGGCGATCACTTTGTCGTCGATCGCCACCACGGCCGCCGCCGGCTGACCGCCCATGATCTCCTTGGCGAGATTGGGTCCGGTGAGGACGGCCACCGGATGTCCGGGCAGTTCGTCGGCCACGACCTGCGACATGCGCTTGAGCGAACTTCTCTCGATGCCCTTGGCGAGCGACACGACGGGCACCCATGGCCGGATGTGCCGAGCCGCGTCGGCCACGACGTCGCGAAAGCCGTGCGAAGGAACCGCCATCACCACGACATCGGCCCGGCCGACGGCCTCACCCATGTCGGCGGTGAATTCGAGTTCGGCCGGCAGCGTGAAGTCCGCGAGGTAGGTCGGATTCACGCGGTCACGAATCATCGTGTCGACCAGATCGCGACGACGGCCCCACAACACCGTGGGGGCGTTGGCGGCCACGATGCTCGCCACCGTGGTCCCCCACGATCCGGCGCCGATCACCGCGACCCGCATCGTGCGGTTCACCGTCATGTCGACCTCCTCCGCCATCGGTGTTCGTCCCGAAGGGTAATGCCCGCCCGGACAGCACCCGCGATGGCAACCGTAGGCTCAACGGGGTGAACGACCTCGCCCTCATCGTTCCGGTGCGTGGGTTCTCGTCGGGCAAGAGCCGCTTGGCCGAACGACTGTCCGGTGAGCAACGAGCACGACTCGCCCGCGCTCTCGCCGAGGTCGTGGTCGATCCACGGCACGGGGTCTCGATCTTCGTGGTGTGTGACGATCCGGACGTGGCCGACTGGGCGATCGGTCGTGGTGCCGAACCGGTTCTGGTGGAGGCACGCGGTCTGAACGAGTCGCTCACCGCCGCTCGCCCGGCGATCGAATCGCGATCGGCGGCCGAGCGGTTCGCGATCGTCCACGCCGATCTGCCACTCGCCCACGACCTCGGAGTCGTCATCGGCACACGAGCCGAGAACGCAGCTCCGGATGCGATCGTCATCGCTTCCGATGGCCGCAATGACGGCACGAACGTTCTGCTCCTACAACGCCGGGTCTTCACCGACTGGCGGTTCTCGTACGGACCGGGTTCGTGCGCCGCTCACATCGAGCAGGCGACGTCTCGTGGTCTGCGCGTCGAGATGTTGGAATCCGACGATCTCGGTCTCGACCTCGACACCGCACCCGATCTCGACGATCCTCGGGTGCGAACATTCCTCGACTCGGTTCTTCCCGGATGGAGCACACCATGAGCAACACCACCTCGGCGGCCAACGACCCCGGGCAACCTCCGGCAACGGGAGCGGCTCCGATCTCGAGTATCGACCTCCCCACACCGACCATCGCCCTGGCCATCGGAGCGCATCCGGACGATGTCGAGTTCGGTTGCGGTGGCACACTCGCCAAGTGGGCGGCCGACGGCTGCATGATTCACCATCTGGTTCTCACCGACGGTTCGAAAGGAACCTGGAATCCCGATGCCGACAAAGTCGCGCTCGTCGCCACCCGACGCGATGAGCAACGAGAGGCCGCTCGTCGACTCGGCTCGCGCGGCGAGGTCGTTTTCCTCGATCAGATCGACGGCGAACTCGAGAGTTCACTCGTCCTGCGCGGCGCAGTGGCCCGCGAGATCCGTCGACTACGACCCGACGTGGTCCTCGGCCACGATCCGTGGAAGCGGTACCGCCTGCATCCCGATCATCGACACGCCGGCATCCTCACGTGCGATGCGATCGTCGCCGCCCGTGATCCGCACTTCTTCCGCGAGCACGGCCTCCCCCACCACCGTCCATCGACCCTCCTTCTCTGGGAAGCCGACGAAGCCGACCACGGCGAAGACGTATCCGGTTCACTCGGCACCAAGATCTCGGCACTGATGGCGCATGAATCACAGTTCGAGAGCACCATGAAGGCCGTCGATCAGGCGACGTTGCAGAATTTCACGGCTCGGATCGAGAAGCGGGCCGGCGAACTCGGTCAGCGCATCGGACGCGGCGCGGCCGAACTGTTCAAGAAGATCGGCGACCTCTAACCGTTCCGACGGGTCGGATTCGAGGTTTCACGGCCCGGACCCGGTGGGCCGGCGAAAGCTTGGGCGACGTCCATCCAGTTGCGCGCCGACTCACCCTCCACGACGAGAGCGGTGTCACCGAGGTTGCGCCGCTGCACGACGACGAGCGCGAACTCGAGCGCATCACCCACCACCCGGCCTCCCGGGGCCGTCGGTGAACCCCAGGTCCAATCCGTGCCGTCCGGGCCGGTGAGCGACACGAAGATCTCGCTGGAGTCGCCCGGACGTCGATTGATCATCAGGCTGTAGGGCCGAGCCTGCACGCCGATGTGGCAGACGTGACGGAGACGCCCACTCGGCTGTCGGTCCCGACCGAGTGTGTCGAACACGTCCTGACCATGCGCCCACGTCTCCATCAGCCGCGCGGTCAGGAACGATCGCAGCGACATCGCCGGCCCGTACCAAGGGACCCGCGCGTCGGGGTCGGCTGACAACGCCGCACCGACGAGCTTGCTGCGCTGGTCGCGCCAGTGGTCGAGAAGTTCGGATCCGGTGACCGACCGGGCGAAGTCAGTCGATGGATCGTGTGGAGCCGACGCCATCAGACGGTCGCGGTCGGCGGCGAAGGCCGCCGGGTCGACGAGGGCGAGTCGGGCCCGCTCGTCGAAAAAATCCAAATGGCCGATCGAGTCGGCGATCGTCCAGCCCGCGGCCGGCGTATCCGACCGCCAGAGCTCCTCATCGATCCCGGCCACCAGGACATCGAGTTCGGCGTGTTCGGCGATCAGATCGTCCACCACACTTGCGATCGACGGTGATCCCATGCGACCAGTGTGACGCGAATCGATCCGGAAAAAGCGATCGAGCGGGGTTTCCCCCGCTCGACCAGTTCCGTTCCCGATTGTGATCGGGGGAATTACTT
The DNA here is from genome assembly GCA_005787035.1 of Actinomycetota bacterium. Lineage (GTDB taxonomy): Bacteria > Actinomycetota > Acidimicrobiia > Acidimicrobiales > Ilumatobacteraceae > Casp-actino8. Next base: position 14,425 of record SYCI01000009.1, on the reverse strand, counting down.
CTTCGGCGCTGCCTTGCGCTTGCGACGCTTGGCGGGAGCCTTCTTGGCCGGAGCCTTCTTGGCTGCTGCCTTGCGCTTGGCGGGAGCCTTCTTGGCTGCCTTGCGCTTGGCGGGAGCCTTCTTGGCTGCCTTCTTCTTCGCGGGGGCCTTCTTGGCCGCCTTCTTCTTAGCCGGAGCCTTCTTGGCTGCCTTCTTCTTAGCCGGAGCCTTCTTGGCTGCCTTCTTCTTAGCCGGAGCCTTCTTGGCTGCCTTCTTCTTTGCTGCCATGGGATATCCCTTTCTGGTTGGTATTGCTCAGTGGTTCAAGAAGTCACGGAGAGGCATGCGCTCGCTGTGAACTTCTGCGGGATCGAGGCCGGAGACTTGGTCATCCGACTGGTTCGGTCCCTGTTGTTTCATTCGCTTCCTTTTCAGTTCTCGGGTGGAACTTCCCACTATTCGATTAGGTCTCCCGACGATTTACAAGGAATCTGTTCGTTGCAATTGCAACAAACGCCTCGAGACCGTTCGACAGGGCCGAGCGATTTGACCGACGCCTCGACTCGGAACCGACTTCACGAGGTGGCGCGGGCGACGCCGGCGAGCGACCGCTGACGTCCGAGAGGTCATCGTTCCACATCGGATCACGGCGATGGTGGATGCCGGCGAACCGGCCCGCTGCCCACTCCGTTCCGACACGACACCCGAAATTCACCGCCGAAATCCACCACCTCACGTGAGCGGTCGGTAACACTTGCTCTGCCAGGGGACGCCCCTCTCCCATGGCGTCGTCGGCGGTTCCGATCGTCGGCTGCGAATTCCGGAAATGCCAAGAAACCACGGGAAACAAGGGAGATTCGGTGACCGAACAGGTGCGGGCCACGCGTCAGTCAGCACGATCCGAACGGGGCCGCCGAGCCGAATCGAACACCGAAGAACCCCAACGAACACTCACGGAGATCCCGACCCGGGTCGTTCTCGACACGTCGGTGCTGATCGCCGATTCCAATTGCCTCACGTCGTACCCGGGTTGCGACATCGTGATCCCGCTGACCGTCGTCGAAGAACTCGACGGTCTGAAGAGCCGCCCCGACGATGTCGGTCGTTCGGCCCGCGCCGCCCTTCGTCAGCTCGAGGAGATCCGGCTCCGTGCCGGCGGATCGCTCGCCCATCCGGTTCCGGTCGGCGAGGGCGCCGAGGGTGCCACGGTTCACATCGAGATCAACGGGATCCAGCGGCACCTCTTGGTCGAGCACGGTCTCGACCCGGCCAAGGCCGACAATCGGATCATCGGTGCGGCGCTCGGTCAGGCTCAGACCGCGCCGACTCGGATGGTCTCCAACGACGCGGCGCTACGCATCAAGGCGGCCCATCTCGGACTCGCCGCTCACGAACATCAACTCGTCGGGCGGGTGTCGTCCACCCGACCGCTCGGCTGGACCACCATCGAATGCGACACCACGACGGTCGATCGCCTCTACGACGGACTCGGGATCGCCCCCGACGAAGTCGCGCCGGCCGGAACACTGACCGAGAACTCGTTCGTGATCTTTCGTTCGGGTAGCCAGTCGGCCCTCGCCCGTTGCCTCGATGGCGAACTCCGACTCATCTCGCCTTCGTCACCGGAGGCGTGGGGGTTGCGCGCCCGGTCGAAGGAACAGCGCTTCGCTCTCGAACTTCTCCTCGATCCCGAAGTGAGCGTGATCGCGCTCGACGGCCGGGCCGGAACCGGCAAGACGGTTCTGGCCATCGCCGCCGGCCTCGAACAAGTGGTCGAAGATCGCCGCTACGAAAAACTTGCGGTGTACCGGCCTCTCGTGCCCGTGGGCCGGGCCGACGTCGGGTACCTCCCCGGTGGGCTGGACGAGAAACTCGATCCCTGGATGTCGGCGATCCACGATGCGATCGTGGCCCTGTCGGATCAACGCTCGAATCGGGAGGCCCGGGCGATGATCGACGAACTCACCGCCCGCAACCAGCTCTCCCTCGAATCGGTGACGTTCCTCCGTGGTCGGTCGCTCCACCGCCAGATCGTGGTCGTGGACGAGGCTCAGAACCTCGAGCCGACCACGTTGAAGACGATCCTGACCCGTATCGGGGAGGGCACCAAGGTGGTGTTCACCGGGGACACGAGTCAGATCGACGCCCCGTACCTGGGCGAATCGAACAACGCCCTGGCGGTCCTCATCGGAGCCTTCCGGGGTCAGCGACTGTTCGGGCACGTGACCCTGACGTCGTGTGAGCGCAGCGAAGTGGCCTCGCTGGCCGCCGAACTGCTCTAGCCCGCCCTCCCGGCTTCCGCCCCCGCTCGGGCCGACCCGGGATCGACCCGGGACGCCCGGATCACCCGAAGGAATTTTCAACTTTTCCTTGACCTCGCCCGTTTTCAGTTTTAGTGTTAAAACCGTGCGGCGGGGTCCTCCCCCTCCGGCCCCCGCCGCCCCTCTCTCCCGAAAGGCAGGAACGGTGTCCGCACTCGAAGCACTGATCGTGGAACTGAATGCCTCGACCCACTGGATGGATCACGCCGTCTGCAAAGGTCGGACCCACCTGTTCTTCCCGCCCAAGGCCGAGCGTCCGCAGGCACGAGTCCGACGCGAAGCCCAGGCCCGTCTTCTGTGCCGCACGTGTCCGGTGAACGGCGAGTGCCAGAGCTTCGCCCGCGACAATCGTGAGTACGGGTTCTGGGGTGGCGAATCCGAAGAAGAGCGTCACCTCGCCGGCTACACCGTGGCCGCACCCATCGGTGTGCGCGCCCGCGGTCAGCGCGTCGCGGTCTGACCTCGTCGTCACACCCGACATCTAGGGTGGCGCCGTGCCACCGTTGCCCACTCACAACGATTGGCCGTCGTATCTGCGTTGTGCAGTCGTCGATCTCGAGACCACGGGACTCAAACCCGACACCGACACGATCCTGCAAGTCGGAGTCGTGCACCAGAGTTGGTCCGGGGAAGTCTCGAGCGAGTGGTCGCGATTCATCCGACCGAAGAGTCCACTCACTGCCTCACTCGGTCCGGTCGAGATCCACGGCATCCGCCGGCATCAGGTGATCTTCGCTCCCCGTCTCGAACGAGTCATGCATCGTTTCGCCGCCGACACACGGGGTTGCGTCGTCGTGGCCCACAACGCCCCATTCGATGTCGGATTCCTGCGCGCCGCCGCCCGACGCGTGGGTATCGAACTCGAGTGGGCCGGGACTCTGTGCACTCTCGAACTCTCACGCCGTCTCGGTGAGCGCGGCCAGGCGAATCATCGGTTGGCGACTCTGTGCGCCGAGTTCGGCGTCGACGAGGGCCGGGCCCACGACGCGCTGCACGATGCCCGCGCTGCCGGTCGGGTGCTCCCCCACTTGCTCACCCGACTCGGCGTCGAATCGGATGAAGCACTTCTGGCTCACGTGCGCGTGTAGCGCTCCCTCACCAGGCGGGCCGTGTCGAGTCCGAGCACGACCCAATCCGTCGGTTCGACGAGCTGTGCGTGGGTGCCGAGACGCAACAACAAACGGCGCAACCAACGTTCACTCGTGACCACGAGTCGGACCTCCACCGAGCCGTCGGCTCGACTCTCGGTCGATACGAGCGGGTACTGCTCGAGGACCCACGTCCAACCGGCTTCGACGACCAGGGTCGCGGTGGTGACGTCGGGCGAATCGGTGAACCATGGACGGCGGGGGGCCACCGATCGTCGATCGATGTCACCGGTGGTCGACCATGATTCGATCCGATCGACACGAAACGTTCGTTCGGCGTCGACTCCGTGGTCGAAGGCTCGCACGTACCAGTGCGGGCCGTCGGCGAAGACCTCGAGCGGTGTGACGCGTCGCTGGGTGATTTCCGCGGTCGTGGGCGACCAGTAGTCGATGGCCAGAACCTCGGCGGCCGTCGTGGCCGCCGAGAGGCCCGCCACCGAATCGGGAACGTCGATCTCGACATCGACTCCCGACAACGAGTCGTCGCCGATGACCGCGGCGATCTTGGCGATCGCGCCGGCGAGGGCCGAATCACGCGTCGCGCCCGGCAGACCGCTGGCGGCCTTGGCCGAAACGACGAGTGCGAAAGCCTCGGGTCGGGTGAGTCGCAGCGGGCGCTCGAAGTACTTCGGTAAGCCGAAGTGCACTTCGTCCTCGTCGACCCAGAGGTCGATCAGGTCGTTCGGGTCCTCCGAGACACCGCACAGCGAGGCGAGTGTGAGATCGGCGATGAGTTCGTCGACCGACAGACCGAAGTGCGCGGCCATGTCGTTGGTGGAGACGGTGCCGCGGTCCATGAGCCAGGGCAGCATCACGAGGATGCGTCGCAGCCGCAGATTGACCGGACGCGGACCACGACGGCTCACGATCGAACCTCCACGAGTTCATCCAGCCACCGGATCACGGCCTGTCGCAGCAGTGGCGGCTCGATGACTTCGGCCCGCTCCACGAAACCGAACAGCCAGTGCATGAACGCCCGCACGTTCACACAAGGGACGGCCACGACCGCCGAACCATCGGCCCGACGCTCGATCAGCGCTTCATCGCCGTACTGCGCGAGGACGGTGGTGACATCGGTGTGGTCGATCAGGACCTTGGCCCGATCGGCACCGACGTCGAGGTTGTCGGGCAGAAGTTTCGGGTCGCTCGGGAATGCCCGGCGAACCGAGAATCCGTCGGGGACCTCGCTCACGATCGATGGATCGACCTCGACCTTGCCTTCGATCCGATCGATGCGAAACGTTCGTTGTTCGCCACTCGCCGCCTCCCGGCCGACCAGGTACCACCAGCCGTCGCGCGCGAGAAGTCCCCAGGGTTCGAGCTTTCGCTCACGACCGTGATACCCGAACACCACTCCATGGTGTTCGGCGATCGCCCGGTGGATCACCGGAAGGCGCTCGTCGACCGGGAGTTCGACCCCGAGCCCCGATGACTCGTCGTCACCCGCTCCGTGCAGATCGACCTTCCACAAGGCCTCGGTCGACCACGACGTGCCGAGACGAATGGTGCCGATGGCCAACCGCAGTGCCCGGGCCTCATCGGAGCTGAGGCCGAAGTCCTCGATCTCGTACGAACTCCGCAGAACCCGGTAGCCGGTCTGACCGGCTTGATCTCCGCCGAGCACGGTCTGATCGATCGGCACACCCTCGTCGCGCAGAATCGCCTTGTCACGTTCGAAAGCCGCGCGGGCGGCTACCAAGTTCTCCGGGTACTGACCGCGTAGTTCGTTTCGGATCTCTTCGAAGGTCACGTGTCGACGAGCCGACAGGAGAACCGTCAGAAGATTGGTCACCCGTTCGAGTTGGTGGATCGCCACGAGTCAGGCCTCCGACGCCGATCGATGGGCACGACACCACTCGGTGAGCAATCGTGTGGACGAGTCGGATGCGGCCGACGGCCGACCGTCCAATTCGGAGCGCGCCTCGGTGGCCATTTCCTTACCGAGTTCGACCCCGTATTGGTCGAAACTGTTGATGTCCCACAGCCACCCTTGGAAGAACACCACGTGTTCGTACAGGGCGATGATCTGACCGAGCGTGGATGGTTTGAGACGTGGCGCGAGGATCACGGTGTTGGGTCGATGACCCGGGAATCGCCGGTGGGCTGCGGCCGGAAGACGTGCGGTGCTCGACTCGGGGCGACCGAACGCCAAGGCCCGTGATTGGGCGATGAGGTTGGCCACCAAAGTGTCGTGCTGAGAGCGCGGTTCGTCGTGGCCGGCCGCGAAACCGATGAAGTCGACGGCAACTTCTCGTGTGCCCTGATGAAGGAGTTGGAAGAACGCGTGTTGGGCGTCGGTCCCGGCAGCGCCCCACACGATCGGGGCGGTGCCACCCGACACCGGCGTGCCGTCTCGATGGACCGACTTCCCGTTGGACTCCATGTCGAGTTGCTGAAGGAAGGCGGGAAGCGATCGAAGGTCGTAGGAATACGGCACCACGGCCTTCGACGTCACTCCTCCGGCCATCGCGTTCCAGATTCCCAACGACGCGAGAAGGAGAGGAGCGTTCGCATTCGGCGACACCGAATCGACGTGTTCGTCGACGTGTTCGTCGACGATTCGCTGGCCGGCGAGGAATTCGCGGAAGGCCCCTGAACCGATGGCGAGCGCGAGCACGAGACCGACCGATGAACCGATCGAGTAGCGGCCACCGACCCACTCTCGGAAAGCGAAACAACGGTCGGGCGCGATACCCCACGCGACCGCGCGATCGGCATCGGACGTGACTGCGCAGAGCTGGGTAACCCCATCGGCGGGTAGCCACTCGCGGATCGAGCGCGCGTTGGCCATCGTCTCCTCGGTCGTGAAGGTCTTGGACGCGATCACCACGAGTGTCCGCCGTGGATCCAGCGCGCCGAGAACGTCCGCCGCGTTCGCCGGATCGACATTGGAGATGAAGTGCGCCCGGATCCCCCGCAATCGGTAGGGACGTAGCGCCTCGTAGGCCAGACGGGGTCCGAGGTCACTGCCGCCGATGCCGACGTTCACGATGTCGGTGAATCGCGACCCATCGGCCGCCACGACGCGACCGGCGTGCACCTCGTCGACGAAATGAAGCATGCGATCGAGTAGATCGTTGGCCTCGGCCACCACATCGACTCCGTCGACGAGAGTGGATTCCGATCGGGGGGCACGCAACCAGGTGTGCCCGACCGCCCGATCTTCGGTGAGGTTGATCGGCTCACCCGAGCGCATCCGACGCCATGCCCCGCCGACGTCGGCCGCGTCGGCGAGCCGCAGGAGGTCTCGTCGGATGTCGTCGTCCCAAGGGTTCTTCGACATGTCGACCACGAGGTCGCCGACCGGGACCGTGAATCGACGGGCGCGATCGGGATCGGCCGCGAATGCGGCGGAGAAATCGTGCGGCACTCGACGCGTCCGCAGATCAGTCCACACCGACTCGCGCGCGTCTTTGGTCGACATGGTCCCGACGCTACTTGCGCAATGTGGACCAGCCCCGACGACCTCGGCTGCTAGGAATGACGGGTGCCCTCCGACGAACCCGGACTCGACCGTCGTGGCGCAGTGGCCGGCATCTCGGCCTACGTGTTGTGGGGGCTCCTGACCTTCTACTGGAAGGGCCTCAAGCACTTCGCTCCGCTCGAACTGATCGGCTACCGCATCGTCGCGTCGGTCATCCTGCTGACCATCTTCATGGGTACCCGCGGACGCCTCACCCGCCTCGCCAAGGAAGTCTCGCGTCTGCGCTTGTGGCCCGTGATCGCGCTGGCATCGATCGTCCTCGCGGTCAATTGGACGAGTTATGTGATCGTGGTGAGCGAGGGCCACGTGGTCGAGGCCGCCCTCGGGTACTTCATCGCACCCCTCGGCACCATGTTCGTGGGCGTACGGGTCCTCGACGAAAAGATGCGACCGGCCCAGATGGTCACCGCGCTCTTGGGTGCGGCGTCGGTCGTGGTGCTGACCTTCAGTTACGGGCGGGTGCCCGTGTACGCACTGGTGATCGCCGCCAGCTGGACCACCTACGGCTACCTGAAGCGTCGGGTTCCGTTGTCGCCACCCGAGAGTCTGACCGCCGAGACCTTCGTGTTGTTGCCGGCGGCGATCGGTTTGGTCGTGTGGCACCTCCGGTACGTCGACTCGATACCGCGCAGTGCCCACGCCGGAGAGTGGGTCCTGATCGCCTTCGTCGGCGTGATCACCGCGGTTCCCCTGATGATGTTCGCCTACGCCGCGCAAAGAATTCCGATGACGGTCATCGGACCGATGCAGTACTCGGTGCCCGTGATCAACTTCCTGCTCGGTTGGCTCGTCTTCGACGAGGACCTCTCGGTCAGCCGATTCGTCGGCTTCGCTCTCGTCTGGGTGGCCCTCGTGATCCTCTCGCTCGACACCATCCGCCGCGCCCGCTCCACCACGGTTCCGACTGTGTGAGTGTCGATGGCGCTCACTAGACATGACCCCATGAAGAGTCGAACGACCGCCCGCGCCATCGTCGGACTACTCGTGGCGGCCCCTCTGCTCGCGTCGTGCAGCGCATCATCAGGTGACTACCGCCGCGAAGCCGAGAAGTACCTCGAGAGCGACGACCTCGCCAAGGAAGCCGGTTACCAGTTCGATCAGGCCGTGTGCGAACAGCCCGAATCAGATGTGATCGGTGTTCAGTTCTCCTGCACCGCCACCGACAACGACGGTGACGACTGGGTCTTCATCGTCGAGATCACCGGATCGCGGGCGATCACGGTGATCAGCGGCGAAGTGATCGGCTGAGTCTCAGCTCTCGCGACCGCCGACGAAGCGCCAGGCGGCCGGACCAACGGCGCCGGCGATGACGAGCTTCACGATGTCGCCGGCGATGAAGGGGACGACCCCCATCGTCAGAGCGTTGTCGCCTTCGGCGAACACCGGCACGTCGATCTTGTGCGCGAGCCAGGCCACGCCGAACACGTAGACTACGAAGGTGCCGACGAGCATGGCCGAGAAGGAAGTGAGCGGGTTGCGGTCCTGGCCACGCTCGGCGAGAAGTCCGACCACGAAAGCCGAGACGATGAAACCGAAGAGGTAGCCGGCCGTTGCGCCCGAGGCGACTTCCCAACCGTGAGTCGCGTTCGAGTACCAACCGAAGGGCACGACCATGCCGATGACCCAATAGAGAGCCATCGACAGCGCGCCCCGACGCGAACCGAGGGTCGTCCCGGCGAGAAGTACCGCCAGCGTCTGGCCGGTGATCGGTACGGGTGTGAATCCGAGATGGATCCGAACCTGAGCGAGCAGAGCCGTGAGCACGGCGAATCCGATGACAGCCAGCGCCGAACGGAGAAGATTCGACGTCTCGGCCTTGCGGCGGCTGAGCGCATCGAAAAGGGTCGGATTGGAAATTCCCACAGCAGACGTCACAACGACCTCATCGATTCGGGGACCGTGGTCCGGGACGGAAAGAGTACGGGAAGAGTACCGATGGCACTACGGGTCGGCAAACTGCGGGCGACTCCACCCCCGCTCATCCCGTGTGACACGCTGAGGTCATGTCCGATGACGGGGTCGAAACTCAGGGAGTGAGGCTCGAACAGGAAATCGAGCCCGACGCGGACGAGATCGTCCTGCCTTGGTGGCAGAACCCGCTCAACTTCATCGCTCTGGGCCTGGCTGCACTGATTCTGGGCGTGGGCATCGGCTACGCGGTGGGCGACCGCAACGCCTCGGTCTCATACAACAGAGTCGACGTCGGCTTCCTGCAGGACATGCGCTATCACCACGAGCAGGCGGTCGACATGGCCTACTTCTATCTCACCTCGGGCGACGAGACCCACCCACGTCTGCGCCTCTACGCCGAGGAGATCTTGTACTCGCAACAGATGGAAGTCGGCCGAATGATCGAGATGCTGCGCTCGTTCCGCGAGCCGGAAGCCAACGACACCGGGACCGCGATGGGTTGGATGGGTACGGCGATGCCCATCGACGACATGGATGGATTGGCGACCCAGGAGCAACTCGATGAGTTCGCGGCTGCAAGCGGCGTCGATGCATCACGTCGGTTCGCCGAGCTCATGATCGCCCACCACCGAGGTGGGTTGCACATGGCTGAATACGCCGTCGAGAACGCGCGAAACCAGGAAGTGAAGGATCTAGCAAGCTCGATGATCGCCGGCCAACAGCCCGAGATCGACGCCATGACAGCGATCCTCGAGGAGTTGAAAGCTTCGTCGTGATACGTCGTCACGCGATGTCGTATCTCACGGCGTTGGCCCTCGTCGTCGGCTGTTCGCTGGGAGATTCTCCTGGTGCGGACTCGAAGCCCGAAGACGATGAGGCCGCCGCCGAACTCTCCGACAACGGATCGCTGGAAGTCGGCCTTCCCGAAGGTGGTTTCGCGGCTGGCGACTTCCCGCTCAACGCCGACAAGCCCACACGCAATTACGACCGCTTCCTCATCGACACCATCGCCGACCTCCAAGATTTCTGGAACGAGAACTACCCGAAGTTCTACGACGCCGACTACACACCGCTCGAAGGAGGCATTCATCCTCACTTTCCCGACAATCCGGCCGAGTTGCCCATCGGATGTGAATTCACCGGCGACTACGCCGAGGTCGAGGACAACGCCTTCTACTGCGAAGAAGGCGATTTCATCGTGTACGACGACGATCTGCTCTTTCCGTCCTTCGCCGATGAATTCGGTATCGCGAGTATCGGTCTGATCCTCGCCCACGAGTGGGGACACGTGATTCAGTCGTCACTGCGCGCCGACATTCTCGACCGCTTCGTCAACACGACGCTCGAGCTTCAGGCCGACTGCTTCGTGGGGGCGTGGGTCGCCGATGTTCAAGAGTCCGGCGTGAACGGTCGACGATTCTCCGATGCCGACCTCACGAGTTCACTGCTCGGTCTCGTGCAACTGGGCGACATGCCCGGGGACTCACCCGACGATCCGGCCGCGCACGGTTCGGCTTTCGACCGCGTGAGTTCTTTTCAGGACGGATTCTTCGGTGGTCTCGGCCCCTGCGTCGACTACGCCGTTAACGAACCGATTCCGCTCCAGTTCGGATTCTCCCCGGAGGAGTACCAACGCGAGTCGCCGGGTGACTTCCCCTTCGACCAGGAGATGTTCGAGCTCATGGCCGGCGACCTCGCCTATTACTGGAACACCGCACTGGGCACTCTGGACGATTGGCGCTCACCGACACTCGAACTCGCCGAACCGTCCGACGTTCCGCCCGTGTGCGGCTCGACGAATGCCGAGCAGGTCACGATCGGCGTGTACGTGTGCCCCGCGACCGCTCGGATCACGGTCGATGCCGACATCGCCCGCGCTGTCTACGACGAGATACCCGGAGACTTCGCGGTCGGTTATCTGCTCGGCGTCGGGTACGCCGATCTCGTGCTGTCCACACTCGGGGCGACGATCAGCGGCGAGGACCGTCGACTGATGGACGACTGCCTCGCCGGAGTGTGGGCCGGCGACATCCTTCCGACCGCCGAGAATCTCGCCGAGACGGTTCCGGAGAACGTCTCGCGTATCTCGTTGTCGGCCGGTGATCTCGACGAGGCGATCCGCATGGCGATCTATCTCGGTGACGAGACGGAGACGACCGACGAGATGGGCACGGCCTTCGACAAGGTCGATGCCTTCCGCCAAGGAGTCCTCTACGGACCGACGGGATGCGGCTTGGACTGACCCGGTTCTACGGCGCGATCGTCGTGGAGGTGGCCGCCGGTGGAGTTGCCGGCGCGGTCGGAGGCACGGCCGTCGTGGGTACCGGTGTCGTCGACGGCTTCACCACGGTGGTCGTGGTCGAGGTGGTCGTGGTGTAGTTCGGGTCGCGCCAGTTGAAGCGCGGTGGCGGTGACCCGTATTCCTCGGGCTCTTTCACACCGTCCCAGACGAAAACCTGATCGCCCTTGGCCACGAGGGTCTGGAAGTAATCGGAGATGTGCATTGGAATACGGATGCAACCGTGCGAGGCCGGATATTCGGGAACCTCGTGCGCACCGTGCACTGCGATGCCGTAGTTGAAGTACACGGGGTTGTACATCCCACCCAATTGACTCTCGCGTCGACCGGGAACCATGCGATTGAACTTGAACACCCCGCCGGGTGTCCACGAGAGCCCGCACCAGCCTTCCTTGATGGGCTCGATGCCCTCCTCGTTACCGCGCTCACCCGGGTCGATCGTGACTTCTTCGCACCACTCCTGATCGTCGCCCGACGAGATGTGGGTGACGAGGACTGCTGCGTCGTCGCGGAAGACCACCATCACCTGTTCGGGGAGGTAGATCTCGGTGTGGTTGCGCGTCGCGTCGGGACGACGGGGCTTGATGACGAGCGGATCCTGCATTCGACTCCACATTTCGGCCGTCACCTTGCCGGTCAGTTGGTCGCGCGGCGTACCCATGACCAACTTCTCGAATGCCCACACGGCTTGCTGCGTTCGTCCACCGAACGCGCCATCGGGTTCGCCGGGATCGAACCCGAGTTCGATGAGACGATCCTGGATCAACTTGATCTCCGGACCAGCGGCACCACGACCGAAAGTCTGCGAGAGCGGCAACTTGGCCACCGGGGCAATGCTCGGATCGACCACGACTTGGGGCGTGGTGGAAGGCGCGTTCGGACCGTCACCGGACGACGAATCAGACGTACTGATACCCACCGCCACGACGGCGATAAGAACCCCGGCCGCGGCCATGGCCGGGAACCAGCGGTTCACGTCGACGTTCGGGGCCGGAGCCCGACGCCCCGGCGGTCGCTGGCGTCGGGACCGCTGATTCACACGCCGGAGGCTATCGCTGGTGTCGCGCGCCCTTCGGGCGGGCCGGTGTGTCGTTCAACGCCGAACGGCGGGCTCGATGGCTCGGAGCTCGCCGCGCAACTGCCACATCTCCCGCAAAATCTTGACGATCACACTCGGCGACGAAAGGGTGGACACACCGCGTGTTCGGGGGAAGTAGTCCACTCCGAACTGCACGATGTGATAGCCGAACTTGCGGGCCCGAATGACGAGCTCGGCATCGATGAACGACCCTTCCGATTCGAGTTTCACGTGCTCGAAGATCCTTCGCCGGCACAGCTTGAAGGCGAAGTTGATATCTCTCATCTTCACACCGAAGAAAATGCGCACCAGAGCGTTGTAGAAGAACGAGTACACGGTGCGGACGTACCCCTCACCCGTGCGATCGAGTCGATAGGCCGACACGACGTCGGCTTCGTAATGCCGCATGAGTCGACAGGCCTTTTGCAGTTCGTCCATGTCGAAGGGCAGATCGGCATCGGTGTACAGCACGAGATCGCCGGTGGCCGTGGCGAAACCGGTCTTGATCGAACCGCCGAGCTTGCGGTTCTTCGGATGGTGAACCACTTTGACCCGCGGATCCGCGGCCGCGAACTCGTCGGCGAGGCGGCCCGTGGAGTCGGTCGACGCATCGTCCACGATGATGATCTCGAAGTCGGCGATCTCGCCGGTGGACTGCAGGGTCGCGCACGCCTCGCGGGCGGCTTCGAGCGTCCGGCCGATGTACTCCTCCTCGTTCCACATCGGGAAGAAGAGCGACAATCGCTCGAAATGCGCCGTGGCCACGAGGGCAAGTTACCGGTGGCTCACCGCGACGAGACTCCCATCCGTCCCGACCTCACTAGTTTGAATGCGTGCGACTCCCTCGTTTGGCCCGCCGACCGCCACGGACCGAGATCCTCGCCGGTCGTGCCCCGAATCACCGACTCACCGATGGCTGGTGTCGAACGATCGGGCTCGGTTGGTTCGGGATCGCCATCGCACTCGCCTGCACCGGTGCCTCGTCCCAGGTGATCGGTCGGCCGGCGTGGTGGGCCGACGACCAACGATGGAGCACGGTGGTGGTCGCGATTCTCGTGGTCGCCGTGTTCGTGGTGATCACGTTCGTGTGCGTGTGGTCGTTCTTCCGTGGCCCCTACGTTCCCGAACTCACCGCAGCCGCCGGGGTGCTCCTCGGGATTTCGGCGGCCGTGGACCGGAATTCGTCTCCCGGAACGGCGGTGGTGACGGCCGTGCTCGCCGGCAGTGCGCTTCTGTTGGCCGTCGCCGGTCTGAGCGGACGACGACGCGGCGATCAGCCGACCAGCCGCTCGGCGAGCAACTCGAGCATCGCCAGCTGACTTCCGGCCTCCGGACCGGCGCCGGGTCGATGGTGTCGAACATGGCGCATCGCGTCGCCGAGTTCCATGCCATTCATGAGGCAGATCGCAACCGCGAGGGTGCCCGCTCGCCCGATTCCGGCCGCGCAGTGCGCGACCACCACGTGACCGTCGCCCAGGTGCTGCCACACCGACGAGTAGAGCGGCCACACCACGTCGACGGGCGGTGACGTCAGGTCGTGGATCGGAAACCATTCGGCCGTGGTCGACGTCGTGAGCCAACGCGCGTAGTCGTCGTAACGGCCGGCGAGTTCGTGCGGTTCCACCAGACACACGACGCGCGGCGCGCGGTCGCGACGTCCGATCCTGTCGAAGAGACCCTGCGGATCGGGTGCGATCGCGTGCTTGCCGCAGAGCCAGAGTTCACCCGTGACTCCCTCGAGTGGGATCTGGTGCACACCGCCGTCGAGATTCATTTCCGGCGACGCTACTGACCGCAACCGCTAGCGTCGGAGCCATGTCGTCTCGAGCCAACCGTGTCCTGACCTCGCTCCCGATCGGTGAGCGCGTGGGCATCGCCTTCTCGGGTGGTCTCGACACTTCGGCCGCCGTGGCGTGGATGCGCAACAAGGGTGCGATCCCGTATGCCTACACCGCTGATCTCGGCCAGCCCGACGAACCCGACCTCGAAGGGATTCCCGGACGCGCCAAGGAGTACGGCGCGCACGAGGCCCGGCTCGTCGATTGTCGAGCCGAACTCGTTCGCGAAGGTCTCATGGCCCTGCAGTGCGGGGCGTTCCACATCACGACCGCCGGCAAGACGTACTTCAACACCACTCCCCTCGGTCGGGCCGTGACCGGAACCCTGCTCGTACGCGCCATGAAGTCGGACGATGTCGACATCTGG
>SYCI01000053.1 GCA_005787035.1 Actinomycetota bacterium | reverse complement strand
GCCGGATGATCCGAACCAGCCCGGCGAACCGAACGAGCCCGAACAGCCCGGCGAACCGATCGAGCCACAATGTCCTGAATTCGACAGCGAATTCGGCTGGTCCGATTACATCGGCTCGAACGGCCAACGCTGGTCGTTCCTCCTAGCCGACGGTTTGTGGCACAACCTCGACGATCCGGCGGCACCACCGGTCGAATGGCTCGACGACTTGCCCGGCTGGTCCGACGACTGCGGAATCAGCATTCGAATCATCGTGAAATGTCCGAGCCCCGATCGGCTCGGCGACTTGACCTCCTACCGTGACCCCGACGGCAACATTTGGGACTATGACGCCACCGAGAACATCTGGCGCAATGACGACGGTCAAACCGTCGCCGATGTCATGGAACTTCCCGGGTACGTCGAGAACTGTCTCGCGCCGACCGATGGTCAGCCCTCGTGTCCGACACCGCTGGGTCAGGGCTGGACCCCTTTCGAATCGACCACCGGTGAAGTGTGGACGTACGAGAACCTGGATGATGGAACGTCACGTTGGGTCAACGTCGACACCGGAGAATCCGTTCCGACCAAAGAGGAGATCCCTGGTTACATCCGCGATTGCGGCGGCCCGGTCGAATGCCCACCCTCGACGGCCGCGATCGGATCGCAGTACGTCGACGCCAACGGCCACCTGTGGGAATTGCTCGAGCGACCCGAGGACTACCCGGCTTGGGACGATCTGACCACGCCCGAGAACGAGGCAGTCTCGGCCGAGGACTTCTACAACGAGAATTGCGACGGCTACTCGTACCAGAGCCCGCCGCCGAACCTGTGTCCGCCCACGTACGCCGTACCCGGGACGGTCTGGATCGATTCACTCGGTGATGCCTGGACCTGGAACGCGCACACGGGAGGTGCGTACGGCTGGGACAACCTCGCCACCGACGATCTCGAACTGTTGACCACGGCCGAGTTGCCGAATCTGCCCCTCGATTGTCAGTACCCCGATCGGCAGACCGAATGTCCGCCGATCGTGGCCTTCGAGGGTGCGACCTATCTCGGATCGAACGGACACACGTACGTCTACTCGGAAGGCATCAGCGCGTGGATCGATGGCACCGACGGAACGGCGGCGCCCATCGCCTACACCGCGATGCTTCCCGGTTATCAGGACGACTGTCTGCCACCTTGCCCGCCCGAGAACATCAGCACCTCCGAACCAGGGATCTGGGTTGATCCGAGCACGGGAGAGATCTGGGTTCGCCAAGTGGCGACCGGTCGGTGGGTCGACACCACGAGTGGCAACTCAGTGTCACTCACGAGTGATCTGCCGTTCTGGGAAGAGTGGTGTCTGCCACCTTGCGCCCCCACCGACGGCGGTCCGTCCAATTCGTATGCCTTCGAAGGTGATCAACCGATCACCGATCCTTCGGCCGCTGCAAGTTACGGCGACCTCGACGACAAGGCGGTGACGGTCGAGCCTTCCCCCGACGGCCCGACCATCGATCCGATCGCCGATGAGCGCGTGCAGTCGACGGGCGCCACGAGCGACGCCTGCAACCAGTACGGATGCGTCGAAGGTGAACCACAACTCGGCTGGTCGTTCATCGACTCGAACGGCGTGAGGTGGTGGTACACCTCGAGTGGCCGCTTCACCGACGAGAGTGGACGCACCGTGTCGTACATCACCGACATCGCGGGCTACGACGAGCTCTGCAATCCGATGGGAGAAACTCCGACGGACGCACCGTGTCCGCCCGAGATCAAGTCCGATCCGTACATCGATTCCAACGGACTCGATTGGTGGTGGCTCGGCTCGAACAGCACCGAAGCCGAGTCGGATCACGGCCGCAATTGGTCGCACCGCTACTCGGACGGCTCACGTGCCTTCAAAGCGACCGTCGAACTCGAGACATGGTTCGCCGATTGTCCACCGCCTACTGATCCGTCCATCGAGGTCAACCCCGGCTCGTTGTCGGTCGGACTCTCGGCGCACACCCAGATGTGCGTCGGCGAGACGATCGACCTGCGAGTGTTCGTGACTCCGACCCCGGACGCGGCCGTCAACGACGTCGGCATCTCCGTGAACGGAGAGAACATCGAACTCACCGACGTCGGAGGCAATACATGGTCCGGCACCTACACCGCGACCGAACCCGGTGAGCTCACGGTGATCGCCGGCGCCTCCGATACGAGTGGAGCGAACGATTCGTACACCACGGTGATCCTGGTTCTGAAGTGCGACACAACGACCACCGACTCGACGCTTGCCCCGACCCCGACGACCGAAGGACCCAACCGGAGACCGATCATCAAGATGACGACCCGGGACGCCTGCGTCGAAATCGAGTCGTCCGAGCCGACGGCCGTGAACATCCGCGTGGGTGTCACCGACTTCGACGGTGATGTCCTTCAGGTGGAGGTGCTCGCTTCGTCGGATTCCGGCCCGATCGAGGGCACGACGTACGAGGTCACCGGCGACGACCGCCAGACCGTGACCATCACCCTCGATTACACGAATCGCGGTAAGACGATCACGGTCGAGGGAACGGTCACCGATGGCGAGTTGTCGGACACCGATTCGCTCACCGTGCTTGGCGAGTATCCCGGCGGTTGTTCGTCGCCGGGCACGCCCACCACCTCGTCGTCCGGCACGGCGGCGCCGACCACGGCCGTGAGCACCAACCAGATGCCGACTCTCGTCTTCCTCGGAACCATCAGCAATCCGGGATCGATGCCGGCGTGCTTGTTGTCGGGTTCACAGAAGACTCCGGTGCGCTTCCGGATCGACGACCCCGAAGGTGCGAGCGTGGCCGTCCAGGCCAAGGTCGCCGGTTCGTTGGCCGCCGGGGGGGTTTCGCCGAACATCGCCGCGAGTGGGCAGACGATCACGGTCTATCTGTCGTCGTTCGATGCCGGCAAGCAGCTGTCGGTCACCGGTAGCGACTTCACCAACATCACGGCGCCTTACACCGCCACGATCACGTCGACGATCTGCGCCTGACCTCTTCGTTGCGATCGGTCCGGTCGAACAGCGGCAACAGTCGCTGGACGACCGGGCCGATGCCGAGTGTGAACACCACGGTTCCCAAGCCCACCGAACCGCCGAGCAACAACCCGACGGCGAGCACACTCGCCTCCACCCCGGTGCGGGCGAGCCGAATGCTGTGCCCTCTCGCAGCAAGTCCCATCATGAGCCCGTCACGTGGCCCCGGGCCGAGTCCGGCTCCGATGTAGAGCGCCGATCCCAGACCGACCACACCGAGTCCGGCGAACACGAGCGCCACCCGCGCCAGCAGGTGGTCGGGCTCTCCGATGATCGGCTTGGTCAGATTCACCACCAAGCCGATCTCGACGGCGTTCAGAATCGTTCCCACACCGGGTCGTTGCCGCAGCGGAATCCAGAGGAGGAGGAGCAGCGCGCCGACGGCGATGATCACCGTTCCGATCGCGATGTCGGTCTTTTCCGACACTCCCTTGTGGAAGACGTCCCAAGGCGCGAGTCCGAGATCGGCTCGAATGAAGAAAGTGATTCCGAGACCGAAGAGTCCGAGGCCGAGTACGCAGCGGAGCAGTCGCTCCGGGTACTTGATCATCAGTAGCGGTAGTGATCGGGCTTGAAGGGGCCCGAGGGATCGATGCCCAGATACTCAGCCTGCTCGTCGGTGAGTTTGGTGAGTTTCACACCGAGAGCATCGAGGTGCAACGACGCAACCTTCTCGTCGAGTCGCTTGGGGAGCACGTACACGCCGAGCGGGTAGTTGGCGGTGTGATTGAAGAGCTCCATCTGGGCGATCACCTGATTGGAGAACGAGCACGACATGACGAAGCTCGGATGACCCGTGGCGCAACCGAGGTTGACGAGCCGACCCTCGGCCAGAACGATCACCGAGTGACCGTCGGGGAACGACCAGAGGTCGGTTCCGGGTTTGAGTTCGTCCTTGGTCGCCCCGCTACGGGCGAGTCCGGCCATGTCGATCTCGGAGTCGAAGTGGCCAATGTTGCAGACGATCGCGTTGTGCTTCATGCGCTTCATGTGCTCGACGGTGATGATGTGGTCGTTGCCCGTGGCCGATACGAAGATGTCGGCCACCGGCGAGACGTCGTCGAGGGTCGTGACCTGGTAACCCTCCATGGCCGCCTGCAACGCGTTGATCGGATCGACCTCGGTGACGATCACCCGCGCGCCCTGACCCTTGAGAGCCTGCGCGCAACCCTTGCCGACATCGCCGTATCCGCACACGACGGCGACCTTGCCGGCGAGCATCACGTCGGTCGCCCGGCAGATGGCGTCGACCAGCGAGTGGCGGCAGCCGTAAAGATTGT
>SYCI01000052.1 GCA_005787035.1 Actinomycetota bacterium | reverse complement strand
TCCTGAGACGAAGACTGTCCGGGCAGTAGCCTGTGCATCGGTTAGCCCTCGTAGCTCAGTTGGACAGAGCAACGGCCTTCTAATCCGTAGCGCGCACGTTCGAATCGTGCCGAGGGCGCCGAAGTTCCCACCCATCGCCTACAATTCGGTCCCTGCCTGCGTCGAGGCCCCCGGTCGACGTGAACGAGTGAGGTTCGAGTGAAGTTCAAGAAGGGTGACACGGTCATCTATCCCCAGCACGGTGCGTGCAAGGTGGTGGCGACCCGGAAGGAAGACCCGTTCGGAAGCGGAAAGCTCATCGAGTACCTCATCTTGAGCACGGTCATCGGCGAGATGACCTTGCGGGTGCCGATGGCCAAGGTCGACGATGTCGGCGTACGTCCGCCGGTGTCGCCCGACGAACTCGCCGATCTCGTAGCCGTATTGGCCAAAGCCGATCCGCGCGTGCCGTCCAACTGGAGCCGACGTTTCAAGAACCACCAGGAGAAGTTGAAGAGCGGCGACGTGTACCAAGTGGCCGAAGTCGTGCGCAACCTCGCGGCGCGCAATCGTGACGCCTCGCTGTCGGCCGCCGAACGGACCATGTACGAGCGCGCGCGGGTGAACCTGATCTCCGAGATCGCGCCGGCCCTCAAGGTCTCGACCGAGGACGCCGAGCGGTACCTCGACGACGCTCTCGCCAAGGGTGTTCTGAAGGTCAAGACCGGCGCGAAGAAGGAAGCCGAGAAGAAGGCCCCGGTGAAGGAAGCTGTAACGGCGGCCGCACCCGTCGCTAAGTCGCCGGAGAAGAAGGTCGCCGAGAAGAAGCCGGCCGAGAAGAAGCCCGCGCCGGCGAAGGCTCCCGCCGAGAAGAAGTCCGCGGTGAAGAAGGTCGCCGAGAAGAAGCCGGCCGAGAAGAAGGCTCCGGCCAAGAAAGCCGCGGCCAAGAAGTAGTCCCGCGCGCCCTCGGTAGGGTGCGACCATGCTGAAGCGAGCCGTGGTCCCCCGCGATCAGTTGTTCTCCAAGATCGCCGGTGGCGAGATCGAATCGGTCGTGATGGGGTTCCCCGATCGCTACGGCCGTCTGGTGGGCAAACGAACCACCGGTCAGTTCTTCGTCGATCACGTGGCCGATCACGGCACCGAGAACTGCGACTACCTCCTCACCTGCGACATCGACAATCAGCCGCAGACCGGATTCCGGTTCTCGAGTTTCGATCTGGGTTACGGCGACATGGTCGCGGTGGCCGATTGGTCGACGGTCCGGATCCTTCCGTGGGTACCCAAGACCGCGCTCGTGATCTGTGATCTCGTCGCCACCGACGGTCGTCCGGTGGAAGTTTCGCCGCGCACGATTCTGCGCCGACAGGAAGAAGCAGCCCGGGCCCTCGGGTTCACGGCCATGGTGGGCAGTGAGATCGAGTTCTTCCTCTACAACGAGTCGTACGAGGACGCTCTGTCGCGCGGATACCACCGCCTACGACCGCACTCGCCGTGGGCCGAGGACTACAACATCCAGGCCACCACGCACGACGAGCCGGTGATCGGACTGATCCGCCGTTCGCTGATCGAGGCCGGTGTGCCGGTCGAGTTCTCCAAAGGTGAAGCGGGGGCCGGTCAGCACGAGATCAACATCGGCTACGCCACTCCGGTCGAGATGGCCGACCGCAACCTCGTCTACAAGACGGCGGCCAAGGAGATCGCGGCCCAACGCGATCGCGCCGTGTCGTTCATGGCCAAGCCCAACTTCGCCGATGTCGGTTCGTCGTGCCACGTTCACGTGAGCCTGTGGTCGGAGAACGCGAGCACCGCACTGTTCCCGGACACGACCGATCCGCACGGGATGAGCAAAGTGTTCCGTCACTTCCTCGCCGGCCAGATCGCCACCGCTCGCGACTTCACCTTGTTGTGGGCCCCGACGGTCAACTCGTACAAGAGGTTCCAGCCCGAATCATGGGCACCGACCGGCATCGGCTGGGGAATCGACAACCGCACCCTCGGATTCCGCAAGGTGGGTCACGGTTCGTCGACTCGTGTGGAGAATCGCATCCCGGGTGCCGATGCGATCAGTTACCTCGCTTTCGCCGGAGCCATTGCCGGTGGGCTGTACGGGATCCGTCACGAACTCGAACTCGGATCGCCCTACTCGGGCAACGGGTACACCGCGTCCGACATCGATCGCATCCCGTGGAATCTGCGCGATGCCATCGATCTTTGGCGCGACAGCTCGGTGGCCAAGGAGTGCTTCGGCGACGACGTTCATCACTGGGTCCTACGCGCCGCCGAGTCCGAGTGGGAGGCTTTCAACAAGACGGTCACCGACTGGGAGATGTTCCGCTATTTCGAGCGGATCTGACCTGATCCGACCCGACCTGACAAGACATCACCAGACAAGGAGAAGTACATGGCTCGGCTGACCGGCAAGGTTGCCCTCATCACCGGATCGTCATCGGGCCTCGGTCGGGTAGCGGCCGAACTCTTCGCCGCCGAAGGCGCGCAGGTCGTCGTGGCCGATGTGGTCGACGGTGACGACGTGGTGTCGTCGATCGATGCCGCCGGCGGAGAGGCCACGTTCGTCTCGTGCGACGTGACCGACGAGGACAGCGTGGCCAATGCCGTGGCCCATGCCGTGGAGACCTTCGGGGGCCTGCACGTTCTCTACAACAACGCCGGAGTGATGCTGGGCGACGACGACGATCCGGAGTCCACTCCGCTGTCGGTGTACGAGCGCACGATGGACATCAACGTGAAGGGGGTTCTCCTCGGTTGTCGCCACGGCATTCCGGCGATGGAGAAATCCGGCGGTGGCTCGATCGTGAACGTGGCGAGTTTCGTGGCCCACATGGGCGCGGCCACTCCGCAGATCGCCTACACCGCGTCCAAGGGCGCGGTCCTGGCCATGACGCGCGAGATCGCCGTGATCTACGCCCGCCGGGGCATTCGGGCCAATGCGTTGTGCCCGGGTCCGGTCATGACACCACTGCTCGCCAAGTTCCTGAGTGACGACGCCAAGCGGAACCGCCGCTTGGTGCACATTCCGATGGGTCGTTTCGGGGAACCGCGCGAGATCGCCAACGGCGCGTTGTTCCTCGCATCCGACGAGAGCAGCTGGATGACCGGTCAGTCGCTGATCATCGACGGCGGTATCACGAGCGCCTACGTCACTCCGGAGTGATCCCGAAGAATCGTCGGCGTCTCAGACGAGGACCACGGGGCCGCTCGCGCCACGGATGCGAGCCGACAACAGGGATTCGGTTCCTTCGTTCAATGTGATCACCGAATCGTCGTCGCCGAGTGTCGCCGGATCGGCGAGCGCGGTGAGCACCGAGTCGATGTGTCGGGGGGACGGATGCACGAGGTCGAGTCCGATCAACTGACCACCGATCGGTAGGTCGAGGGTCGGGTGGGGTGAATCGAGCCAGTCGATGAGAAACGGCAGCACCGAGTGGCGGCCGGTCGGTGGGAACGTGAGGCGCCATTCGAGGAGAACTCCGTCGGGCCGACGGCGCGACATGGACTCGATCGGGCCGGGGTCGAATCCACTCTCTGTCGCGTCGGCGACCACCGATTCGAGACGGCGTTGGGGCGCCACGCACCAGGCCATGAGGCGCGCTCGTTCGAGTTGGTCGATGCCGAACGGACGTGGATGTTCCGGTTCGGGCTGAGCCGGATCCGGACCGATGATTTCGAGATACGTGTGACCACCGAGCCCGAGGAGAGCGTTGAAGGTTCCCCGACCCACGTGCGCACCACCGGGAAGCGGCGCCACGCCCAATCGCTCGGTGATGTCGGCCACCGTCGTCGTGAGATCCGGTGTGGCGAGTACGAGGTGGTCGATGCGCAGCGAGGTTCTCATGGGTGTGCGCGTGGCGCAGCACCGAGCCTGCCAAACTTCAGCCCATGGCCGAAACTGACGCAGCAAAGGTGGCATTCCTCGGGCTCGGAGTGATGGGTGGTCCGATGGCCGGCCATCTCGCCGGAGCCGGCCGAGCGGTCACGGTGTACAACCGCACGGCCGCCAAGGCGCTGGCCTGGGTCGCGCGTTACGGCGGTCAGGCCAAGCCCACGCCGTTCGAGGCGGTCGAGGATGCCGACTTCGTGATGATGTGCGTCGGCAACGACGACGACGTCCGCTCGGTCGCTCTCGGATCCGCGGGCGCCATCGCCGGAATGAAACCCGGATCCGTTCTCATCGATCACACCACGGCCTCGGCCGATGTCGCGCGTGAACTCGCCGTGGCATGTGCCGAGCGCGGGCTCGGGTTCGTCGACGCGCCGGTCTCGGGAGGTCAGGCCGGTGCCGAGAACGGAGTCCTCACCG
>SYCI01000008.1 GCA_005787035.1 Actinomycetota bacterium | reverse complement strand
ATGAAGTCGGTCATGGCCGGCGAGTACACCGCGCCACCCGCGCACGGTCCGAGGATCACCGAGATCTGCGGGATGACTCCGCTCGAGAGAACGTTGCGATAGAAGATCCCGCCGTAACTGGCGAGCGACACGACGCCTTCCTGAATACGCGCGCCGGCACCGTCGTTGAGCCCGATCACCGGGGCGCCGACCTTGAGCGCGAGGTCCATGAGTTTGTGGATCTTCTCGGCGAAGACTTCACCCAAGGCACCACCGAACACGGTGAAGTCCTGTGAGAAGACGAAGACCTTGCGTCCGTCGATGGTTCCCCAACCGGTGATCACACCGTCGGTGAAGGGACGCTCCTCCAGACCAGCGGCGTGGGCGCGATGTCGGGCCAACATGTCGAGTTCCTGGAACGAACCCGGATCGAGGAGGTAGTCGATGCGCTCACGGGCGAGCATCTTGCCCTTCTCGTGCTGACGTTCGATCGCTCGGGGAGAGCCGGCGAGCAACGCCTGCTCCTTACGCTCGCGAAGATCCTCGAGCTTGTCGTGCATGGGGTTTCCGCTGGTCACGTGGGAGACGCTACTCCCGTCGGGGTGAGGTGGACCTAGCCCTGAGTCGATGGAGTTGCCGCGGTGACCGGCTGAATTCCCTGCTGAACCGACGCCGGTCCGGCGACCGTGGTGGTGGCCCCACCGACGGGGACGAGAGCGGTCATCGGCACCGTCACCACTGAGTTACCGGTTGCCACCGAGACCGGCACGGTGGTCGCCACTGTGGAATCTTCTCCGTCATTGGCCGTGACCGCCACCGTGTAGGTCACCGATGGCAATGGCCCCTCAGGACCGTTGGCGCTCACGATGACCGTCCAGAGTCCGGGGATACCGAAGGGGATTCCTTCCTTCAGCGGAAGTCGCGCCGCACCTTCACCGTCGATCGGAACCATCAACGTGACACTCGCGGTGTTGTTGGTGGGCGGATTGAACTGAACCTGCAGATCGGTGATACCGGATTCAGGCGAATGAACGTCGATGCGGACCGCATTCAAACCGACCTTGGCGGGGGTGATCTTCACCTGCACGTCGAATGCGCCACCGGAGCGCTCACCGACGAATGCGTACTTGGTGCGATCGGTGCCGGGCGGTTCGATGTTCTTGGGCAACGTGGCCACGGCCCACGACGAGAGCGCCAATACGAAGATGCCGAAGCCCGCTTCGGCGGCGACGGCGCGCCGCAGGCTCGCCGCGAAACGCGCGTTCACGGTGCGCGCCCGCGCGAGACGCGCGGCGACGATCTGCCGGGTCAACATGCCGAGGTAGACCATGGCGGCGACACCGATCGACTTCAGGACGATGAGCCGCCCGTGTCGACTCGTGAGGATCGCGCCACCGTCGAGAACGTAGAGGTGCACCATGCCCGAGATGACCGCGATGGTGATGAAGAGCGGCGCGTGTTTGGTGAATCCGCGTAGGGCCTGCACGATGTCTTCGTCGCCGGGTGCGACGAGAACCGCTTGGGCGAGCATGAGAAGTCCGCCGAACCAGAGAGCCACCGATGTCACGTGGAAGAAGCCGGCGAGTGTGCCGGCGAACGAGAACTCTTCGGCGGCACGAGTGAACGCGAGTGAGAGAACCGCGAGTCCCGGACCGGCGAGCGCGAAGGGCTGGGTCTGGGGTTCGAGAAGGAACTCGGGCCGGTTGATGATGCGGATCGAGGCGGCGACCAGCACGAAGCGTGCGACGATCGCCGCGCCACTTCCCGAATCGAGGAGTTCGAACCACGACGTTGGAAGGATCGACGAGGTGAACGAGTTGCCGGTCTTGAGCGAGGTGGCGAGAACGGCCGTGAAGAACGTGCCGACCATCGCAAGACCCCACGCCAGACGAAGGAAGCGGAGGACGTGCATGTCCTCGACGCCCTCGGGCCAGTACAGAACGATGAATGCGGCGGCACCGAAGAGCGCCGAGAGCGCGATGTACGTGACGAGTCGGGAGAGTCCGAGTGGTCCACTGACGGGCGGTGGGTCTTCGGCGAGGTTGCCGCCATCGGTCGGGTCGACTTCCGAGACGTCACCGGGGTCGACCTGCGATGGATCGAGAACGTCGAACGAGAAACTTCCCGTGGCGACCTTGCCATCGGATTGCGGCACCGAATACGTGACGTTGCAGGTTCCCACCGGAATCGCGCCGGTCACGGCAACCGACAACGAGATTCCGTCGGCACCCACCTGGACGGGTCCGAGCGGGGCCGGTTGGCCGTCGCACACCGCTTGCAGTACCGAATTGGCCGGAACCGTCTGGTTGAAGACGACGGTGATCTGCGATGGCGCGCTCACGACCTCTTCGCCATTGGCCGGACTCGTCGAGACGACGACGGTGTCGGCGTGCGCTGTGCCACCGAAGGATGCCAAACCGGCGCCGACGACGATGGCTGCGACCCCGGCGAGGAGTCGCCCGAACCGTCTCTTTCGAGACACGGGAGTTGGGGCCGACGGTTGCATGGTCGCCTCTTACGGTAGTCAGCAGAGGGGTCGTGAGCAGGGGCATTCCCGTGTTTCAGCCCCTATGTAGAGTCGTGGGTCATGGCTGACTCGGTCGAATATCAGGCGTTGTACCGCCGCTACCGGCCGCAGCGATTCGGTGAACTCCGCGGCCAGGATCACATCACGCTCGCCCTCAAGAACGCGGTCGTCAACGGCCGTGTCGGTCATGCCTATTTGTTCTCGGGTCCGCGTGGAACCGGCAAGACCACCACCACGCGCATCCTCGCCAAGGTTCTGAACTGCGAACGCCCGATCGACGGTGAGCCGTGCTGCGAGTGCGGTTCGTGCGTGTCGGTTCAGCAGGGCAACAGCTTCGACGTGATCGAACTCGACGCCGCGAGCAACAACAGCGTCGACGAGATCCGCGACCTGATCCAACGAGCCGGCATCGGATCACCCGGTCGCTACAAGGTTTACATCCTCGACGAAGTGCACATGCTCTCCAAGGGGGCCTCGGCCGCGCTGTTGAAGACCCTCGAAGAGCCTCCCCCGCACGTGGTGTTCGTGCTGGCCACCACCGACCCCGAGAAAGTTCCGGACACCATCCGCAGCCGGACCCAGCATCTGCAGTTCCACCTTCTCCCGGTCGACGCGTTGGCCGATCATGTGCGATGGGTCGCGAGTGATGCCGGCATCACGCTCGACGAAGGTGGCGTCGACTTCGTTCTGGCCAAGGGCGGTGGCTCGGCCCGCGACACTCTGTCGGCTCTCGAACTCCTCGCGGCCACCGGCAAGGTGACCGACGAGGGCACACCGGTCAGCGAGTTCATGGGTGCCCTCATCGAATACGACGCCGGGCGGATTCTCGCGGCAACCGCGCGCACGGTTCACAACGGTCGCGACCCGCGCGCGATCGTCGAAGATCTCGTGCGCCATCTGCGTGACTGCTTCCTCACTCAGATGGCCCCCGAACTCGTGCGCGCGCAAGAACATCGGGCCAAGGAGATCGCCGAGCAGGCGCGCCAACTCGGTACGGCCCGGATCGTGAAGATCATGGAGACCCTCGGTACGGCGATGCTCGACATGCGAAATGCACCCGATCAGCGCGTGGTGCTGGAAGTCGCACTCATCCGTCTCGTGCATCGTCAACTCGAAACGGGTATCGACGCGTTGCTCGGACGCGTGGAGCGACTCGAAAAGGACGTGGCCGAACGCGCGAGCAATCTCGCCCCCGCCCCCGTGAATCCGACGACCGGACGAGCCGTCCTCGGTGGTCGGGCACCGCGCGATCCCTCAGGTCCGGCCACGCGTCCGGCTCCAGCTCCGGCCCCGGCCAAGCCGACGGCCGCGGCCGCCGCTACTCCCCCGTCGGCCCCAGCGAGCCCGTCCTCGGCCACTGGCTCACTCGACACGTTGGTTGCCCGTTGGGCCGACGACGTTCTCGGGCGACTCGTCGGAATGCGCCGTGCGGTGGCCCAGATGGTCAAACCCGAGGTCGACGGTCAGCGTGTGGCGCTCACGGTTCCGAACGAACACGCCGGACGTCGAGTGGAGGACTACCTCGCCGACATCACGAAGACGATCCACGAGGCTGCTGGCCCGTGCACGGTGGTGATCGAGGTGCGCCCCGAACACTCATCGGAGGCTCCCACCAAGAAGTCGCGAGTCGTCGACGAAGAGATCGACATCGAAGAGATCAAGAAGCTGCCCACGGTCACCGCGAAGTCCGCCGAAGAAGAACTCCTCGAGGCGTTTCCCGATGCCAAGTTCGTGGATGGAAACTCCTGACCTGTGGCTTCCACCTACACGCTTCCCGTTCAGAACCTCATCGACCAATTGGGTCGCCTGCCGGGTGTCGGGCCGCGTTCGGCCCAACGAATCGCTTTCCACTTGCTCAAGCTTCCGGCCGAAGACGTGGAGCGTCTCGCGGCGGCCATCACCGATGCCAAGGCACGGGTTCGCTTCTGCTCACGCTGTTTCAATTTCGCCGAGGACGATCTCTGCCCGATCTGTGCCGATCCACGGCGCGACTCGAGTGTGATCTGCGTGGTCGAGGAGAGTCGCGACATCATTCCGCTCGAACGCACCGGTGAGTTCCGTGGCCGCTATCACGTTCTGCTCGGGGTGATGAACCCGATCGAGGGCATCGGACCCGAGCGACTCAAGATCCGCGAACTCGTGATGCGGTTGTCGGACGAAGACATCAAAGAGGTCATCGTCTGCACCAACCCCAACACCGAGGGTGAGGTCACCGCTCAATACATCGGTCGATTGCTGAAGCCCTTCGAGATCACGGTGAGTCGACCGGCCTCGGGTCTGCCGGTCGGTGGCGATCTCGAGTACGCCGACGAACTCACACTCGGTCGGGCGCTCAATGGGCGCCGACGGATGGACGACTGACCGACTTCTGGTGGGCCGGCCGTCAGGGCCCAGAACGCGGTCCGAGGTACCCCTCCTGATGCTGACCGCGGGCGGAAAGAGCCAGCATCCGGCGTGGTACCCCGGATCTACGGAAACGACGGATCGCCTCTGTATGACGATTACGTTACGAAATTGACGGAATGATGTCAAGAAAGGTGCCCTGAGCAGGGCATCTTTCCGGGATCAGACGGTCCGCAGGATGATGGCGTCGCCCTGACCACCACCACCGCACAGAGCCGCAGCACCGGTACCACCGCCACGGCGGCGGAGTTCGTGCAGGAGCGTGAGCGCCACGCGGTTGCCCGACATGCCGATCGGGTGACCGAGGGCAATGGCACCACCGTTCACATTGACGACGTCGTCGCTGATGCCGAGATCTCGCATCGACGCGATCCCGACCGCCGCGAACGCTTCGTTGAGTTCGAAGAGATCGAGATCGGAGACCTTCATCCCCTTCTTGTCGAGCGCCTTCAGGATCGCCCGACTCGGTTGGGTCAGCAGCGATGCGCTGTCGGGTCCGGCCACCATGCCGTAACTCACGACCTGCCCGAGGGGCTTCACGCCACGTGCCTTCACCGCTCGCTCACTCATGATCACCATGGCCGAGCCACCGTCGCTGATCTGTGAAGCGTTGGCTGCCGTGATGGTGCCTTCCTTGTCGAAGGCCGGCTTGAGTCCGCCGAGCGAGTCCATGGTGGTGTCGGCGCGAACTCCTTCGTCGTTGGCCACGACGAGCGGGTCACCCTTGCGCTGCGGGATCGAGACGGGAACGATTTCCTCGGCCAGACGACCGGCCGCGATGGCCGCTGCCGCACGCTGGTTGCTCTTCATGGCGAGATCGTCCTGCTCTTCACGCGAGATGTTCTTCGCGGTGTAGCGCTCGGTACCGAGGCCCATGAGGCAGGCATCGAAGGCGCACCACAGACCATCGGCGATGATCGCGTCGCGGAGTTCGGTGTTTCCGTAACGGAAACCACCGCGCGCTCCGGCGGCGATGTAGGGAGCCTGCGTCATGCTCTCCATACCTCCGGCCACCACGATGTCGGCATCGCCGGCCTGAATCATCTGATCGGCGAGATAGATCGCGTTCAGACCCGACAAGCAGACCTTGTTGATGTTCACGGCCGGGACGCTCATCGGAATGCCGGCCTTGACCGCAGCCTGGCGGCTCGGCACCTGACCCTGTCCGGCCATGAGCACCTGACCCATGATCACGTGCTCCACTTCGGTTCCGGCCACACCGGCGCGCTCGAGCGCGGCCTTGATGGCGATTGAACCGAGATCGGCGGCGGTGAACGAAGCGAGTGCTCCGCTCATCTTGCCGATCGGGGTTCGGGCTCCGGCGACGATGTATGAACCGGCCATGGGACTGCCTTTCGTGGAAGCAACGGGTGCGCCCGAACTTACCCGCTAGTAACAAGCCCGCCTATATTCAGCGAATGGATCAGATCCGCGACGCCATCCTCGCCGGTGCCGATGGGGCGACCATCGGTTCCCTCCCCATCCCCGATCACTATCGGGCGGCTCATGTACTGGCCGACGAGACCAACATGTTCGAGGGTGTCGCCTCCGACGACAAGGATCCACGTCGCAGCATCCATGTGGGTGACGTCCCGACCCCCGAACTGGCGCCCGACGAGGTCTACATCGCCGTCATGGCGAGCAGCATCAACTTCAACACCGTGTGGTCGAGCATCTTCGAACCGGTCTCGACCTTCGGGCCCATGAAACGACTCGCCCGTGAGAGTGATTGGGCCAAGCGCCACGATCGCCCGTATCAAGTGATCGGCAGTGATGCCTCGGGTGTGGTGCTCAAGGTCGGCTCGGCAGTGCGACTCTGGAAGCCCGGCGACCACGTCACGGTTCACTGCAACCACGTGGACGATCAGGACAACACTGCGCACGACGATTCGATGCTCGCGGCCAATCAGCGAATCTGGGGCTACGAGACGAACTTCGGCGGACTCGCCGATCTCAGTGTGGTCAAGGCCAACCAGTTGATGCCCAAGCCCGCTCATCTCACGTGGGAAGAAGCGGCGGTGAACGCGCTGTGCAACTCCACGAGTTATCGCATGTTGGTGTCGGCCAATGGTGCCGCGATGAAGCAGGGCGATGTCGTCCTGATCTGGGGAGCGACCGGTGGAATCGGCGCCTATGCGACCCAGTACGTGTTGAACGGCGGCGGTATTCCGGTGTGCGTGGTCTCGAATGCCGACAAAGCGCAGATCCTGCGCGACATGGGCGTGGAGGCGATCATCGACCGTAAGGCTGCGGGCTATCGCTTCTGGAAGGACGAGCACACCCACGACGAATCCGAGTGGCGTCGACTGGGTAGCGACATTCGCGACCTCGTCGGCGAGGACCCGGACATCGTGTTCGAACACCCGGGTCGTTCCACGTTCGCCGCATCGATGTACGTCGCCAAGCGTGGCGGCACGGTGGTCACGTGCGCGGCGACGAGTGGCTTCATGATGGAGTTCGACAACCGCCATTTCTGGATGCGCCTCAAGCGGCTCGTGGGCAGCCACTTCGCGAATTACCAGGAGGCCTGGCAGGCGAACCGACTCATCGCCAAGGGCATGATCCATCCCGTGATGAGCCAGTCCTTCGATCTCGCTCACACCGGCGAAGCGGCGTATCAGGTGCACAAGAACATGCACGAGGGCAAACTCGGCGTGCTTTGTTTGGCACCGAGTGCCGGGCTCGGCGTGACCGATCCCGAACTGCGGGCCAAGGTCGGCGAGGCCAACATCTCCCGGTTCCGTCGCGCGTGACGGTGCGTGGCAGGCTGTCGACATGATCCTCACCGAAATCGATCACGTCGCCATCGCTGTCCGCGATCTCGAGGCCGCCATCGACTACTACCAGCGCGCGTTCGGCGCGACGGTCGATCATCGCGAAGTCGTCGAGGGTGATGGCGTCGAGGAGGCACTCCTCAAGGTGGCCGAGAGTTACGTGCAGCTGCTCACTCCCACCCGTGACGACAGCCCGGTCGCCAAGGCGATCGAGAAGCGCGGCGAGGGTCTGCATCACATCGGTTATCGCGTCGAGGATTGTGGCAAGGCGTTGGCGTCCATGATCGCGGCCGGTGCGACACCGATCGACAAGGCACCTCGTCCCGGTAGTCGCGGCACGACGGTGGCCTTCATCCATCCGAAGGGAAGTTTCGGAACTCTCATCGAACTCGTGCAGGAGTGATCACCGGTCGTTCTTGACCGACTGTTGACCGAGTTAGATACCGCGGCGCGAATAGCCGCCGCAGCATGGACCGATGCTGCTCGTTCAATTGCTCGGCACATTCGCGTTGTCCACCTTGCATTGGCCCGTGTGTCGGTTATTCGTGGACGCGAAACGCACGAGACTCAGTCGCCTGTTGGTCATCCCGTGTTCCTTGGCCACGGTTGCCTGTCTCGCCGTCGACCAAGAGACCTTGGTCGTTCTCTCTCGTTCGATCCTCGTGGTGAGCCTCGTCGCGCTCGTCGAGATCGATCTTCTCGTTCGTCGACTCCCGCGGGAGATTTCGGACCCGGCGACCGTGATCTCGTTCGTCGTCTTGACGTTCGCGCGGCCTGAACGATGGTGGCCGATGGTTCTCGGCGCCGTGATTCCCACGGCTCTCATGGCGGGCACGTCGTGGATGAGTCGCCGCCAACTCGGAAGTGGCGACGTGCGGATGGCCCCGCTACTCGGAGTGCATCTCGGGTTCGTGTCCTCGACGACGGTGTTCTACGGATTCACGTCGTCGTTTCTCATCGCCGGAATTTCCGTGTTCGCCCTGTTGTTGTTCGGTCGGGCCTCGCGTTCGTCCACCATTCCGTTCGGGCCGTTCCTGGCCGCAGGCACCGTGATCGTCCTGGCCGCCGAGGCGTGGTCGATCGTGTAGTGGCCTCAGGCCGCGAGACGCGGCGCCACGATGGCGGCGATGGCCGCGTATTGAAGACCGGCGGCCACCACCGTGAAGGCGTGGAAGACCTCGTGGAATCCGAAGACTCGGGGCCACGGGTCGGGCCAACGCGCTGCGAGTGAGAGGGCACCGAGTGTGTAACAAACACCGCCGGCGAGAATCAGTCCGAAACCGAGACCACCCAGGCCGTCCCAGAGTGCGGGCAACGCGATGATCGCGCTCCAGCTCACGACGATGTAGCTCGCTCCCCGATAGCTGCGGGACACGCGGGGAATCCAGTGCAAGAGAACGCCGATCGCCGAACCGATCCACACGCTGGTGACGATCGCCCACTGTTGCCAGCCATCGAGACACAGCACCGCAACGGGTGTGTAACCCCCGGCTATGGCGAGGAAGATCGCCGTGCGATCGAATCGTTGCATGAGCGAGCGAGCCTTCGGTGTCCAGCGCCCTCGGTGGTACGACGCCGAGACGCCGAACATGGTGGCGGTTCCGATCACGTAGACGAGCAGCGAGGGGAACGAGGAAGTGGTGGAGTCGGCGAAGACGAGGAGGGCGGCACCGAGCACGAGCATGATCGGAAACGACACGAGATGCATGACGCCCCGCAGGAGGGGCTTGATCGGCTGGTGGTGCTCTGTTTCCACTCCGCTCATCCTGCCATGCACTCGATCTCGGGCGAGACGGCTCGGATTCCGCTCACGAGTACGATCGTCGGAGTGATGTCGAAGCCGGACACATGTGCCATCGACGACGGGGGACCACGATGATCGTTCATCTCGTGGACGGCACGTACGAGTTGTACCGCCAGCACTATGGCCAGGCGGTCCGGTCGAGCACGCCGGCACCCAACGCCGCGACGATCGGAGTCCTCAATTCGACGTTTCAGTTGTTGAACGAAGGTGCGGCGTTCATCGGAGTTGCCACCGACCACGTGATCGAGAGTTTTCGTAACGATCTCTACGACGGTTACAAGACCTCCGAGGGAATGGAGCCCGAGATCCTCACGCAGATTCCCATCGTGGAAGAAGCGTTGCGCTCGATGGGTGTCACCGTGTGGGCCATGGAGGAATACGAAGCCGACGACGCGCTCGGTTCGGCCGCCGCAGTGGCGGCCCAGGACTCCCGCGTCGAGCAGGTTCAGATCTTCAGCCCCGACAAGGACCTCGGCCAGTGCGTCACCGGTCGGCGGGTGGTGCAGATCGATCGCCGCAAGATGAGCAAGGACGGCACCGGTCTGATCGACGAGGCCGCGGTGATCGAGAAGTTCGGGGTTCCGCCGAGCAGCATCGCCGACTGGCTCGGACTCGTGGGCGACACCGCCGACGGCTTCCCCGGACTACCGGGTTGGGGAGCCAAGTCGGCGAGTTCGGTTCTCGCGCGCTACGGGAGTATCGAGAACATTCCCGATGATCCCGCGCAGTGGGATGTTCCGGGGTTGCGTGGAGCCGCGAAGTTGGCGAATGCGTTGGCCGACAACCGCGATCTCGCCTTTCTCTTTCGGCGGAT
>SYCI01000051.1 GCA_005787035.1 Actinomycetota bacterium | reverse complement strand
GACGATCCCCGAACTCGGTACCGTCAAGGCTGCGGTTCCGCCGATCGTGGTGCTCACGTCCAACCGGACGCGCGACGGGCACGACGCGCTCAAGCGTCGTTGTCTCGACCACTGGGTCGAGCACCCGACTTTCGAACGCGAACTCGAGATCGTTCAACGACGCGTCCCCGGCATCACCGCCGAACTCGCGCGCCAGGTCGCCGCCGCAACGGAGGCGTTGCGCTCCTTGCATCTCTACAAGCCGCCGGGAGTCGCCGAGACGATCGACTGGGCCACGGCACTGCACCGACTCGGCACGACCACGATCGACGAATCGACCGTGACCGCCACCCTCGGCGCCGTGCTCAAGTACCGCGAGGATCAGGAGAAGCTCGCCGCCACCGGCATGGATCGTCTGATCCAGCAGGCAGTTCAGCGGGCGCTCGTCGCCTGACCCGGGATCGGCCCGACCAGATGACGACCGACCACGCCGTCCTCGACACGCCGGCCGAGCGGATGGCCATCGGTTTCTGTCGGGTCTTGCGCGGTGTCGGACTGCCCACACCTCTCGGCAGTGTTCTGTTGTTCATGAACGCGCTCGGCCGCACCGGAATCGACGATCACGACGCGGTGTATTGGGCGGCCAAATCCACGCTCGTACGTCGACCCGAGGACTTCGAACTCTTCGACCGCGCCTTTCGTATTTTCTGGTGGCAACCGCGCATCGTCGAGATCGCCGACGAGGAACCGACCTCGATCACTTTGCGCGTCGACGGCGACGACGAGGACGGCGGCACCGGCGAGGCCGAAGCCTCCGACGATCCGTCGATCACCTTGCGGTTCTCGGCCGTCGAGACCTTGCGTCACAAGGACTTCGCCGACTACTCGGCCGATGAGTTGGTGGAAGCGCAGCGTCTCATGAGCCGTTTGCGTCTCGCGGGCTCGCCGCGCCGGTCCTTCCGACTCGTTCCCGGTGGAGATCGCCGCCCCGATCTGCGGCGGACGATCCGCGCGAGCCTCGCCACCTCGGGTGAACCGGTGCAGCGACACTGGTCGACCCACGACGAACGTCTGCGCCGATTGGTTCTCCTTCTCGACGTGAGCGGTTCGATGGAACCGTATTCACGGGCCCTCGTCCGCTTCGTGCAGGCCGCGGTGTCGGGACGGCAGAAAGTCGAGGCGTTCGCCATCGGTACACGTCTCACACGCGTCACCCGCGAACTCTCCCTCCGCGATCCCGATCGGGCGCTCCAGCGCGCCGCCGAATCGGTCCTCGACTGGAGCGGAGGCACACGTATCGGCGAATGCCTCCGCCAGTTCAACGACGAATGGGGTGTGCGCGGCATGGCACGGGGTGCGATCGTCGTCGTTCTGTCCGACGGCTGGGATCGCGGCGATCCAGCCGACCTCACCGAGCAGATGAAACGGCTCCACCGGGTCACGCACCGACTCGTGTGGGTCAATCCGCTGAAGGTCACTCCGGGTTACGCGCCGTTGGCCCGCGGTATGGCGGCCGCCCTGCCCCACGTCGACGATTTCATCGAAGGTCATTCGCTCGATGCCATGGAGGAGTTGGCCCGGGTCATCTCCCGATGACGTCGAGCGATTTCGGCCCCCGAACGGCAGACTGAGACCATGCGCGAGATCCTCGACGACATCGATCGCTGGCAGAAGTCCGGTAAACGCATCGCCGTCGCGCGCGTGGTGAAGATCGAAGGCTCGGGTCCGCGCGATCCCGGTGCCGCCATGGCCGTGAACGAAGACGGTGAAGTCGCCGGTTCCGTGAGTGGTGGTTGTGTGGAAGGTGCCGTGGTCGGCGAAGCGTTGTCGATCATTCACGAGGGATCGCCGGGTCGCATGGTTTCGTTCGGTTACAGCGACGACGAGGCGTTCGCCGTGGGGCTCACCTGTGGTGGCACGATCCGGCTCTTCATCGAACCGCTCACCTGGTGACCGAATGACCCTCTTCGACCGCTTCCGCGATCTCGTCCGCGCCGAGACTCCCGTGGCCCTCGCGACGGTGATCGACGGTCCGCAGGTCGGCGCCAAACTTCTCGTCGTCCGCACGGGCGAGACCGAAAGCGTCGAGGGATCCCTCGGCCACCCCGACCTCGATCGCGTGGTCGCGCGCGACACCGCCGGCGAACTCGAGGCCGGTCGTACCGGTGTGCGCCATTACGGGCCCGAAGGTCAGGCCACCCCGGAGGATCTCGTCGACACCCCCACCGTGTCGGTGTTCATCGAGAGCTTCTCACCGCCACCGCAGATGTGGATCTTCGGTGCCGTCGACTTCACGGCCGCTCTCGGTCGAGTGGCCAAGGTCCTCGGTTATCGGGTGACGGTGTGCGACGCGCGCGAAGTGTTCGCCACCAAGCGACGCTTTCCGATGGCCGACGAAGTCGTGGTGTCGTGGCCGGCGCCCATGTTCGAACGACGTGGAGGCACTCTCGGTCCGCGCGATGCGGTGTGCATCCTGACGCACGACCCCAAGTTCGACGTACCGGCGGTTCAGGGTGCGTTGGCCACCAAGGTCGGCTACATCGGTGTGATGGGTAGTCGCAAGACGCACGCCAAGCGACTCGAACGTCTCGCCGAAGTCGGCGTCACCTCACCGGCTGACTTGGCGCGTCTCATGTCGCCCATCGGCCTCGATCTCGGTGGTCGCACGCCGGAGGAGACCGCAGTGGCGATCTGCGCCGAGATCATCGCCCGCCGCACGGGCCACTCGGCGTCGAGCCTGAAGAACACGGACGGCTCGATCCACTCCTGAGGTTTCAGGCCTCCACGACGACGAGTGAATGCTCCACGTTGTTCATCGGGTCCGGACCCGATGGCGTGGCCACGACGATGTCCTCGAGACGCATTCCCCAACGACCGGGTAGGTAGATACCGGGTTCGATGCTGAACGCGTGTCCAGCTTCGAGCGGAGCCGTGTTGCCGCTCACGATGTACGGATCTTCGTGCGCGTCCATTCCGATGCCATGGCCCGTGCGATGCACGAAGTACTCGCCGAATCCACCATCGGTGATGATCCGCCGCGCGGCATCGTCGATGCTTTCGCACGACACCCCGACCACGGCCGAGGCGACCGAGGCCTGTTGTGCCTCGAGCAGCACGTCGTAGGCCCGACGGAGATCGGCCGGAGGTTCACCAACGTGTACGCAGCGAGTGATGTCGCTGCAGTAGCCGTTCATGGTTCCTCCGAAATCGCACAGCACGATCTCCCCGTGCTTCACAATTCGCGAACCCGGATGATGATGCGGACTCGCTGCGTTCTCCCCCGCGGCCACGATGGCGAAGTTCACGACATCGTGACCCTCGGCGAGAATTCGCGCCGAGAGGTCGGCCGAAATCTGAGCCTCGGTCCGGCCGATGAGCGGAATGCGTCCGGCCTGGAGTTCGGCGGCGATGCGGTCGACCGCGCTTCCCGCGGCCCGCAGAGCCGCGATCTCGGCTGCGTCCTTCACCATGCGGAGTGGTCCGATCACGTCGACGGCTCGCCGCCAGTCGACGTCGCGCACCATGGGCAACAGATCCACCAAGAAGCGCGCCCACATCTGATCACCGACGGCGATCGTGCGCGCCCGTCCGATGAGCCGGGCCGTGATCGCGACCGGATCCTCGGTCTCGTTCCACGGCACCATGGTGAACACACCGGGTTGCTCGACCACGCGGGGTGCCTCGAGCCTCGGGATCACGAGTGATGCATCACCTTCGCGCGGCACCACGAGCATCGTGAGTCGCTCGAGCGGCATGGCGTGATAGCCCGTGAGCCACGGCAGATCGAGGCCGACCGAGAGCAGCACCGCGTCGACGCCGGTCTGCTCCATGCGCTCGCGCACTCGGCGTAGGCGTTCGCGAAAGACGTCGGGTCCGCTTCGATCCTGCGAAACGATCGAGTGTCCGCTCATGTCCCTCACCCTAATGGGAGCGGGCGCAGCGATGATCGGCTCTCGTCGCTGCGATCAGCGACTGATGCCACTGCCCGACGCGACGATCGTGCCGAGACGTCCCGATTCGTAATCGTCGAAGGCCTGGATGATCTCCTCGCGCGTGTTCATCACGAAAGGTCCGTAGCGCGCCACCGGTTCACCGAGAGGCTGGCCGCCGAGCAGGAGCACCTCCGCTCCGTCGTCGCCCGCGGTCACGTGCACCGGACCCACCGACCGGTCGCACACGACCATCACACCTTCCACGGCTTCGGTGCCGTTGGCCACCACCGAACCGACGAAAGTGTGCACGAGCGCGGTGTGCCCTTCATCGACATCCCACTCGATCGCAGCGCCGGCCGGCAGCGTGACATGGGCATAGGTGACAGGGCTCGTCGTGTCGACGATGCCCCGCACTCCGGCGACTTCACCGGAGATCACGCGCACGATCGCGCCGTCAGCCATGGTGACCGACGGGATCTCATGGGCTTCGAACCCCTGGTAACGCGGCGGGATCATCTTCTTGGCCGCCGGCAGATTGACCCACAACTGGAAACCGTGCATGCGCCCGCCCTTGCGCATCAGTTGGTTACTCGGCATCTCGCTGTGCACGATGCCCGAACCCGCCGTCATCCATTGCACCGCGCCCGGAGTGATCACACCATGACCACCATTCGAGTCGCGGTGTTCCATCTCGCCGGACAGGATGTACGTGACGGTCTCGAAACCACGATGCGGGTGATCGGGAGCCCCGATCGCCTTGCCCGGTGCGTAATCGACCGGACCCATCTCGTCCAGCAACAAGAAGGGATCGACGTTGTCGACCCGTCCGGTCGGGAACGGACGGCGCACGACGAATCCGCCACCTTCGGTCTGCCGTTGCGCGTTGATGATTCCGAGAACCGGGCGGGGGGCGTTCATCGACGGACTCCGATGCTGACGGGGACGGCCTCCTCGGCCGATTGACGAGCGTGATAACTCGAACGAGTGAGCGGGCTCGACTCCACGTGGGCGATACCCAATGACTCTCCGACCTGCTTCCAACGGGCGAACTCGTCGGGATGGATCCACCGGGACACCGGAAGGTGGTTGGTGGTGGGACGCAGATACTGACCGATCGTCACGATCGACACCCCGACCGAGGCCAGGTCGGCGAGACAACCGTCGACTTCTTCGGGAGTTTCGCCCATGCCGAGCACCAGTCCGGATTTCGTCACCAGCCCGGCGGCTTTGGCACGCGCGAGAACTCCGAGGCTTCGTGCGTAACCGGCCGAAGGTCTGACAGCGCGTTGCAGCCGGGCCACGGTCTCGATGTTGTGGTTGAAGACGTCGGGCCGGGCCGCGAAGAGAATGTCGAGTGACGACTTCTCGCCCTTCGCATCGGATACGAGGGTTTCGACTCGCGCTCCGGGCACCCGGACGCGAATCGCTTCGACGCACTTGGCCACATGCGCGAACCCGCCATCGTCGAGATCGTCGCGAGCGACCATGGTGAGCACTGCGTGCTCGAGACCCATCGCCGCCACCGCGCTGGCCACCCGATCGGGTTCGTCGAGGGCCGGGGCCAGAGGCTTGCGGGTGTCGACGAGACAGAAACCGCAGGCTCGGGTGCATCGTTCACCGAGAACCATGAACGTTGCCGTGCCGTCCTTCCAACATTCGGAGAGATTGGGGCATCCGGCTTCTTCACACACCGTGACGAGATCGAGTGACCGAAGAGTGGACTTGACGCGGAGGACTTCTTCACCGAGCTGAACCTTGGGCCGCAACCAATCAGGTTTGCGATCGGTGAGCGCAACTGCCTCATTGACGCCGGCGGCGTCGAGTCGACGTAGCAATCTAACCGGCTCCCCCGGACCTTCGCCCCGTGAAAACGACGAAAGATCTTCCGGGCGATGAATCCATGCCACGTCCTGACGTTCGACCGGGCCCCATGATTCAGCGGCCCGCTCGACGATGAGGTCGACCACGGTGCGCAGATCGATGTCGATTCCTTCTTCACGGATCGAGGTGACCGGTCGGTCGCCGATACCGCACGGGACGATGTGCTCGCGCATGAACGTGAGATCGGTGTTGACGTTCAACGCGAATCCGTGCATCGTGCGACCGTTGGCCAGGCGCACCCCGATGGCCGCGATCTTGCGTGGCCGATCGCTGTCGACATCGAGCCAGACCCCCGGATAGTCGGGCAGTCGGCCGGCGTTGGGGAGTCCGATGCGCGCCAACGTGTCGATGAGGATCTGTTCGATGACGCACACGTGCTGCGATGCACCGATCCGGTTGTCGAGGTTCAGGATCGGGTAACCGACCAACTGGCCCGGCCCGTGATACGTGATGTCACCACCGCGCTTCACCTCGACGAAGTCGGCACCGACGGCTGCGGGATCGCACTTCAAGTTCTTGTCGAGTTCGGCCCGCGGTCCGTAGGTGAAGACGTGCGGATGTTCGAGAAGCAGAAGATGCTGCTCCCGTCCGTGGTCGAACAACGCGTGTTGGAGCGCGAGCGCCTCGCGGTACGGAACCCGACCGAGCCAGCGAGTGCGCAGCATTGCTACAGCTCGACCGACCAATCGCGGGTCTCGAGGATCTCCTTGATGCGAACGAGGAATCCGGCTGCGTACGCACCGTCGAAAGCGCGGTGGTCCCAACTCATCGCGAGGTTGCCGACCGGATGGATGGCGATGCTCTCGCCACCGCCGGGAAGAGTGACCACGACGGGCTTCTTGACGATCGCGTCCGTGGAAAGGATGGCGACCTGCGGCTGGTTGATGATCGGCATGGTGAGCACCGAACCGGCCGAACCGTTGTTGGAGATCGTGAAGGTGCCACCCGAGATCTCGTCGGGGCTCAACTTACGGTTGCGCGCCCGATCGGCCAGGACGTTGATGTCCTGCGCGAGCGCCCGCAGACGCTTGCCCTCGGCACTACGCACGACCGGAACGAGAAGGCCCTGGAAATCGAGATCGACGGCGATTCCGAGATCGACGTAACGGTGCACCACGAGGTCGTCGCCGCTGATGCTCGCGTTCATGTGTGGGAAGTCGGCGAACGCGTCGACGACCGCACGGGCGATGAACGGCAGATACGTGAGGCTGAAACCCTCGTGCGCTTTGAAGTCGTTCTTGGCGCGTGAGCGAACCGTGTCGACGTTCGCGTAGTCGACTTCGACCACGCTGAATGCGTGCGGGCTCACCGACTTCGACATGACCATGTGCGAGCCGGTGGCCTTGCGGATCTTCGACAACGAGACCACTTCGTCACGATCTCCGACCCGTACCGTCGGTGCCGCCGGACGCGCGGTCGGTGCGGGAGCCGGTGCGGGAGCCGGTGCCGGAGCCGGAGCTGAAGCGGGCGCCGGAGCGGCAGCCGGCGACGACGCCTTCTTGTCGATGAAATCGAGGACGTCTTCCCGTGTGATGCGTCCGCCCGGCCCGGTACCGGTGATGCGCGAGACGTCGAGGGCGTGTTCGTTCACGAGTCGACGCACGACTGGCGAGAGCAGTCGGTTGTCGTCGGAAACCGTGGTGGCTGGAGCGGGCGCGGGTGCAGGTGCCGGTGCCGGAGCCGGGGCGGGTGCTGGTGCTGGTGCTGGTGCGGGAGCAGGTGCAGGTGCTGGTGCCGCAACGGGCGCGGGTGCCGGAGCGGGCGCGGGTGTCGGAGCTGCTGCTGGCGCGGCCGGAGCCGCCGCACCGTCTCCCACCACCGCGATGACCGCACCGACGGGCACGGTTTCACCTTCGGGAACCCGGATCTCGAGCAGCACGCCGGCAACGGGTGAGGGCACTTCGGTGTCGACCTTGTCGGTCGAGACTTCGAACAGCGCTTCGTCGGCCTTCACCGCGTCGCCGACCTTCTTGAACCAACGCGTGATCGTTCCTTCGGTCACCGTTTCGCCGAGTTGCGGAAGCGTTACCTCTGCCATGTGCTCTACGTCCTTGTGTGTTCTTGCGTTGCCGTCAGGCGTTCAGACTGCGTCCGGTGAGTGACAACACCGTTTCACCGAAGAGTTCGGAGAGACTCGGATGCGGTTGCACGAACTCGGCGATCTCGTCCACGGTGGCCTCCCAGTTGACGGCCAAGTAGCCGCCCGAGAGTTGCTCGGTGACCCACGGGCCGACCATGTGCACACCGAGCACCTGTCCGGCCGAGCCGTCGGGGTTGCGCTTGGCGACCACCTTCACGAGTCCGTCGATCTCGCCCAGGATCTGCGCCCGACTGTTGGCGCGGAACTGATGCTTGGCCACGACCACATCGAGCCCGGCCTCCTTGGCCGCGTCCTCGCCCGGTCCGGCCCACGCGACTTCCGGGTGGCAGTAGATCGCCCACGGCACGCGGTCGTAGGCGATCGGCGCCGGGCCCTCACCGAGCATGTCCTTCACGACGAGGATCGCCTCGGCGTAGCCGACGTGTGCGAGTTGCGGAGTGTTGATGAGGTCGCCGATGGCGTACACGCCGGGTTCGGTGGTGCGACACCACGCGTCGACTTCGACGAAACCACGATCCGAAACCTTCACGTTCGTTCCGCTGAGACCGAGGAAGTCGGCGAACGGTCGACGACCGACCGACACCACGACGGCATCGACCTCGATCTGCTCACCCTCGCCGAACGACACGACGGTGCCACCTTGGCCATTGGGAGTGTGGCCCTTCACCATCACACCCGTACGGATGTCGATCTTCTTCTTCTTGAACGACTTCACGACGACATTGGCGACATCGGTGTCGAGTCCGGGAAGGATCTTGGGCAAACCTTCGAGAATCGTGACCTGTGCTCCGAGATCGGCGAAGGTGGAAGCGAATTCGCAACCGATCGCGCCACCGCCGATCACGACGATGCGCGCCGGTACATGATCGAGATCGAGGACCTCGTCACTCGTCATGATCGGACCACCACGGTCGAAACCCGGGATCGTCCGCGGCACCGA
Organism: Actinomycetota bacterium; assembly: GCA_005787035.1. Classification (GTDB taxonomy): domain Bacteria; phylum Actinomycetota; class Acidimicrobiia; order Acidimicrobiales; family Ilumatobacteraceae; genus Casp-actino8. The sequence goes on along the minus strand of SYCI01000051.1, from coordinate 11,376 downwards.
CCCGGCGGCCAGGATCACGTGCGAACCCTGAAGCGTGGCCGACGAACCGTCGTTCATGGCCACGTTCACCGTGCGGTTGGCGCCAAGCGAGCCGGTTCCGTTGAAAACCGACACTTTGCGTGACTTGCAGAGTCCGCCGATTCCCTTCACGAGGCCGTCGACGATCTTCTGCTTGCGCGCCTGGGTGACGGCGAAGTTGACCTTGGGGCTGGAGGCCTCGATGCCGAAGTCGGCTGCGTGTTCCACGTGTCGGTGCACCGCCGCAGTCTCGAGGAACGCCTTGGCCGGGATGCACCCGCGGTTCAGACAGGTTCCGCCGAGGGCATCGCGCTCCACGAGAGCCACGTTGAGTCCGGCCGAGGCCCCGTAGAGGGCCGCGCCATAGCCACCGGGACCGCCGCCGATCACCACCAGGTCAAATTGCTCGGCCGTACAGACCACCTCCGCGAAGCGTGCGCCCGAGGCGCTGTGCAGGGCATAACCGTAGCGGGCGGCGGTCCCCGAAAGGCGAGCGAATGACCCCTGTCATGGGGGTCGGCCGACCCCCAAGAACCGGATCAGCCGAGTGGGGAATTGGTCGAGGACGGGCGGTTCAGGGAGCCCATTGACGCTGTTCACCGGCGCGCGTGTACGCCACGGCCTGCACCGCGCGGACCGAGCCGAAACGCACGATGCAGGTGATCGAGCCCGACGTCGGGATCGTCGACTCGCGATCGCACACGCCGTCGGCCGAGGCTCCGGCTGGTTCGGCCACCTCACCGTCGCCGAGCAGACGCCAACCGTCGATGGCGTTGTCGCCGGGCACACCCGACATCTCGATTCCCACACTCGTGCCGTCGGTTCCGCTCGTGATCGACACGACCCGCACGGTCATGTCACCGATGGTGGCCGAATCACCGATGGCCAGTACCGGCACCTCGGTCCGATCGGTGGCGACTTGCAGGAGTTTGACTCCCCCGGCCAGAAGTATCAGGAGCCCGCACACCACCGAGAGCAGGAGAAGCGTGCGGGTCTTCACGTCGAACGAGCCTAACGACCACCACATTGCCGACATCCGGTCACGCACCGTTCTCCGACCAGACCTAGCCTGAACTCGTGTCCCCCCGAACCATCGCCATCACCGGAGCCAGCGGCCTCATCGGCACCGCGCTCGCCGACCATCTGACCTCACGCGGTGATCGAGTCATCCGCTTCTCCCGCACCGGCGGCACCGGAAGCGACGTGATCGCCTGGGATCCGAGGCGTGGCACCCTCGAAACCGACAAGCTCCGCGGCGTCGATGCGGTCGTGCACCTCGCCGGTGCCGGCATCGGCGACAAGCGCTGGACGACTGATTACAAGAGAGAGATCCTCGAGAGTCGCACCAAGAGCACCGCACTCCTCGCCACTGCGATGGCCGAATTGAGCGACGGCCCCAAGGTGCTGCTGTCGGGTTCGGCGATCGGTTACTACGGCGAGTCGCTCGATGCCACCTTCATCGAATCATCACCGGCCGGTTCGGGATTTCTCGCCGATGTCTGCGAACAGTGGGAAGCCGCCACGGCCCCGGCCGAACGCGCCGGTATTCGCGTCGCGCACCTGCGCACCGGAATCGTGTTGAGCCCCCGTGGTGGTGCACTCAAGAAACTGTTGCCACTCTTCAAACTCGGTGCCGGTGGACGCATGGGTTCGGGCCGTCAGTGGCAGAGCTGGATCTCCATCGACGACGAGATCCTCGCCATCGATCACCTGTTGTCGGCGTCGGTCTCCGGACCGGTCAATCTCACCGCACCGCGTCCGGTCACCCAGGCCGAGTTCACCAAGACACTCGCCCACGTCCTGCGACGTCCGAGCCTCCTGCCGGTTCCGAGTTTCGGACCCAAGTTGCTGCTCGGCTCCGAACTCGCCGATGCACTTCTGTTCACCGGACAACGCGTGCTGCCCGAGGTGCTCGGCGCGAGTGGCTATCAGTTCCGCCACCACGATCTCGAGTCCGCACTTCGCGCGCTGCTCGATCGCCCCGCCTGACACCTGATGACACTTCCCGAGTCGTGTGACGTCGCCGTGGTCGGCGCCGGACTCGCCGGCCTGTCCGCCGCCCGTCTGCTCGGCGAACGAGGTCTGGATGCGCACGTGTTCGAAGCCTCCGACGGCGTGGGAGGTCGGGTGCGAACCGACGAGCACGAGGGTTTCCTCCTCGATCGCGGATTCCAGGTTCTGCTCACCGCCTATCCGGAACTGCGAACGCAGTTCGATGTGAACGCTCTCGACCTGCGGGCCTTCGATCCGGGCGCATTGGTGTGGCTCAAGCGGCGTGGATACGTGGTCTCCGACCCGTTCCGCCGGCCGACCACCACTCTCTCGACCGCCACCGCACCCATCGGATCACTGACCGACAAGATCCGGATCGCTGGACTTCGCCACCGACTGCGACGCGGCGATGCCGCCAACCTCTTGCGCGGCGACGACATCACGACCGGTCAGATGCTGCGGGAGACCGGGTTCTCCACCCGCATGCTCCAGCGTTTCTTCATTCCGCTCATCGGTGGCATCCAACTCGATCCCGAACTCACTGCATCACGCCGGATGTTCGACATCGTCTTTCGCATGCTCTCCGAAGGCGATGCCGCGGTTCCGGCGCGCGGGATGGGTTGCATCCCCGCACAACTCGCCGCGCGACTGCCTGAAGGTTCGGTGCACGTGTCGTCTCCGGTCACTGCCGTCGATGGCGACGGAGTGATCGTCGGGGCCCAACACCGGGTCCGGGCGCGAGCCGTCCTGGTGGCCACCGAAGGCCCGGCGGCAGCGGCTCTCACCGGCTTGCCCCTCGTGAAGTCGCGGTCGGTGTCGTGCGTGTACTTCGCGACCGATCGTCCGCCGACCGACTCCAAACTCATCGTGCTCGACGGAACCGCTCGCGGACCGGTTCTCAACATCGCGGTCATGAGCAACATCAGTCCGCACTACGCGCCATCCGGCCAGCACTTGGTGGCGGCCGCGATTCCCGGCGTCGTCGACGGTGATCTCGAACACGAGGCGCGCGAACAACTCGCCGGGATGTTCGGACCCTCGGTGACTTCGTGGCGTCACCTGCGCACCTATCGCATCGCGCACGGTCAGCCCGATCAATCACCGCCCTTCTCCCCCAAGAAGGCGGTCCATCTCCGCGACAACGTCTTCGTCGCCGGTGACCACCGCGACACGGCGTCCATCCAGGGAGCGTTGTTCTCCGGTCGACGCAGTGCCGAAGCGATCGGTCAGTATTTGAACGACCACTCTCACTGATCAACCCACGACATCACCACATCATCCGAGGAGAAGAACCATGGGCCACGATCCCAAGAAAGTCCTGAGCGCCACCAAGGTCGTTCCGGCCACTCCGCAGCAGATCTTCGACCTGCTCGCCGATCCGGCACAGCATGCGACGATCGACGGCTCGGGTTCGGTGCGCAAGGCGCAATCCGGCGCCCCGGCCCGACTCTCGCTCGGGGCCCGTTTCGGAATGGACATGAAGATCGGCGTTCCGTACAAGATCACCAACGAGGTCGTGGAATTCGACGAGCCCAAGCAGATCGCGTGGCGTCACTTCGGAGGTCACATCTGGCGCTACATCCTCGAACCGGTCGATGGCGGAACCCGGGTGACCGAGCAGTTCGACTGGAACAAGAGCAAGTCGCCGATCGTGCTGAAGCTGTCGGGCACATTCGACAAGAACCAGAAGTCGATGGAGGCCACTCTCGAACGCCTGGCCGCTCATTTCGGCGGCTGAGGCGATGAGCGGCGACGCCCACGATTTCGAATCCGTCGCGCGGGTGATCCGGGCTCGCCGGACGTCGATGATCGTCGACAAGTCGCGCGATGTCGCCGACGACGTACTCGACGAGTTGTTCGAACTCGCCAACTGGGCGCCCTGCCACAAGCGAACCTGGCCGTGGCGCTTCGCCGTCGTGCGCGGAGACGCCCGCTCGGCTCTCGGTCACACGGTCGCCGAGGCGATGCACCGCTTCGGCGACGAACCCGACAAGGTCACCAAAGCCCGCACCAAGTACACGCGAACTCCGGTCGTGGTCGTGGTCGGCAGTGTGGTGGGCGACTCCGAACAGCGCACGGCCGAGAATCGTGACGCCACATCGGTCGCCGTCCAGAACTTCATGCTCGGTGCCACCGCCCGGGGAATCGCGACCTACTGGGGCAGTTGTCCGAAGGGTGCCGATGCCGATGTGGCGACGTGGTGCGGTTTCGAGACCGACACCAAGATCGTCGCGCTCGTGTACGTGGGCTGGGCAACGAGCAGTGTGGACGCACCCGAACGACCGCAGCCGATCGTCAACCGTCTTTCCTGAGTGTTCCGATCGTCGATGTGACTACGGCTGGTAAAGGCCGAACACTCCGCGGAGGGCGTCGCTGATCTCACCCAGCGTCGCGTCGGCCCGCAAGGCGTCCTTGATCGGATACAGCAGGTTCTGCGTGCCGCGCGCGGCGTCGGCCAGGGTGGCGAGCGTCGACTCGACCCGGGCCCGATCGCGATTCGCCTTGTACTCGCCGAGTCGCTTCTTCTGACCGCGTTCGAGTTCGGGATTGATCGGGAAGACCTCGGGTTCGGGGTCGTCGTTCACCGAGAACTTGTTGAGGCCGACGATTACGCGCTCATCGTCGTCGATCGACTTCGTGTATTCGTACGCGGCCTGCTCGATCTCGTCCATCTGGTACCCGGCCTCGATGGCCGCCACCGCACCGCCCATCTCGTCGATCTTGGCGATGTATTCGAGAGCCAAGCGCTCGATCTCGTCGGTGAGGGTCTCGACGAAGTAACTGCCGGCGAGCGGATCGGGAGTGTCGGCGATGCCACTCTCGTAGCCGATGATCTGCTGCGTACGCAGGGCGATACGCGCGGCGCGCTCGGTGGGCAGACTGAGGGCTTCGTCGAAGCCGTTCGTGTGCAGACTCTGCGTTCCTCCCATCACGGCGGCCATCGACTGCACCGCGACACGCACGATGTTGTTCTCGGGCTGCTGGGCGGTCAGTGTGCTGCCACCGGTCTGGGTGTGGAAGCGGAGCAGCTTGCTCGCCTCCTTCTTGGCGCCGAAACGCTCGCTCATGATCCGGAACCAGATACGACGCGAAGCCCGGAACTTGGCGACTTCTTCGAAGAAGTTGTTGTGCGCGTTCCAGAAGAACGAGAGTCTCGGCGCGAAGTCATCGACATCGAGACCGGCCGCGATGGCCGCCTCCACGTAGGCGATGCCGTTCGCGATGGTGAAGGCGATCTCCTGGACCGCCGTCGATCCGGCCTCACGAATGTGGTAGCCCGAGATGGAGATCGTGTTCCACTTGGGGACGTTCTTCGCGCAGTAGTCGAAGATGTCGGTGATGATGCGCATGCTCGGCCGAGGCGGATACACGTACGTACCGCGAGCGATGTATTCCTTCAGGAGGTCGTTCTGGATCGTGCCACTGATGGCGCTCGAAGCCACGCCTTGTTCCTCGGCGACGAGTTCGTACATCAACAAGAGAATCGCGGCGGTCGAGTTGATGGTCATCGACGTCGTGACCTTGTCGAGCGGTAGGTCCTTCAGCAGGAGTCGCATGTCGGCCATCGAGTCGATGGCCACGCCCACCTTGCCGACCTCGCCCTCGGCGCGCGGGTGATCGGAGTCGTAACCCATCTGAGTGGGCAGGTCGAAAGCGCACGAGAGGCCCGTCTGACCGGCGGCGAGCAGGAATTTGAAGCGCTCGTTGGTCGACTCCGCGGTACCGAACCCGGCGTACTGGCGCATCGTCCACAACTTGCCGCGGTACATCGTGGGGTAGACGCCCCGGGTGTACGGGGGCTGGCCGGGGGTTCCGAGCTTCTCGGCCGCATTCCAGCCGGCCAAGTCGGCTTCGGTGTACAGGGCGTTGACGGGAATACCCGAGTCGGTGCGCTTGTCGTCACTCATCGGTGACGAGCGTAGAAGGCGCCCCTTCCGAGACCCCCATTCAGCAGGGATCAGTCGACACCACGACCGAGTACTTTCGGGACCACTGCGCCCGAGCCCGGGACTTTGGTCCCTGACGCCGACTCCGAGCGCATCTTTAGGTTCGGTGACGTGAGATCACACCTTCGTATCGCCTTGGCCAGCCTGTTCGTCGCCGTTCCCCTCTCGGCGTGCGCGGATGATTCGGCCGATGTCGCACCCCCCACGACATCGGCCGAAACGTCGGGCACCGAGGCTCCGACGACGCTCCCTCCCTACGTGTCACCCATGGGCGACATCATCGGTGAAGCGCTCGTGGCCGGGCAGTTCTCGGTCCTTGCCGGCCTTCTCGTGGACGCCGGACTCGTGGATGCGTTGCGAGCCGAGGGGCCCTTCACCGTGTTCGCGCCCAACGACGCCGCGTTCGGCAAACTGCCGGCCACCACACTCGACGCCGTGTTCGCCGATGCCGATCTCCTGACTGCGGTGCTCACGTATCACGTGGTGGCTGGCGACGCGCTGACCGTCGAATCGCTCACCGATGGTCAAGAACTCACCACCCTGCAGGGGCAGACACTGAAGGTCACCAAATCGGGCGACCAGGTGCTGATCAACGGAGTCCCGGTGATCGCGGCCGACGTGCCGGCGACCAACGGCGTGATCCACGTGATCGACGGCGTGCTCGTCCCCGAGACCTGACCCCGTAACCTCTCGTTCGTGACCACGACCGAGAACAACCCGATCGCCAACGCCGCCCTCGGCAACACCAACATCCTCGCCCTGCCCACTTTCGAGTCGGTCGAGGAAGAGCGCCTGTACCGCAAACAACGACTCGCCGGCGCGCTGCGAATCTTCGGTCGCCTCGGCTTCGGAGAGGGTGTGGCCGGGCACATCACTGTTCGTGACCCCGAGAAGCCCGACCACTTCTGGGTCAATCCCTTCGGATTGTCGTTCCGCCACATGCGCGTGAGCGACCTACTGCTCGTCAACCACCACGGCGAAGTCGTGCACGGTGATCTTCCGGTCAATCGCGCGGCCTTCGTGATCCACTCGGCCGTGCATCAGGCCCGCCCCGACGTGATCGCCGCCGCGCACGCCCACTCGGTGTACGGCAAGTCGTTCAGTTCACTCGGCATTCCGCTCGATCCGCTCACCCAGGACGCTTGCGTCTTCTACGAGGACCACCACGTGATCTCCGAACAGGGTGGTGCGGTGGTGTTCGATGTGGATGCCGGCAAGGAACTCGCCGCGATGTTCCCGACCGGCAAGGCCGCGATCCACCAGAACCACGGTCTCTTCACCGTCGGTCAGAGCGTGGAGGAAGCCGCTTTCTGGTTCATCACCATGGAGCGCTCGTGTCAGGCCCAACTCATGGCCATGGCCGCCGGTACGCCCAAGAAGATCAACCACCAGTACGCGACGTACACGCGCGAGCAGACCGGTCATTCACTCGCCGGTTGGTTCCAGTTCCAGCCGCTGTGGCAGGAGATCTGCCGCACCGATCCCGAGCTGTTCGACTGAACCAACACGACGTCTCGTCGTCGCGTCCGTCGCCTCTCGGACGCTTTCTCGCGTCCGCACCCCCGGAGGCGCTCTTCGTCCTGAGCGCGATCGCGCAATACGTCGGGGCCACGGTGGCCATCGACCTCTTCGACGAGGTCCATCCGGCCTCGGTCGCTTGGTTACGGGTGATCGGAGCATCGGTCGCCCTCGTCGTGGTGTCATTGCCCCGCCTCATGCGACGTATCTCGCGGGCCGAATTCGTGGCCATGGCTCTCTTCGGCACCTCGACCGCGCTCATGAACACCTTCTTCTACCTCGCGGTCGATCGACTGCCGCTCGGCAAGGGAGTGACGATCGAATTCATCGGGCCGATCATCGTGGCCGCGTTGCGCACGCGGTCGGTGCGCAATGCGATCGCCCTCGGTTTCGCAGTGGTGGGCGTGGTGGTGTTGTCGGGCGTCGAGCTCGGTGGTGAGCCACTCGGCTTGTTGTTCATCTTCCTCGCCTCGGCCATGTGGGCTTCGTACATCGTCATCGGCTCCAAGGTCGCCCGACTCGATCGTGGTGTGGCCGGACTCGGTGTCGGTCTCGCCGTGGGCGCGCTCGTGATCTCACCGCTCGGTGCCCCGCACAGCGGCGAGGTGTGGGGCTCGCCCCGATTGCTCGGACTGTGCTTGTTCGTCGGCGTGTTCTCGAGTGCGATCGGTTACGGAATCGACCAATACACGTTGCGTCGGATACCGGTTCGGAGGTTCAGCGTGTTGCTCGCGCTCCTACCGGTGGTGGCCGTGGTGACCGGCTTCGTGGCCCTCGATCAGCAGCCGACCCTGATCGATCTCCTCGGCATGGCGCTCGTTCTCACCGGCGTCGTCGTACAAGAACGGGATCGACTCCCCACGACCGACGACTGACCCCGGTGTTCTGGTGAGGGTTTTTCCCCGTATAGGTGAAAAACCCTCACCAGATCCACGAGGGATTCGGGTCAGTGCGACATCCAAGGGGCGCAGAGACCGTCGAGTTCACGAACTTCGATGCGATCGCGGTTCTCCCACGTGACCGGGTTCGACGGATCGCGCTGCAACTTGAAGGTCCGGAACGACATCTCGGTGGTGTCGACCGCGAGGATCCGACCGATCAAGGCATCGCCGAGGCCGAGCAGGATCTTGATCGTCTCGAGCGCCTGGATCGAACCGATGATTCCGGGCAGCACACCGAGCACTCCGGCTTCCGCGCACGACGGCGCGAGTTCGGCCGGCGGCGGCTCGGGAACCATGTCGCGATACGTCGGGCCGTCCTTGGGGTGGAACACCGACACCATGCCTTCGAAGCGGAAGATCGAACCGTGGACCACCGGGATACCGAGTTTCACACTGGCGTCGTTGAGCAGATAGCGCGACGGGAAGTTGTCGGCGCCGTCCACGATCACGTCGTAACCGCTGATGATGTCGATGATGTTCTCGGCCGACAGACGAGTGTCGTAGGCGACCACGTTCACGTCGGGGTTCAGGAGCGTCAGGGTCTTCTTGGCCGAATCGACCTTGCGATCACCCACGCGGTCGATGTTGTGCAGGATCTGGCGTTGCAGGTTGCTCGCATCCACTTCGTCCATGTCGACGATGCCGAGCGTTCCCACTCCGGCCGCCGCGAGATAGAGCGCGGCCGGCGACCCGAGTCCACCGGCACCGAGCAGCAGCACCTTGCTGTCGAGCAACTTGGCCTGGCCCTCCACCCCGACTTCGGGAAGCAAGAGGTGACGCTTGTAGCGATTGGACTGTTCGGGCGTGAGCGAAGCCGGTGCTTTCCACTTGCGCCCCTCGTCCTTCCACTTGCCGAAACCACCGGCCATCGAGAACACGTTCGAGTAACCGAGTTCGCCGAGAGTGCGGGCGGCGAATGCGCTGCGCACACCTCCGGCGCAATACACGATCACCGGCGCGTCCTTGTCGACGATGCGGCCCTCCACTTGCGCTTCGAGGTGTCCGCGCGGAATGTGGAGCGCGCCGATCAACGCACCTTCGGCATGTTCATCGGGTTCACGCACGTCGAGAACCGTCACGTTGCCGGCGTTGATTCGAGACTCGGCCGTTGCGGTGTCGACTTCGGTGATCGCCGACTTGGCCGCGGCGAGCAGGTCACGGAAAGTTGCCATACCCAAAACCCTACCTGTTGGGTCGGGAATTGCCACCGGACCACCCCACCCCCGTCCGGGCGGGATCGACCCCGGTCAGACCCCGATCAGACGCGGCAACACCTCGGCCACCTGACCGAGCACGAGAGCATCGGCGAAGCGGTCCATGTCGGTGGGCTCGGCGTTCACGATCACGACTTTGGCCCCGGCCGACTTCGCGCGCGGCACGACGTTGTTGACCGGTCCGACCGACAACTTGGTTCCCACCGCCAACAGCAAGTCGCAGTCCTCGGCCGCGTCCATCGCCGCGCCAATCACTTCGGGCACGAGCGACTCGCCGAAGAGGATCGTCGCGCTCTTCAGGATTCCGTTGCACAGCCGACACGACGGATCGGGTTCTCCGTCGATCACACGTTGCACCGACTCCATCATCGGCCGACGGTCGCCGCACGACCAACACACCGTCTCCCGCCACGAGCCGTGCACCTCGATCACTTTGTCGGGCGCGTGACCGGCCGCGTGGTGGAGTCCGTCCACGTTCTGCGTGACGAGGGCTCGAAGGCGTCCTTGGTCCTCGAGGCGTTTCAACGTGTGATGACCGATGTTGGGTTCGGGCTTGACGCGCGCGAGGTTGCGCACACGCCCCTCCCACGCGAGTCGCCGCACCTCGGTGTCACCGAGGTAGTAGTCGATCGTGGCCGTGAGTTCGGCCTTCGGGTTCTTGGTCCAGAGGCCCTGCGGGCCACGAAAATCAGGAATACCCGAGTCGGTCGAGATTCCGGCTCCGGTGAGAACGGTGATCCGCCGGGCCTCGTTCATCCATGCGACGACCGACTCGAATCGCGGATCCCCCGTGCTGTCGATCGTGAATTGGGGCATGACTCATTCTGACCAGTGCGCTCCCCCTTCGCGCCATGTGGAGTCACACACTTCTCGAGATCCACACGAGGAGGTCCGATGAACAAAACACCCACCCGCCATCTGATCGACGATCGAACCGGCACGATCAGGGTCCGTCGTTGGGACGATCCACTCGTGGAGCGGCACGGCTATCTCGTTTCGGGTGAGTACGTCGAGTACTTCTGGCTCGGCACCCTCGGCCCCACCACCGCCTGGCTCATGCGACGCTTGGCCCGCGTCGTCGACCTTCACCCCGACGGTGTGGCGTTGGATCTCGCCGAACTGGCCACGAGTCTCGGACTCGGCTGGGACTCGGGTCGGGCGAATCCGCTCGTGCGGTCGTTCGATCGTTTGGTGATGTTCGGTCTGGCCAAGCCCCTCACCGAATCACTGCTCGTGCGCACCACCGTGCCACCGTTGAACATGAAGCAGATCGAGCGCCTGGCTCCACACTTGCGCCGCGCACTCGACGCATGGCCGATCAGGGGCGAATCCGGAACACCGCCCTTGCCGACGATCAGCGACGTGCGGTCGGCCGCTTGAACTGCAATGCGAGGTCGAGGAGCAGACGCGTTCCGTACCCAGTGGCGCCCCGGCTCAACCAGCCCTCGTCACCGTCGACGTTCATGGGACCCGCGATGTCGAGATGCGCCCACGGCACCGACCCCGTGAATTCGTTCAGGAACAACGCGGCGGTGATGGCTCCGCCGTAGGGTCCGCCGATGTTCTTCATGTCGGCGATGTTCGAGTCGAGCAGTCGGCGGTACGAGCGTTCGAGCGGCAACTGCCACGCCGGTTCGTCGGTGCGCTGGGAGGCCTCCAGAATCTGATCGACGAACGGCTGATTCGAGCCGAGTACACCGGCGATCTTGGGGCCGAGAGCGGCCATGCAGGCTCCGGTGAGCGTGG
>SYCI01000007.1 GCA_005787035.1 Actinomycetota bacterium | reverse complement strand
GTCCACCACATCGGGGTAGGCGCACGACGAATCCCCCACCGTGCCTTCGGCCAACACGAGTGTCCGACCGCTGTCGAGTACGACGGTGGCATTGCCCACGACGCGACCATCGACCACCGACCAAGACGACTCCGACCGCACCACCGACGTGAGAGCAATCAGATCGACTCGTCGGGGTTCGTCACCCACCGACGAGCCCGATGATGATCCGCCATCACCGCGACAAGCCCATGGCACGAGGGCGAAGAGCAGCAGCAGACCGATGGTCGCCCAGAACCTCCACGTCGCGAACTGCTTCATGATCCGATCGTATGGTTTGGATCGAACGCGCGCGGTTCAGACGATCGACGACAACGCGCGATCGACTCGCCGTTCGAGTTCGTCCAGGACGGCATCGTCGTGGCCCAGACCGACGAACAACGCTTCGTAGGCACCGGGGGCCATGGCGACTCCGGATTCGAGGAGGGCGTGGAAGACCTTCGCGTAGAGACGCTCGTCGGTCGTCTTCGCTTCGTCGAAGTTGGTCGGCAATGCACCGCCGGCGAGCGCATCGCCGAGATACACACCGACCAGAGTGCCGATGCGCGACGTACGGATCGGGAGTCCGGTGTTCGACGCCGCCGCATCGAGGATCGACTGCAACCGCGACGCCCTCCGCTCGATCTCGGTGTACGCATCGGCATCGAGCCGATCGAGGGCCGCCAAGCCGGCCGCAGTGGCCATCGGGTTGCCGGCCAGTGTTCCGGCGTGGAACACCGAACCGAGAGGCGACAGATTTTCCATCACCTCACGACGACCACCGAGCGCACCGATGGGCAAACCGCCACCGATCACCTTTCCGAAACACGTGAGATCGGGGCGCACGTCGAAGCGACCCTGTGCACCTGATGTGCCGAGTCGGAAACCGGTGATGACTTCGTCGAAGACGAGGAGCGCGCCCACGCGATCGCACGCCGCGCGCAGACCGGCGAGGAAGCCGGGGGCCGGCGCGACCACTCCCATGTTGGCGGCCACCGGCTCGACGATCACGGCCGCCACCGAGTCGTCCACTTCGGGAACCTGGTTGTACGGCGCGACGATCGTGTTGGCCACCGCTTCGGCCGGCACACCCGCAGTCCCGGGAAGACCGAGCGTCGCCACACCGCTGCCGCCGGCCGCGAGCAGAGCATCGGTCGCGCCGTGGAAGTTCCCGTTGAAAATGATCACTCGTGAACGACCGGTTGCACCACGCGCGAGGCGAACCGCAGTGGAAGTTGCTTCGGTGCCCGAGTTCATGAAGCGAACCCGCTCGCACGACGGAACTCGGTCCGAGATCGCCTCGGCGAGCTTCATCTCGCGCGGTGTGGGCGCGCCGTACGACGTGCCGTCGCCCGCAGCCTTTCGCGATGCTTCGGTGACCGCCGGATGGGCGTGCCCGAGGATCACCGCTCCGTAACTCTGAACGAGATCCACGTACGAGCGACCTTCGACGTCTTCGATCCAGGCGCCGTTGGCGCGGGCCACGATGTAGGGCGAACCGCCCACGGCCTTGAACGCGCGAATCGACGAATTCACACCACCGGGGATGGCCGACTTCGAACGCTCGAACAGAGTCGTGTTCGACGGAACACCGCGACCGGTGCACACGACCGGATCGCAACCGGCGCGAACGCACGCGTCCGGATCGCAGTAGGGAATGTTCGGCACGCGGTCAGCCGTTCGACTCGGCGAACCAGCGCGCGAAGTAGGTCAGGATGAAATCGGCACCCGCACGCTTGATCGCGGTCAGGTGTTCGATCGCCACTGCATCGTGATCGATCCAGCCGTTGGCCGCCGCTGCCTTGATCATCGAGTACTCGCCACTCACGTGATACGCCGCCACCGGTACGTCGACGGCACTGCGCACCGCAGCGATCACGTCGAGGTACGCGAGGGCAGGTTTGACCATCACCATGTCGGCGCCTTGTTGGACATCGGCCTCGACTTCGACGAGTGCCTCGCGCGCGTTGCGCCAATCCTGTTGGTATCCCTTGCGATCGCCGCCCCCTACGATCTGCACGTCGACGGCGTCGCGGAACGGGCCGTACAGACCCGACGCGTATTTGGCCGAGTAGGCGAGGATCGACGTCTGATCGTGGCCCGCCGAGTCGAGGGCGGAACGAATCGCTCCCACTTGGCCGTCCATCATCCCGCTCGGGGCGACCACGTGCGCGCCGGCCGTCGCCTGAGCGACCGCAGCTCTGGCGTAGATGTCGAGAGTGGCGTCGTTGTCGACCGAACCGTGTCCGTCGAGGATTCCACAGTGGCCATGGCTGGTGTATTCGTCCACGCACAGATCGGCCATGAGAACCATGGAGTCGCCAAGGTCGTCACGCAACGACCGCAACGCCACCTGCACGATGCCGTCGGGATCGAAGGCGCCCGAACCGATGTCGTCCTTGTGCGCCGGCACTCCGAACAGGATCACGCCCTTCACACCGAGGTCGGCGAGGATTCGGACTTCGGCGCGCAGGCTCGCCAACGAGTGCTGCACCACGCCGGGTAGTGAGCCGATGGGCTGGGGTGAGTCGACTCCTTCGCGCACAAAGAGCGGAGCGACCACGTCGGAGACGTCGAGTCGGGTTTGGGCGACGAGGTCGCGCAGCGCCTGGGTGCGACGGAGGCGACGAGGGCGCGACACCGGGAATTGAGCCGACCCGCTCCACGACATGGGTTCAGCCTACGGGCGGGTTCAGCCGAGGACTCGGGCGACGGCGTCGGCCAACCCGGCGATCGAGTGGTCCTCGGCCGTGTGCACACCGACGAGACCGAGTCGACGCGCGGTCTCGGCGGTACTCGGACCGATGGCCACCACGGCTGGCGGGCACAGGGTTCCGAACACCGCAACCCACGACTCGACGGCCGAACTCGATGCGAATGCGACACCATCGGCGTGAGCGATGTCGCCATAGACCGCGGGCGCCATCTCGACCGGAACCGTGCGGTAGGTCGTGATCCGGTCGACCGACCAGCCCTTCGCGCGAGCCCGCTCTTCGAACGAAGTTCCGGCTCCTTCGGCCACCGCCAACAGAACGCGACCCGATCCGAGCGGGAACTCGTCTCCGAGCTCACTTCCCGTCTGAGTGGCCGGCACGAGATCGGCACCACCGATCGCGTCGGCGGTGGCCTCGCCCACTGCGGCCAACTGTATGCCGTGCGCACGCAACGCCTGCAGATCGAGACCATACCGAATCGAGGCATCGGCGAAACGGCGCGCGCCTTCGGGAGAGGTGACGACGACCCACTCGTAATCGGCCAGTCGCGTGAGTGCACCATCGAGCGCCGAACCGCCATCGACCGGGTCTTCGGTGCGCGTGAGGGGGATCTCCATCACGTCGGCACCCAGTGCGCGGAGGCGGTCACCGAGAGCACTGCCCCGATCGGCGGCCCGGGTGATGATGACCGTGCGCCCGTTCAGCGCACCCATGCTTCAGCCACCCACCGCGCGTCGGGCTTCGCGCGCGGCTTCGCGGGCGGTGTCGAGCAGCGCATCGTGCGAACGTCCGGCCGGATCGGTGTCGATGATCGCGTGGTGGTGAACCTGTCCGTTGTCGCTGGCGAGGAACACGCGCAATTTTCGTCCGTCGTCGTAACCACCGATCGGAAGTGAGCAACCCGAACCCAGTTCGGCGAGGAATGCCCGCTCGATCTCCACACTGCGCCGCGTCGCACCATGATCGACGGCACCGAGCAGGTCGATGACTCGTGAATCATCGGCCCGGCACTCCACGGCCACCGCGCCCTGTCCGACGGCTGGGATCATGCGCTCGACGTCGAGTGATTCGGCGATGCGGTCGGACCAACCGAGGATTTCCAATGCCGCGGCGGCCATCACGATCGCGCCATCGGTCGGGATCTTCTCGAGTCGCGTCGGGATATTGCCGCGCAATTCGGTGAACACGAGGTCCGGTCGAATGGCGGCGAGTTGTGCTCGACGACGCACCGAACCGGTGGCCACCGTCGCGCCGTTCGCGAGATCGGCCAACGACCGACCCACCAACACGTCGTGCGGATCACGTCGCTCACCGAAGGCGGCGATCACGAGTCCTTCTGCGGTCGCCGAGGGGAGATCTTTCGCGCTGTGCACTGCGAGATCGGCTCGGCCGTCGAGTACCGCGTTCTGAACTTCCTTCACGAAGACACCCTGACCGCCGATCGAGTGCAGCGACACGTCCTGACGACGATCACCGGTGGTTTCGATGAACACGAGTTCGACGTCGACCGATGGATGGGCGCGTCGGATGAGTGACGCGACGTGTTCGGACTGCGTGCGAGCCTGTGCCGAACCCCGGGTGGCGATCCGGACCGAGCTCATCGATCAGTGCAGATCGAACAGATCGCGCACGGCGGCCGCATTGCGCTCACCGCGAGGAGTGCCGGCATCGTCCTTCAGACGCACCGAGAGGTCGTGCAGCAGTTTGGCGACGATCCCGCGCGTGACCGACTCGACCACGGCGCGCTGATCTTCGTCGAGCGATTCCATCTTGCTGCGATGCCGTACGACTTCGGCCGCTCGCACCGCTTCGGCTCGTTCGTGCAACTGGGCGATCAGTGGAGCCGCTTGGCGGGCCGTCGACTCGAGCACGTATCGCTCGACTTCCTCGGTCACGATGCCGCGAACCGCGGCCGCTTCGGCGGCGCGGAGTTCCTGGCCGCGGGCGGCCCAGTCGCGAAGATCGTCGAGATCCATGAGCGTGACGCCGTCGATATCTCCCACTGCCGCGTCGACGTCGCGGGGCACGGCGATGTCGATCACGAAGAGCGGACGCCCGTCGCGTTGGGCCATGGTCGATTCCACGGCCTCGGTGTCGATCACGAGTCCGCCGGCTCCGGTACAGGTCACGACCACATCGGCCTGCGGGAGGGTCTCGCCGAGACGGAAGAATTCGATGACCGTGCCGTTGACCCGATCGGCGAGGGCCTCGGCCTTGGCGATGGTGCGGTTGGCCACGAGCACCCGACCCACACCGGCATCGGCCAACGCGCGAGTGACACCTTCGCCCATCTCGCCGGCACCCACCACGAGAACGGTGAGACCTTCGATACCGCCGAGGACGTCACGGACCATCTCGACCGCCGCATGACTCACACTCGAGGTGTGGCGCCCGATGGACGTTTCGTTGCGCGCCCGCTTACCGGTTTCGAGTGCGTGACGGAACAGGAGATTCAGAGTCGACCGCGCACCACCTTCGCGTTGTGAACGTTCCCATGCACCGCGCACCTGACCGAGGATCTCGCTCTCACCGAGAACCGCCGATTCGAGTCCGGCGGCCACCTGGAACAAGTGGGCGACGGCGGCTTCATCGTGCTGGCTGTAGAAGTGCGGCGCCAGTTCTTCGGCGGTGAATCCGCCGAGATCACAGAAGAAGTCGCGCAGGTCGCCGTAGGCGCCATGGAACTTCTCGGCCACTGCATAGACCTCGGTGCGATTGCACGTCGAGAGCACGACGGCCTCACGGATGTTGGGCCGGGCCATGAGACCGTAGATGGTCTTGGGCAACGCGTCTTCCGCGATCGTGAGCCGCTCGAGCAGGGCCAGCGGGCTCGTTCGGTGATTCACTCCGAAGACGACGACGGACACGTTCGTACCTTATTCCCGGGTCTAGGCCGAGGCACTTTTCCCGGGCTGGGGAACCACGTGCAATCCACCCGAGCGCTTCTGCTCGTAGTAACTCAGGATCTGCAGTTCGAGGGCGAGATCGACCTTGCGCACCGTGATCCCCCGGGGAACCGACAGCACGACCGGGGCGAAGTTGAGAATGCTCGTCACTCCGGCCCGAACGAGGCGGTCAGCGGCGTCCTGGGCTCCGGCCGCCGTCACCGCCACCACTCCGATGGAGACGTTGCGGGAGGCGACGATCTGGGGCAGTTCGTCGATGTGCCGGACACGTACACCGCCGATCACCGAGCCGATCTTGGAGTCGTCCACGTCGACCACCCCGGCCACCGGAAAGCCCCGCTGACCGAAGCCGCCGTACCCCGACAACGCCTGACCGAGGTTGCCGGCGCCGACGATCACGACCGGCCAATCGTGGTTGAGACCGAGCTCTCGCTGGATCTGGTACACGAGATACGAGACCTCGTAGCCCACACCTCGGGTGCCGTAACTGCCGAGATAACTGAGGTCCTTGCGAACCTTGGCCGCATTCACACCGGCCAACTCGGCCAGCCGATCCGACGACACGTGGTCGACCGCGTCCTCGCCGAGTTCGTTGAGAATCCGCAGGTAGACCGGCAGACGGCTGACGGTTGCCTCGGGAATCCGGCGACGGGGGCGTTCGGCCATCGGCGACACGCTACGCGCTCGTGCGCATTTTCACGAAGTCACTACGTCCTGCTCAGCGGTGTCGTGGTGGTTCTTTGTCACCGTGTACATCGAGCCTCCATCGGAGCTCGTGCCGCTCTATCGTCGCCCTCGTGAGTCTGAATGCCGCCCTCGCCGCCGGTGCGACTCTCGTGGCCACTGCCTTTGCCATTTCCACGTTCGATCGCTGGTCGCGTCGCCGCACACCGCACGAGGGAGCGTGGACCGTCTCACTCGCCCTGTTCGCGCTCGGGTCGGCCGCGCTGTGGTGGGCCGAATCGCGCGGCTGGAGTCTCGCGTCGTTCCGGGTGTTCTATGCCGCCGGCGCGATTCTCAATGTCCCGTGGCTCGCGCTGGGCACTGTGTATCTCCTCACCGGCGAACGGGTCGGCAATCGCGTGCGGTCGGTGCTCATCGGACTCTCGGGTGCCGCGGCCGGCATCGTGCTCGTCGCGCCGAGCGAACCCATCACCGATCCCTCCGAGATGCCCAAGGGCTCGGAATTGTTCGGAGCTGCGCCGCGTGTGTTCGCAGCGGTCGGATCCGGCGTCGCCGCAGTGGTGATCATCGTCGGTGCCGTGTGGTCGATCGTTCGCGTGGCCCGCGACCGATCACCGTCCGTGGCCGGTCGTTCACGAGTGATCGACGATCGACGTCGGCACGCCGTCGCCAACACCCTGATCGCCATCGGCACCCTCGTGCTCTCGGCCAGCGGAACCCTGGCCGGACGTCTCGGTCAGGACACGGCCTTCGCCGTCACGCTTCTCATCGGGATCACCGTTCTGTTCGGGGGATTCCTCACCGCGTCGACGCGACGCGTTCGCTCAGAGCGACCGACGCAGAAGTTTGCCGAAATGATTGTGGGGTAGTTCGTCGACGATCAGCACCTTGCTCGGGCACTTGTAGCGAGCGACGTGATCGTGACAATGGTCGATGAGGGTGTCCTCATCGGCTTCGGCTCCCGGTCGCAGAACGACGAACGCGCGAACCGCCTCCCCGGTGTGCGGATGCGGCACACCCACCACACCGGCCTCCAAGACCGCCGGATGGCGCATGAGAACTTCTTCGACTTCGGCTGGATAAACGTTGAAACCCGAGACGATGATGAGGTCCTTGGCCCGATCGAGAAGGTGCAGATATCCGTCGCCGTCGACCATGCCGACGTCACCTGTGTGCAACCAACCGTCCTCGTCGAGAACTCGCGCGGTCGCCTCGGGGTCACTCCAGTAGCCGACGAAGACGTTGGGGCCTTTCACCCATACTTCTCCGCTGTCACCCACGAGTGCGTCGTCACCCGACTCGTCCACCACGCGCACGTCGACTCCCACCAGCGCGCGACCGACCGAACCGCGGCGAATGGGTTGACCGGCCGAACTCGTCACCACGGGTGACGCCTCGGTGAGTCCATAACCCTCGAGGAGTTCCACGCCGAATCGACGCTGCAGACGATCGATCGCATCCTCGGGCATGCGTGCCGCGCCGGTGAGCGCCATCCGAACGGTGGCGAAGGCTGCGGCATCGACACCTTCGAGCAACGACAACGCGACCCACACCGGCGGAGCACCCGGAAAGATCGTGACCCCGCGTTCGACGATCGTCTCGACCGCGGTGACCGGATCGAACCGCTGAATCAGCACGACGGTGGCCCCGGCGGCCAACGAGAGTCCAAGCATCACGTTGAGCCCGAAGATGTGGAACATCGGCAATACCCCGAACACCACATCGTCGGGTCGCACGACATCTGGCATCGCGTTGTTCTGGTCGATGTTGGCGAGAAGATTCGCGTGGGTCAGCACCGCCGCGCGTGGTGCACCCGCGGTTCCACTGGTGAACATGAGGACGGCCGGCTGATCACCGGCGACATCGATGGCCCGGGTTCGCGCTCCCCCCAGTAGTGCGTCGAAAGCTCGCACCGGAGTCGTGCCCGCCAGTTGATTGGCACCGATCTCGTCGGTCACGACGATGTGCCGCAGGTTGCCGAGTCGATCGCGATTCACACCGGCGAAGGAGGGCACTCCCGAAGCCTCGACCACCACGATCGCCGGATCGACGACTTCGAGTTCGCGCTGCAATTCGGGCGTCGGGCTCAGCGGATTGAGCGGAACCGCGATCGCGCCCATGCCCACGGTGGCGAGATAGCCCACCACGAACCAGCGTCCGTTACCGCACAACAGTGCGACCCGGTCGTTGCGATTCAATCCCATCTCCACGAGAGAGCCCCGGAACGCTTCGACCTGTTGACGGAGTTGCCCGTAGGTGGTGGCCCGACCCCGGCTGATGAGGGCGGTTGCCGTCGCCTCGTGCGGATCGATGATGGAGGCCAGATTCACGACACCGACCTCAGAGCCTCAACAAAGAAACGATCCCGGCGATGAAGATCGCTCCGAGCAACAACGCAACGGTCAGGGTGGTCGCCGGACGCACGAGAGCACCATACTCCCCGCTCGTCGACGGACGGTATTACCGCATGCGGACCGGAACAGCCGGTGGTGTCTCGTCGCCGGCCGCCGACAACACGACTTGGTCACCCTCGGCCACACCGAGTTCGCGAGCCGCCGAGGCGCGATCGATGGCCAACAACAAGAGCCCCGACGCGTCGACCACGAGACCGAGGGCCGCTGAACCGAGAGCATCGAACGATTCGACGACGCGCAGATTGCGCACATCGGATCCGATGGTGACGCGCACTCGACTCACGGGAACTTCGGCACCGTCGATCTGGTCGAGATCCTCGGCCGACGCGTTGATCTGGCAATTGCCGAAGCGATCGACCCAGATCACCTCACAAGCCAACGATCCGTTCTCGAGTCGGGCGATCGGGATCACGCTCGGAAGAAGTGACGACGGATCGATCTCTGATCCGAGCGTCTCGAGATCGTGACCGTTCGCGAGTGCCGCGGCCACCGGCACCAACACATCACGCGCGGCGAAGGTCCGACCCGGTGCCGCGAGATGATGTTCGTCCCGATCGAGCACGATCGATCGCCCGGCTCCCCCGGCCAGCGCGACGCCCGTGGCGAGCAGACCGTTGTCGGGACCGAGAAAGATCCCGGCACCGTCACCCACCTCGACCGCCACGAGACGTCGATCGGAACCCGCACCGGGATCGACACACGCGATGACGATTCCCTCCGGCAGATACGGAACCGCGCGTGCCAACGCGAGCGAGGCGGCGCGCACATCGAAGGGCGCGATGTCATTGGCGACGTCGATCACTCGTGCATCGGCGGCCATGTCACGCAACAATGCGTGCAGCACACCGAGTTCGTCGGTTCCCGAACCGAGATCGGTGATCAAAGAGACCGTGTCGTAACGACGCGCGTTGCTCATCGACGACAGTGTGTCAGCAAGGGGCCGGACGCGACGGGGCCGGTGCCAACCCCCCGATGGCACCGGCCCCTTCGGCGCTGCCCTTTCGGGCGCGTCTCCCGGCTACGAAGAGCCGGTGGTCTTGTGACCTGTGCGACACATTAGGCACACGCGTCACGGCATTCCAAGGGTCGACGCACGAATTTCTTTCGTTGTTTGCACACTGCACGAATCCCGATTTAGGTGCTAAATCGCTGACCTGCGCCGACGTGAACGACGTCGTTCGCCACGCCGTGCAAGGCGCGAGAAATTTTCTCAGGACGCGCCGAGTTCTCGACTGCGCGCCGTCGCCGCGGCGACCGCGTCGACGAATGCCTGATGCAGATTGCGCTCTCCGAGCACGCGCAAACCGGCCGCCGTCGTGCCACCGGGCGACGTCACCTTCACCCGAAGATCGGCGGGCGGTTCACCTTGCGCGAGCAACGCCGCCGAACCGACGAGCAACTGGCGAACGAGCTGATCGACGATGTCGGCCGGAAGTCCGGCAGCGATTCCGGCATCGATCAACGACTCGGCGACGAGGAACAAATATGCGGGCCCGCTGCCGGCGAGTCCGGTCACCGCGTCGAGTTGTGTTTCGGGAACGCGCACGACGAGCCCCACCGAGCCGAGTACGTGTTCGGCCCATCGCATGTCGTCGTCGGATGCCGACGAACCCGCGGCGATGGCCGATGCACCCTGACGAACGAGAGCCGGGGTGTTGGGCATCGAGCGGATCACGGCCACACCATCACCACACGCGGATTCGATCGTCTTCAACGTGACACCCGCGGCGATCGACAGGATCCGTCGGGCACCGGCCGCCACGGCGTCGCGGGCCGCCAACGGCACATCGGGGGGCTTCACGGCGATCACCGCCGAACCACAGGCCGGCGGGGCCGACACGATCGTGACTCCGTGGAACATCGACGACAGTGCCTCGCGCCGATCGGCCGCGACCTCGACGATCGCGAGCGCCGACGCTTCCACGACTCCGGCGGCCAGAAGTCCTCCGGCCAAGGCGGCCCCCATGTTGCCGCCACCCACGATCACGAGGGTCTCGGCCGGCGCACGGGAGTCGGTGGTCATGCCATCACGCTAACCAAACCACGCATCAGCCCACGCGGGGATTGACGGCAACCCACATGGAGTCCCGCCGACGCGACTTCCCTTTCGTCGTCGGCGGGACGACGGAGAGTGGAACTCGGATCACGCGTTACGGAGGCGCGAAGCGAAACCGATGCCGAGCAACGGACGGAAGCTCTGCTCGACATACGCGTACAGCGAGCCGATCACCCGATCGAGTTCGACTTCGGCCAAGGCTCGTAGCGGAAGATCACCGCGAAGAAACACCGCGTCCTCGGCTCCGATCGAGAAGTGGGCGCCCACGAGGCGTTCGTTGCGGCGGAGAAGGTTGTCGAAGAAGAGCTCGACGTTCTCCTCCGGGGCCGGCATCACGTACGTCTCGTAGCGCAGGGTTCGTTGACCAAGGGTGATCCACACCGTGGTGAAGTCCTTCGCTTCACCCTTCATGCGCACGTACCAGCGGGCTCGGAATGACGGATCGGGCTCCGCGTGGTCGATGGCGACGATCGCCGTGTTGACACTGCGCAGGCTCGCGAGCCACTCGTCGATCTGGCGTTCGAGAACCGCCAGTGATTCGTCGTCGTAGAGATCGCTCACGAGCAGCTGACGAGCGAACGCGACGACACGTCCGCGTACAGACGGCGCAGGCGCGCGGCCGCGAAGCTCCAGGTGTAGCGCCGACCCAGTTCGGCCGCCGCTGATCCCATGGCCCCGGCGAAGGTTGGGTCGTCGAGAAGCCGCGCCGTGCACTTCGCGAAGACTTCGGGGTCACGGTCGGCGACGAGGAAGCCCGTCCGCTCGTGTTCGACAAGGGAGAGAAGACCACCGACGGCGTTGGCGATCACCGGTGTTCCGCAGGCCGCGGCTTCGAGCGCGACGAGTCCGAAGCTCTCCGACCGGCTCGGCACCCACACGGCGTCGGCGGCCCGGTAGTAAGTGGACAGAATGTGATGCGGTTGCGGGGCCACGAAGTGGACCTGACTCGCCAGACCGAGTTCGTCGACCAAGCGGTGCACGCTCTCGACGTAGGCGTCACCACTCGATCCGCTCGATCCACCCACGACGTACAGCGATGCATCGCGACGGCCGAGCGTGGCGAGGGCTCGCACGGCGACGTCCACACCTTTGAGCGGCTGGATGCGACCGACGAACAGCAGAACCGGACCGGAGCCCATACCGAGTGCCTTGCGCGCGCCACGGCGATCTCCGGGGGTGAAGAACGCGTGCTCCACACCGGGAGCGACGATTTCCATCTGACCGGGCGGATCGCCGTAGAGACGACGGAACTGATCTTCTTCTTCGTCGCACGAGACGCAGATCGCATCGGCACAGCCGATGATCGATGCCTCGGCACGTTCACGCCGTTCGGGTTCGGGGTCGCCGCCCTCGGCCTTGACCCGCGCCAATGTGTGGAAGGTGGTGACGAGCGGAACGTCGATCTCGTGCTTGATGGAGTGTCCGGCGATGCCCGACAGCCAATAGTTCGCATGGACGACATCGGCCGGACGCTCGTGCCGCATGTCGTCGAGGACGAAGTCGGTGAACGCCGGCAGGACACCCTCGAGTTCCTCCTTCTGGAGATCCCATGCGCCGGCCGGAACGTGTACGACGCGATGGTTCGGCTCGACGTGGATCTCTCGCGGGAGATCGCGGTGCCACTGGCGGGTGTACGTGGTGCACTCGACTCCGGCATGGGCGAGCGCGGCCACGAGTTCGCGCACGTAGACGTTCATGCCACCCGAGTCGCCCACACCCGGCTGGGCCAGGGGCGACGTATGAAAAGAGAGCATCGCTACGCGAGTCACAGAAGGGGGAACCTATCGGCGTTCCCGAGCCGATACGGAGGCGGAGGACGTCTGTGGAGGTCAGGACTCGAGGAGGGCGTCCACCGAGGCGCCGCCGTCGCGATAACGGCGTACGAGCTCGGCGGTCAGGGCATCGATGCGATCGAACAACTCCCGACGTCGCGCGCTCTGTCGGGCTTCGAACTCCACCAGTCCGGCGTGCAGGCGGTCGAGGCTGGCGTCGTCGAGACCGGGCATGTCGTCGAATCCGAGACGGTCGCAGAGTCGGTCGAACTCGGTCACCAGCGGATGATCGGCCGCCACTTCGGTATCGCGTGGCGGACGGGCCGAACCGGTGCTCGGTGCCGGACCCACTCCTGAGCGGATGATGTCGGCGATCGAACCCGACTCACCTGACTGTCGTCGATGGCGAACCGCCTCCACGAGATCGACGCGACCCTGCGCGAGTCGACGGACGAAAGAAACCGCGTCTTCCTCGGCGCGCAAGGTGTCGCGCTCGGCACGCAATTCGGGAAGCGGCAGCGAACCCGGATCCGCCACGTCTCCACTCATCGTCATCCTCCCGAAACCGGCGGCAACACCGCCACCTCATCTTTGTCGGTCACCGAGGCCGACGGGTGCACCGCCTCGCCGTTCAGCCAGATCCGACACGTCGGAAGGAGTTCGGCGAAGCGCGCGCCGTAACGCGCGGTCGCGTTGTTCACGACTTCGTCGACCGTCGAACCAGGTACCGAATCACGGCTGGTTCCGGCGGCTTCGCGCGCCTGTGCGAACAACCGGAGGGTGGCCATACGGCGAGCGTACCGGCGGTACGGTTGGCGCCCGTGACGACATCGACGACCCGAGTCCTCGTCTTGCGCCACGGACAGAGCGAGTGGAATGCACTCGGACGCTGGCAGGGCCAGGCCGATCCCCCGCTCACGACCCTCGGCCGACTTCAGGCCCGTCAGGCCGGCCACCTTCTCCGGACCGAGTGCCCGAACTTCGACTTGGTGATCTCGAGTGATCTCGAGCGGGCTGCGGTGACCGGTGATCTTCTCGCCGAAGAGATCGGCTGCGTGCATCGGAGATCCGATGCTCGGTGGCGCGAGAACGATGCCGGTGAATGGCAGGGTCTCACGCGCCAACAGATCAACGAGGGCTGGCCGGGCTGGCTCGAGGCCGACAAACGGCCGCCCAACTTCGAAACGGTCGAATCGACGACCGGTCGAACGCTTCAGGCCTTCGGCGACATCGTCAAGTTCCACCCGGGTGGTTGCATCCTCGTCGTCTCGCACGGCGGTGTGATCCGACTGTTGCGTCGCCATTTCACCGACAAGGACCACCGCTTCCCCAATCTCGGTGGCTCCTGGTTCGAACACGACGGCAGCCAATGGCTGGCCGGCTCACTTCTGTTCCCTCTCGAACTCATCGCCGAGGAACTCCGCAACACCGGGGCCGTGGAATGACCGAAGTGAGTCCGACGGCCGATCACCCTTTCGACGTCGTGGTGGTCCGATCGAAACGTCGACAACGCAGCGTCGGGGCCCGACTCACCGGCAACACCATCACGGTCACGGTGCCGAACTGGATGAGTCGGGACGAGGAGACGTCGGCGATCGACGAGATGGTGCGTCGCTTCACCCGGAAAGCCGCGACCCTTGCCGTCGATCTGTCGGCCCGGGCTCACGCGCTCGCGTCCGAACACATGCTCCCGTTACCCGATCGAATCGAGTGGGCCGACAACCTCACGGCCGTGTGGGGACTGTGCACGCCGTCGACGCGTCATATCGGCATCTCTTCGCGGCTCGTCGGCTATCCGATGTGGGTTCTCGACTACGTCATCGTCCACGAACTCGCGCACATGTTGGTCGACGAACACAGTCGTCATTTCTGGGACGTGGTCCACCGCTATCCGAAGGCCGAGCGAGCCATTGGTTACCTGATCGCCAAGTCCGGTGACGACGAGGCGTCGTGCTGAAACGAGCCCTCGACGACTCGTACCCCGAGGAGACGCGCCGTCACATCGGCGCTCTCACGTTGGCGCGACTCACCACGAACGCCTGCTTCCGCTTCGCGCCGCCGTTCTTCGCGAGCATCAGCGACTCGCTGCACGTGAGCCTGGGCCGACTCGGTGTGGCGTTCATGATCACCGAGATCGTCGTCGGACTCATGTCGCTCGCCGGCGGACTCGTCGACCGCATGAATCGCCGGACGGCAATGGTCGTCGGACTCTCCGGCGTCTCGGGAGCCACCGTTCTCGCCGCGGCCAGTCAGCACATCGTGCTCTTCGCCGTTGGGGTCACCGTTCTCGGTGTGGCCAAATCGGTCTTCGACATGGGACTGAACGCGTGGGTCAACGACCACGTCGATTACGCCCGACGTGGTCGGGTGGTCGGCATCGTCGAAACTTCGTGGGCCCTCGGTCTACTCATCGGCGTGAGCCTCATGGGTCTCGTCGCGGCAGCGGCATCGTGGCGTTGGGGCTACGTCTTCGGCGCCGTGGCCGTGGCGATCATGGCCGTCGTCCTCACCGCGCGCCTCGATGGTCGCGACCAAGGGCATCGACACGATTCTTCGCGCTCGGTGTCGTCGCCCATGCCGCGATCCGGACTCCTCGTGGTGGCGACCATGGGATTCCTGATGGCGGCGAGTCAGAGCATCTTCGTGACGTTCGGTTCGTGGCTCGAAGACGAATTCGATTTCAGCGACGCGGCCATCGCCGGCGTGGTGTTCGGACTCGGTGCGTTCGAACTCGTCGCATCGGTCACGTCGTCGCGTCGTGCCGATCAGTGGGGCAAGGAACGCAGCACCATCGTCGGTGCTCTTCTGATCGTTCCGAGTGGTCTCCTTCTCGCGCTTCTCCACGGACACCTGATCCCCGGACTCGTGTTGCTCGGCATCTATCTGCTCGGTTTCGAGTTCTCGATCGTGTGTCTTCTGCCAGTGGCCACCAACATGATGCCGAGTTCGCCCGCCAAGGGCCTGGGCTTCACCTACACCGGAGGAATGCTCGGGCGGGCGTCGATGTCGGTGGTCGCGACCGCGGCCTACGAGTCGTTCGGTGTCGCCACACCCGCGATCATCGGAGCCGGCAGCGCGCTGTGCGCCGTCGGTTGCATCGCCGCGTATCGGCGGACCACGTCTCAGCCGCGATAGCCATTCGTGATCGGTAGGCGACGGTCCTTGCCGAACGCCTTCTCCGACACGCGCACACCGGGTGGGCACTGACGTCGCTTGTATTCGTTGATGTCGACCAAACGGCTGATGCGTCGAACGATGTCCTCGGGATGACCTCGCTCGATGATCTCGGCCGCCGTGAGGTCCTGCTCGACGTAGAGAGCAAGGATCGGATCGAGAACCTCGTAAGGCGGAAGACTTTGATCGTCTCGTTGATCGGGCCGGAGTTCAGCCGATGGCGGCTTCACCAGTACCGACTCGGGGATGATCTCGCGTCCGGCTCGGCGATTCACCTGACGGCTCACCGCGAACACGTCGGTCTTGAGGAGATCCTTGATCACTGCGTACCCGCCGACGGAATCGCCGTAGATCGTGAAGTATCCAACAGCCATCTCGCTCTTGTTGCCGGTGGTGAGC
>SYCI01000006.1 GCA_005787035.1 Actinomycetota bacterium | reverse complement strand
CGTGGTCGATGTGGGCGATGATCGAAAAGTTGCGGATTCGCGCGAGGTCCATGGGAGGGGTCTGGTTCGATGCAACGACGGGGATCGTCACCGGATCAGCATCGGCAGACTACCCCTGACCCCCATATGCAGGGGTGTTGGGTCGAAGCATCGTCCGGCTCCGGTTGGGGGTCTCCCGGCTCGCTGGTACCCTCTCAGGGCTGTTTCGAGTTCACTGAGGTTCCCGTGGCCAATATCAAGAGTCAGAAGAAGCGCATCCGCACGAACGCCAAGGCGGCCGATCGCAACCGCGCCGTCAAGAACGAGTTGAAGACGCGTCTCAAGAAGGCTCGCGCCACCGCCGGTGAAGAATCGAACACCGAGGACGTCCGTCTGGCCGTGAAGCGCATCGACATGGCGGCCGCCAAGGGCATCATTCACAAGAACACGGCAGCTCGTCGCAAGAGCCGCCTGATGAAGAAGGTCAACGCCGCCGGCTGACCGTTGGCGCGAGCCGAGCGAGCCGCGCCACCAAGACGTCCATCACGACGTCGTCCTCGAGTGCCGTTCCACCCCGCAAGTCGGAGTCGGCGCGCGCCAGAAGTTCGAACGCCCGCTTCACTCCGTCGGGTCCGATGGTGCGGAACGACCTCAACGCCTTCTCGGCCGGGAATCCCTTGATGCCGAGCAGGGTTTCGGCATCGGCCTGGGAGTTGATCCGCGGGTCGTCGAGCTTGGCGAGTCGGGTGTAGTGCCCGTGCAACTGAGCGAGGATCTGCAGCGGATGCCGATCGCCGGCCGTCATCATCCGCCGCGCCGCCAGTAGCGCGTCGGTCGCACTCCCCTTGTCGATCGAGTCGGTGAGATCCCATGGCTGTACGTCGCCCTTCTCGCCGAGGAATGGCTGCAACATGTCGGTCGTGATCGGCCGGTCACCAAAGGCTGACGCGAGCGTGGTGGCGAGACTCTCGAACCGAGCGACGTCCTCGCCCAGCCATCGCACCATCAGATCGAACGAGCGGTTGTCGAGTTTCAGCCCGTGCGCCGCCACTTGGTCTTCCCACCAATCGCGGCGATCCTTGGCCCGCGTGGGAGGCGAGACATCGGTGAACGTTCCACCGGCGGCGGCGACCGTCTTCTTGAAGCCGGCCGCGATCCGACCGGTCCCGGCGTTGATGACGAGATCCGTGAAGTCGGCCGGATCGGCCAAATAGGCGCCGAGGACTTCGTCGTCGTCCTTGGTGAAGCCACCGGCCCGTGTGATCACGATGACGCGTCGTTCGGTGAAAAAAGGTGGAGTGAGGGCGGCCTCGGTGGCGGCCGCCATCACGAAATCGCCCCCGAATTCTTCGACCATGAGCGAGCGATCACCGTCACCCACGAGTTGTCGGGTCAGGCGGACGACTTCTTCGGCCACGAGAACCTCGTCTGAGCCGTGGACGACGAAGACTCCCATGCGGGAAGGTTGCCACACGGACGAGAGACGAACCGTACGCCGATCACCACGACGACCCCGACCACGAGTCCGATCGTCATCACCGCGTCGAACCACGGTGCCGATGGCAACGACGACCCGAGTCTGGCGACGCCATCGACCCAACGCGCTCCCCACACGACCGGCTGGCCCAGAACCCGGGCCACGGAGTCCGGGCTCAGACCGGCCAACACGACCGTGGGCAAACCGATGAGCATCACCAGTCCGGCCACCGGCACGGCGAGCAGGTTCGCCGGAATACTCCAGGCACTCGGCCAGCCGAATACCAGCCCTGACACCGGAGCCACCGCGGCTTGGGCGGCGACGGTGGCGAACACGACCTCGCCGAACCGACTCTTTGGGCGCTCATCACGCATCAGTGGACCGACGATCACCAGCCCCGCACACCCGGCGACCGACATCCACCACCCCACCGACCACGCGAGCATCGGATCGATCACCAACCCGATGGCGACGGAAACCGCGAGCACCGATCGCGCGGCAACCGGTCGACCCCACACCCGACATGCCATGGCCACGCCGGCCATCAGACACGCGCGGATCACCGAGGGTTCGGCTCGGGTCAGCAACGCGAACGCAACGAGCACCACTCCGACCGCGACGGCCCGAGTCGATCGTCCGAGTTGCGTGATCAGCGGCGACAACGCAGCGAGGAGGAAGGCGACGTTCTGTCCCGACACGGCGGTGAGATGCGACAGGCCGCTCCCGCGGAATCGGGCCACCACGTCGACGTCCTGTCGACGATCGTCTCCGTAGAGAAGTCCGGCAACGATGCCCCGATCCGGTTCGTCGATCGTTCGCGTGCCGGATTCGAGGAGTCGTCGGACACGATTGAGCACGGCTCCGATCCGATTGTCCGCCATCGGCCGCGGCGGCACCGCGACGTCGTCGACCACGATCCGACCGACCACGTGACGGATCAGCGACCGGGTGCGCTCCCCTTCGGGCACGCTCTCGATGACACCTTCGATCGACACGCGCTCACCGGCCAAGGCCGAGTCGAGACGCCGCGCCGCCCGACCGAAGACGAAACCCTGCCAACGGTGGTCGTCGCGTTCGACCACGATGCGCACACCGCGGCCGACCGGATCCGGGTCGCTCACCAGCACCACCGAACCCCGAACCGCGAACGGCGTCTGGACCATCGTGGTCGACCATTCCGCGTGGCTGCGTCCGGCACCGACGAGGAAGACGAACGCCAACGAGAACACCACGAGGCGCCGAGTTCCGAAGGCGATCACTCCCATCGCCAATGCCACCAACAGCGCCGCCTCGAATCGGGAACGACCGAGCCACACGCCGTTCCCCACGGCCAATGCCATGGGCATCGCGAGCGATTGCCACCGGGGCGGGCCGAGAACGCCGTACGGTTGGAAACCGTGTCGGGTCAACGCGGATCGGTGGAGAAAGGTACGGCGCGAACCGAGGCCGTGCCCGACGGCCCACGCTTCCACCGTCGCATGGTGCGCAAGAACGCCGCGCGCGCCGCGCTCATGATCCCCGTGGCCACCGGTCTCGTCGCGGCAATTCTCCTGACCGGATCGGATTCGGCGTGGCGAGGCATTCCGGGATTCGTGTTGGCGATCATGTCGTTGCCCACCCTTCCGCTCACCGGAATTCCGGTGATGGGAGGTGCTCTGCGTTGGCTCGTCGCCATCGTCACCAGCGCGATCGTGTGGATGATTCTCGGCGTGGTCGCCGCTCGTCGGTCGACGAGCCGTCCACTCACCGGATGGCGTGAGTGGCGACGCGAATGGCTGCGCCTCGCCGTGGGCGTGTGGGCCGGCGCGCTGATCGGGATCGGAGTCGCGGCCACATTCCTCTCGGTCAACCTCTGACGAATCTCGTTCAGACACGAACGAGATCGCGCAAGACCTCGACCTTGGCCGGCCCGATGCCGGGCACATCGAGCAGATCGTCGACGGTCACGAAGCGCCCCACCTGATTCCGTCGCTCCACGATGGCCGCCGCCGTGGCCGGCCCGATGCCAGGAAGTGAGTCGAGTGCGGTCTCGTCGGCCACGTTGAGATCGATGGGCAACGAGGGCGCGCTCGGATCACCCACGGGTGAAACGAGGCGGGGTGTCGTGATTTCGCCGATCGCCGGTACATGGATCTGCGCCCCGTCGTCGACTCGGGCGGCGAGATTGATCGACTCGAGGTCGGCGCGACCGAGCGCTCCGCCAGCGGCGTCGATCGCGTCGCGAACGCGAGCCGACGCATCGACTTCCACCACACCGGGTGACACGACCGCACCGGTCACGTGCACGAGAGAACTCGTCGGAGCCGATGATGAGGGAGCGGTTGCTGCATCGACGGGCAACGTGGGAAGCACCGCGTCGGGGGCCGGTGGCGCGGGCCGCAACAACCACCACCCGACGAACGCGGCCAGCGCGATCACGACCACGCCTCCGAGCACACGGCGCCACCCGATCCAGCGAACCCACTCGAGGACTGCCCGCGGTGACCATTCGTCTGCACCGGCCGACCGGACCGACCACTCGTTCACGAACGATCCTTTCGGCCGCTCTTCGGTGCGGCTCTCCTAGCGGTTGACGGATCGGCGAAGACGCCAGTGCGATTCGAGCATTTGTCGCCGATCGAGTTCCCGACGCACTTCGTCGAGTCGCTGGTCGGGGCTCCATCCGAGGAGTTCACCGGCGATTCGTGCGACGTGCGTCAAGGTGTCGGCCGACGGCGCGTGGATCGTGCCCACCACGAGTCGTCGGTCGACGATGTCCGACAATGTGCGCGCCGCTTCGTCGACCACGGCGACGACGACCTGAGCGCCGACGTCACCGGCCTCCGAGACCGGCTCGGCGAGCGCGGGGTTCGCGTTCACGACGTCGACGATGCGCGTGTACGCCGCACCGAAGAGTCGGGCCACGAGTTCGGCCGAACGCGTCGGGAGTCCGGCGGCCACGAGTTCGTTCGTCGCCACCGTGAGAAATGGTCGGGGATCCTCGGCCCAGGCGAATGCCCCGTAGGCGGCGGTGCGCCGCGAGGCGAAGGCTCGGGTCGGCGAACCCTTCAACTCGTGAGCGAGCAAGGCGTCGACCATCTGTTCGGCGGTCGCGCGTGCCGTCGTCCACTTGCCACCGCCGATCGACCAGAGGTTGAGCACGCCGGCGTCGGTGTGGTGGTAGAGCTCGTGCCGCCGACTCGCCGAGTAGGTCGAGTCTTCGTTCCCCCGACGTATGAGCGGCCGTACTCCCACCGTCGTGAGTTCGACGTCGTCGAAGGTCAGGGGTGGCTCGGCGTCCGACATCGTCGAATTCACGGTCGACAGGATCAGTTCCACGTCGTCGGGATCGACGACCGGATCCCGTTCATCGGCCGCGAGCGGAGTATCGGTCGGCCCGATGAACGACTTGCCCATCCACGGCGACACGATCACGTGTTTGCCGGACCGCGCCCGGGCGAAGACGGCATCACGCACCCGACCTCCACCGAGCGGACGAGTCAGGACGTGCACACCCTTGGAACGATCAACCCCCACACCGAGCGAGCGACCGAGCGGCTCGAGCGCGCGGTCGATCCAGGGGCCGGCCGCGTTCACCACGACCCGCGAGACGATCTCGTGCTCGTGTCCGGAGAGGCGATCGCGAACCCGCAGGCCGCGCACCTCGAGCGAATCGGCCACCGACACCAACCGGAAATCGAGGGCCTCGACGTGGTTCAGCAGTACGGCGCCGGCCGCCGCGGCCGACATCGCGTAATCGAGGAGAAGTCGCTCGGGATGAACGTTCAAGGTGTCGTGATACGCGAAGCCACCCTGGAGTCCCGACGGATCGAGCCACGGCACCGCACCGAGCAGTTCGGATTTCGACATCCAACGCGGACGGGGAATGCGCAATGCGTCCGGGGTGTCGATGTTCCGGTCGAACGACAACCCGTGGTACGCGAGGACGCCGGCGCCGATGAGCGCGGTGGGTGGGCGACTCCACCGCCAACCGGGCATGATGAAACGTGTCTGCTCCACGAGGTGCGGGGCACCGAGCGCGAGGATCCGCCGTTCGCGCAGACTCTCGCGCACGACGGCGACGTCGAACTGCTCGAGGTAGCGAATACCACCGTGGATGTACTTCGTCGTGGCCGCGCTGGTGCCCGAACCGAAGTCGTTGCGTTCGACGAGGATTGTTCGCAATCCCCGAGATGCGGCTTCACGAGCCACGCAGACCCCGGTGATTCCGCCACCGATCACCGCGACGTCGAACACTCCGTCGAGGGTGTCGAATGATCGGGAGATCGTCTGGTGCACGTCGATGTCCGGGCGGTCTAGAAGAGTCGCGCGGTGAGCTTCTTGCGCCACGGCGCGGTCCGGGGATCTTCCGGACCCATCAGTTCGAGAATGTCGACGAACTGTTGGCGGGCGTCCTCGTCGGCTTTGACTTTGTCGAGCAACACCGAAAGTTGGTGGTCGTAATCGTCGGCCGGACGCATCGACACTCGGGCGGACGCCGCCGCCTTGCGGACGTCGTCGGTTTCGGGCACCCGAGCGAGAAGCGCGAGCGCCGCCTCACCTTCGCCTCGCGCGGTGAGGAGATTGGCCAGTGCCACCACTGCACCCTCGTGACCCGGATCGAGTTCGAGAGCGGCCCGTAGGCTCGCTTCGTCACCGGCCTGCACGAGGGCGGCGATCTCCTCGTCGGCCGCCGTGGGCAGGAGCGACTCGACGAAACGTCGAACCTCTTGTTCGGGCAGGGCACCTTGGAAGCCGGCGTACAACTGGCCGCCCTGGGCGACGAAGACCGCCGGGATCGACTGCACACGCAAGGCCTGCGCCAGACCCTGATTGCTGTCGACGTCGACCTTGGCCAGGACCACCTTGCCGTTCGTTTCGCCGATGACCTTTTCGAGGATCGGCCCGAGCGTCTTGCACGGACCGCACCACTCCGCCCACAGGTCCACGACGACCGGGACGGTCAGGGCGCGCTCGATGACCTGGGACTCGAAGGTGGCGTCGGTGACGTCGAT
>SYCI01000050.1 GCA_005787035.1 Actinomycetota bacterium | reverse complement strand
GCCCGGTCATGCGCAGTACACGCGCAACATGGTCACCGGTGCCTCGGTGTCGGACGTGGCGATCGTGCTCGTGGACGCGCGCAACGGCCTGACCGAACAGACTCGTCGTCATCTCTTCGTTGCCTCGCTGCTCGGCGCCGCGCGGGTGGTTCTCGCCGTCAACAAGATGGATCTCGTGGACTTCGATCGCGAGGTCTACGAGTCGGTGGTGGCGCAGGTCGAGGCGCACGTCGCCGTGCTTCCGGAGCCCATCGAGATCATCGCCATCCCGATCTCGGCCTTGCACGGCGACAACGTGGTGGAAACGAGTGAGCGTCTCTCTTGGTACGGCGGGCCGTCGCTCCTCGATCTGCTCGAGACGATCGAAATCGATGAGGAGTCGGGAACCGGCGCTCGTCTGGCCGTGCAGTGGGTCATCCGACCGCACGGGCGTGAACACCACGACTACCGCGGCTTCGCCGGACGTTTGAGCGGAGGATCACTCGCGGCGGGTGAGGAGATCGTGGTGCTGCCATCGGGTCGACGGAGTCGGATCGCCGGCATCGACCGCGGGGGAGAGCCGAGTGATTTCGCCCACGCCGGTGAATCCGTGAGCATCCAGCTCGTCGACGATCTCGATGTGGGCCGGGGAGACGTGATCGTGGCCGCCAGCGCCGATCGTCTCCCGATCGTCGCCGACGAGATCGTGGCCGACGTCGCGTGGATGATCGAACGTCCACTCGAGATCGGTTCGCGCTGGGCGATCAAGCACCGGACGCGGTCGGCCCGGGCCATCGTGACCGGTATCGACTTCCGTTACGACGTGGCGAGCGCGCAGCAACAGACATCCGATCGACTGGCCCTCAACGACCTCGGACGTATCCGATTGGCCACGACGGTTCCGCTGGTATTCGACCCGTACCACGATCATCGCCCGGGGGGCGCTTCGGTTCTGATCGACGAAGCCACCGGTATGACCGCGGCCGCGTTGATGTTGCGCGAGGTCGAGTCGTGAGCGCGCACTTTCCGGTAAATCTCGTTCTGCGCAACCGGCCGTGCCTCGTGGTCGGTGCCGGTCGGATCGCTCTGCGCAAGACCGAGCAGTTGTTGGTGACCGGCGCGGCCGTCACCGTCGTGGCCCCCGAGGTCGTGGACGGTTTCGCCGATCTGCCGGTGCAGGTCGTGCGCCGGCCGTTCATGACCACCGACCTCGACGGTCAGCGGCTCGTGATCACGGCCACCGGTGACCGCAAGGTCGACCAGGAGATCTTCGATGAGTGCGAGCGACGAGGAATCTGGATCAACTCGGCCGACGATCCCGACCGTTGCACGTTCACTCTGCCGGCCACGATCCGCCGGGGCGACCTCCTCGTCACGTTCTCGAGTGCCGGATCGAGCCCGGCCTTGTCGTCGTGGTTGCGACGTCGATTCGAGAATCTGATCGGAACCGCCTTCGCCGACGTGGTGGCCGATCTCGCCGCCGAACGCGAACGAGTCCACGCCCGCGGCGAGAGCACCGAGGACATCGACTGGGAGCCGCTGATCGACGAAGTGTTGGCGCGCCACGGTGTGCGGATCCCCGAGATCGTGGAGGTCGCGTCGTGACCGTCCATCTCGTGGGCGCCGGTCCGGGAGATCCGGAACTCCTCACCGTTCGCGCGGCGCGATTGATCGGCGAGGCCGACGTGATCGTGCACGACTGGCTGGCCGACGAGGCGATTCTCGAACTCGCCCGCCCCGATGCCGAACTCATCGACGTCGGCAAGCGCCCCGGCCGTCCGACACCGCAGGAGTTGATCAACGCGTTGCTCGTGCATCTCGGGTCGCAGGGTCTGAGCGTCGTACGTCTGAAAGGCGGCGATCCTTACGTGTTCGGACGTGGCGGTGAGGAAGCCGATGCATTGAAGTCGGCCGACATCCCCTTCGACGTCGTTCCCGGGGTCACTTCGGCGATCGGCGTTCCCGCGGCCGCCGGTGTGCCGGTGACGCACCGTGGCGTATCGGTTGGTTTCACCGTCGTGACCGGTCACCGCGAGAAGGGTGGCGCGAGTTCGATCAACTGGGAAGCCCTCGCCGCAGTCGGCGGAACCATCGTCGTTCTCATGGGAGTGGCCGAACGCGAAGTGATCGCCGGTCGGCTCATGGCCGGCGGACTCGACGCGGCGACGCCGGTGGCCGCCGTTCGCTTCGGGACCCGACCCGAGCAGCAAACCATACGCACGACCCTCGGCGAACTCGGCGCGACCGATCTCGAATCGCCGAGCACGATCGTGATCGGCGCGGTCGCCGCGTTCGACTTCACGCCCACCGCGGGTACTTCGAATTGGGCGCGACCGGTGAAGTCGTGAGACGTTCGATCGACGATCAGCCGATCACGGCCGACATGTTGCCGCCGGGCGCGGAGGACGCGTCCCCGGTTTCGTGGGCCGTCGCACTGTGCGACGACTACGACGACGCCGAACCACGTGTGGTTCTGACCGTCGAGGATCTCGGTCGTCCCGGAACCGGCTTGGTCGCCCACTTGTCGGCCGACAGCGCGCGCCGACTTCGGGGCGCGATCCACGATGCACTTCGCGAAGCAGGAGAGGACAGCGGCCGTTGAGCCGAGGAGGATTCACATGACCATCGCCCCCGCACCCCAACCACGCGACCTCGACGCCGAACAGATGCGCGACATCGAGCGCTTCGAGCAGGCCATCGATCAGTACCTGCGCGGTGAAATCTCCGAGGACGTCTTCCGCGTGATGCGTCTGAACAACGGCATCTACGGTCAGCGACAGGGTGGGACCAACCAGATGGTGCGCATCAAGTTGCCGGCCGGCACGATCACCCCCGAGCAACTCGATCTGATGGGCGATCTCGCGGTCGAGTTCTCACGCGGGTGGGGGCACATCACGACTCGTCAGAACATCCAGTTCCACTTTGTCGAATTGCGTCGCATCCCTGACCTCCTGCGTCGACTCGCCGCCGTCGGTCTGACCTCTCGGGAAGCCTGCGGAGACACGGTGCGCAACGTGATGGCGTGCCATCTCGCCGGTGCCTGCCCGTACGAGAAGATCGACGTCACTCCGTGGGCCGAGGCGGTGTTCCGGCATTTCGTACGCAATCCACTGGGTCAGCGTCTGCCGCGCAAGTTCAAGGTGAATTTCTCTGGTTGCTCCACCGATTGTGGTCAGGCCATGTTCAACGACGTGGGCGTGGTGGCCGTGACCCGCACGCGGGAGGACGGATCGGTCGAGTCCGGATTCCGGGTGTACATCGCCGGTGGGCTCGGTGCGACCCCGCACCCGGCTCTCGCCCTCGAGGAGTTCACGACGCGTGAAGATCTCCTACCGACGATCGAGGCCGTTCTTCGGGTGTTCGAGCAGACCGGTAACCGCGACAACAAGTTGCGGGCTCGCCTCAAGTGGGTGGTCGACCAACTCGGGATCGACGAGGTGCGACGCCGGGTCATCAAGATTCGCCACACGCTGCCGGCATCGTCGAGTTGGCCCGGTGGGATCCCACCCGAAGTCGCCGCGGTCGGTGACGAGCCGGCGGGTCGCGCGGCGTCGGGAGAGGTCACCGAGGTCGGCCAAGGTGTTCGGGTCGAGTTGAAGTCGAATGATCCCTACAAGCGTTGGGAACAGGCGAGTGTGATCAGGGGAGTGGCCAAGGGTTCGGTGTCGGCCGTGGCTTACGCCGCCCTCGGTGATATCACCGCCGATCAGTTCCGGGCCTTGGCCGCGATTCAACGTGCGCTCGGTGCCGACGTGCGCCTGTCGAATCGTCAGAACGTGGTCTTCCGCAATCTGCGTGAAGACCAACTGCGCGAGTTGTACGACGGACTCGAAGTCATCGGTATGGCGCGTCCGGGGGCCGAACTCGCGCGTGACGTCGTGGCGTGCCCGGGTGCCGATACCTGCAACATCGCAGTGACGCAATCGCGTGGGCTCGCCAAGGCGATCGGTGAGCGACTCGAAGAAGAGGGTCTGGCCGAGGTCGGCGGGGTGCGGGTGAACATCTCGGGTTGTACCAACAGTTGTGGTCAGCATCATGCGGCCGACATCGGCCTCTTCGGTGCCGAGCGGCGCGCGCACGGCCGTTCGCTGCCCGGATATCAGCTTCTCCTCGGTGGATACGTGGGTGAGGAGCAGATCCATTTCGGTCAGAAGGCGCTGCGTCTTCCGGCGCGTACCGCGCCCGAAGGTGTGGCTCGCGTGGTGCGGCGCTTCGCCGAGGAGCGTCTGGCCGGTGAGCCTTTCGCCGACTGGATGCGACGCATCGGCGGACCGACGAAGATCGCCGATGGCCTTCGCGATCTCGACGACGTGCCGACTCCCGAGGAGAATCCGGAGTACTTCACCGACTTCGACGAGACCGGACCGTTCGTGGCCCAGATCGCCGAGTCGGAGTGCGCCACCTGATCGGACCCTGATTAGGGTCGTCGCCATGCCCGGTCCGCTCGAAGGTGTCAGAGTCGTCGAACTCGGGGTGTGGGTGGCCGGTCCGGCCGCGGCCGGTGTTCTCGGTGACTGGGGAGCCGATGTCGTCAAGATCGAACCGCTCACGGGCGATCCGGCGCGCACGTTCCAACGCATGCTCGGCGGTGACATGCCGAACAACCCGGTCTTCGAACTCGACAACCGGAGCAAGAAGGGCATCGCGCTCGACATCAGCGCGCCCGACGGACTTGCAGTTGCGCTCGACCTCTTGCGGGACGCCGATGTCTTCGTGACGAATGTGCGAGTGGATTCGCTCGAACGGGCCGGACTCGGTTACGACGCGGTGCACGCGGTCAACCCGCGCATCATCTACGGGCAGATCACCGGTTACGGCCTGGAGGGCCCCGATGCCAACCGCGCCGGTTACGACATCGCGGCGTTCTGGGCCCGCGCCGGTATCGCGCATCTCCTCACACCCGAAGGTGGAGATCTTCCGTTCCAGCGTGGTGGCATGGGTGATCATTCGACGGGTGTCACGTTCGCGGGCGCGATCTGCGCCGCGCTCTTCCGGCGCGAACGCACGGGCGAGGGACAGATGGTGTCGTCGTCCTTGCTTCGTCAAGGCGTGTACACGGTGGGCTTCGATCTCAACATGGCGCTCGGCTGGGGTCAGTACCCGGCCATCGGTCGGCGAACCGCGATGCTCAGCCCGACCGTCAACAACTACACCGCCGGAGACGGCCGACGATTCTGGATCGTCGGTCTCGAGGGGGAGCGCCATTGGCCGCCGCTCGCGCGCGTCGTCGGCCATCCCGAGTGGATCGAGGACGAACGTTTCCACACGCCGTTGCAGCGGGCCATCAATCACCAGGAATTGATTGCACTGCTCGATGGCATCTTCGCGTCCAAGACTCTGGACGAATGGGAGACGATCTTTGCCACCGAACCCGACATGTTCTGGTCGCCCGTCAACTCGCCCGAGGAAATCCTGAACGATCCCCAACTCACCGCGGCCGGTGGTCTGGTGGAGGTGCCCGACGAATACGGCTCGACGACCATGATCGCGTCGCCAGCCGACTTCCACGGCACGCCGTGGGCGCCGCGGTGGATCGCGCCCAAACTCGGTGAGCACACGATCGAAATCCTGAAGTCGATCGGACGAACCGACGACCAGATCGCGGCCCTCGAGACGGCCGGTGTGGTGGGTACGTTCAGCGAGGAGTGACCGGACGCAAGCGGTCGATCACCTGATCGATCAACTCCACGATCTCGACCGCACACGAGATGAAGTCCTCCACCTCGCCGCCGCCGGGGTCGATGATCTCCTCCCACGGTTCGATCGTGACGGCTCCGAGATCGAGTGAGGACAACCTTTCCGACAACGGGCCGTGTGGTGTGAGGTCGCGTGCGAGTCGCTTCAACGTGGCCGTGCGCGCGCGAGCTTCCGGGAATTCGCGACGTACCCAGTGCACGTGTTCGGGGGCCATGGCCAGGATCAGATCGGCGGACTCGACGTGCTCGGCCACGATCTGCTTGCTGCGGTGATTCCGCGCCTCGAGGCCGACGCGTCGGAGCGCGTCCCGGGTGCGCCAACTGATGGGCTGTCCGTCCACGCTGAAGGTTCCGGCCGTGGTGATCGCGAGCGCGGGCTCGCGGTCGATCAATGCCGCGCCGGCCATGACCGAACGCGCGGCGTTGCCGGTGCAGATGACGAGAATCGAGGTCACGGTCAGGCGCGTAGCGGCGCCATCTGAGCCGGGTCGATGTACTCCTCG
This sequence comes from Actinomycetota bacterium, assembly GCA_005787035.1. Taxonomy (GTDB): domain Bacteria; phylum Actinomycetota; class Acidimicrobiia; order Acidimicrobiales; family Ilumatobacteraceae; genus Casp-actino8. The sequence goes on along the minus strand of SYCI01000050.1, from coordinate 3,388 downwards.
AGATGCGTGATGAGTCCGGCTTCGTCGAGATGAACGACCATGCACGTGTGCGCGCACAGCTCACCACCCGGTGCCGTCCCGCGGATGGCGGCCTGCCACATCCAGCCGTCGGTGGTCACCGAGAACGCACGCGTCTCCCAACGCAGACCCTCGATCTTGGCGTGCATCCATTCGAGTGTCTTGCCGGTGCTCGCGTACTCGATCGTCTGGTCGTCGAAGTTGTGCCACACCGTGGCTCCGGGAACGCACATCGCCATGGTCACGTCGGCGCGGCCGGCATTGGTGGCCTGGGCGAAACGACGGTGGTGCTCCACCTTCTGGGCGTCGTCGAGACTCATGTGGGTACTCCTCCGTCGACCGTGAAGACGGCTCCGGTCGTGTAAGCGCCAGCATCGCCGGCGAGGAACAGGGCCGCGCCGACGATTTCGTGTGGTTCACCCACGCGGCGCAAGGCGACACGCTTCATCGCCTGATCGACCAGATCCCAGTTCCACGCCTTGCTGATGTCGGTGCGGAACGAACCCGGCATGATGCAGTTGACACGCACGTGCGGGCCGAACGTCTGGGCGAAACCGATCGTCATGGCGTTGAGTCCGGCCTTGGCCGCGGTGTAGGGGATCACATCCGGTGTCGGATGGATGGCGGCGATGCTCGAGATGTTGATGATCGACGATCGTCGACCCTCGGTCTTGCCGCGCTCGTACATCTTGGTTCCGAGAAGGGCCGACAGCCGGAACGGGCCCTTCAGATTGAGACCGATCACGGAGTCCCACAATTGCTCGTTGACGTTCGCGATGTGGTCGTACAGCGGTGACTTGCCGGCGTTGTTCACGAGGATGTCGACTCCACCGAGCTGGTCCCAGGCGGCGGCGGCGAGTTCGTCGAGTTCGTTCCATCGACCAACGTGACACGCGTAGGGGATCACACGTCGCCCCGTGGCGGCGGAGATCTCGGCGGCGGTCTCCGAACACGACTCGAGCGAACGGCTGGCGATCATGAGATCGGCACCGGCCTCGGCGAAGGCCATGGCCATCTCCTTGCCCAGACCCCGACTCCCACCCGTGATGAGTGCGGTACGACCGGTCAGATCGAAGAGGGCCGGGATGCTCGCCATGATCCGACCTTATGCGTCGGGGGTGGATTACGCCGAAGTGCGATGTGGCGGCGAGAATCAAGGAATGGATTTCGAGGAGTCCTCCGAATCGGCGGCGTTCCGCACCGAAGTGCGGACGTGGCTCGATGCGCATCTGCAGGGCGAGTATCGATCGCTCGGGACTTCGGCCGAGATGGGCGCCCACGATTGGCCGGTGCGTGTGCGCTGGGAGCAGGAGCTCGGCCGGGCTGGTTGGCTCGGACTCACCTGGCCGCGCGAGTTCGGCGGGCGGGCGGCCACGGTGTCCGAGGAACTCGTCTTCGCTCAGGAGTACGCGCTGGCCGACGGACCTCAACGCGCCGGCTTCTTCGGCGAGGGTCTGCTCGGACCGACGCTCATCACCTTTGGTTCGGCCGAACAGCAGCAGCGATTCCTGCCGCCCATCCTGCGCGGTGACGAGTACTGGTGTCAGGGCTTCAGCGAACCCGGAGCCGGTAGTGATCTCGCCGGCGTCCGCACCACCGCCGTGCTCGACGGCGACAGCTGGCGCATCGACGGCCAGAAGGTCTGGACGAGTCAGGCGCAGTTCGCCCAGTGGATCTTCGTTCTGTGTCGGACCGAACGCGAGGAAGTGGCCCACAAGGCGTTGTCGTACATCCTCGTGCCGATCGATCAACCCGGAGTCGAGGTCCGACCGCTCCGTGACCTGTCGGGGAACGACCATTTCTGCGAGGTTTTCTTCGATGGTGCGGTGACCGCGGCCGACCTCGTGGTGGGCGGACGCGGTAACGGTTGGAAGACCGCCATGGGAACGCTCGGCTTCGAACGCGGGACGGCTTTCATGGCCCAACAACTCCGATTCGCCAAAGAGTTCGCCAAGGTCCGCCAACTCGCTCGACGCAAGGGCCTCGATCGAGATCCCGAGGTTCGTCAGCGGTTGTCGCGGGCTTACACCGAACTCGAAATCATGCGCTGGTCGGGATTGCGCAACGTGACGCGCTTCATTCAGGGAGGCCAGCCCGGACCCGAAGGTTCGGTCGGCAAGTTGTTCTGGTCTAAATGGCACCAGCGACTCGGCGAACTGGAAGCCGATCTACTGGGCGCCGACTCGTTGCTCCTGTTGCCCGAGGACGACGACGATCACGACTTCCAGCACACGTTCCTCTTCAGTCGGGCTCACACCATCTATGCCGGGTCCTCGGAGATCCAGCGCAACATCATCGGTGAGCGCGCGCTGGGTCTGCCCCGCGGCTGATCAGTCGCCGGCCGGTCCGTCGAACTTCGGAGCCCTCTTCTCGCGGTGCGATGCCACACCTTCGGCGGCATCGGGTCCGCCGAAACCGAAGAACTCGTAAGCGAGCGACGCGTCGAACGCCGGCATCATCGCCCGATACCAGTGATTGAGGGTGTGCTTGGTGAATCTCAACGCGGCTTGTGCGCCATCGGCGAGTTCGGTTGCGACCTCGAGCGCGGTCTGCTGCACGGCATCGTCGTCGACGCACAGCGACACCAGACCGATACGTTCGGCCTCTTCGCCGGTCAGGGTTCGACACGTGAGCAAGTAGTACTTGGCCTTGGCCATGCCGGCGAGCAGTGGCCAGCACACGGCGGCGTGATCGCCGGCCGCCACGCCGAGTCGAGTGTGTCCGTCGATGATCCGAGCCGTCCGCCCGACCACCGAGACGTCGGCCAGGATCGCGGCCACGAGTCCGGCGCCGACCGCCGGGCCATGGATCGCCGACACGATGGGCTTGGAGCACTCGATCACGTTGCGTACGAGATCACGCGCTTCTTTCATGACCCGCGAGCGGAACGCATAGTCGCCGATGATGCCGTCGATGAGATCGAAACTGCCACCGGCCGAGAAGGCTTTGCCGGCTCCGGTGAGTAGGGCCACTTTGGTTTCCGGATCTCGGTCGACTTCCACCCACACATCGGCGAGTTCACGATGGGCTTCCGGCCCGACGGCGTTCAGATTGGGGCCGTCGAGGGTGATCCGCAGAACGCCATCAGCGGGCCGGTCGAACCGGAGATGAGGGAACGACTCGTAGCCCACGAACTCAGATGCGTTCGATGATGGTGGCCGTACCCATGCCGCCACCCGTGCACATCGTGATGAGGGCCGTCGACTTGTCCTGACGCTCGAGTTCGTCGAGTGCGGTCTGGATGAGGATGGGCCCGCTGCCGCCAATGGGATGACCGAGGGCGATGGCCCCACCGTTCACGTTGACGTTCTCGGGGGTGATGCCGAGTTCGCGCATGGCCTTCAGCGGACTGGCGGCGAAGGCCTCGTTG
>SYCI01000049.1 GCA_005787035.1 Actinomycetota bacterium | reverse complement strand
GCCAGCGCGTCTGCCATTCCGCCACTCGCCCGAGCAACAGGGCAGGAACGGTACCAAGACTTCACCAGCCGCCCAACCTGCCCCCGAGCGATCCATACCCACCCACCAGCGCCGATACCCTTTCAGCCACTTGTGGGTCTGCAGTCGTTCGAGGATGGATTGAGTCGTATGTTCGAGGGAGTTTTCAACCGCGGCTTTCGTAGCGCAGTTCGTCCCATCGAGATCGGCCGCCGCCTCGTCCAGGAGATGGACGACAAGCGCACGGTCGATTCCAAGAGCCGACGAGTCGCCCCCAATCACTTCGTCGTCCGCCTGCACCCCAAGGACCACGACGAACTCTCCGACTTCATCGGACCACTCGAAGTGGAGCTCGTGGAAGCGGCCAAGGAGTACGCGAAGGAAGAGGGCTACCACTTGCGGGGCCCGGTCACCGTTTCCCTCACCACCGACGACTCCCTCAAGTCCGGACGCATCGGAATCGACTCCAAGATCCGCACGAGCGACAGCCCGGTCAACGAAGGCGTCCTCGCCGTCCCGGGGGGCAAAGTCGTTCGTATCGGCGAGCAGCCGATCGTGATCGGCCGTCAGCCCGACTGCGACATCGTGTTCGACGACCCCAACATCAGCCGCCGTCACGCCGAGGTTCGGGTGGCCGCCGGCGAATTCACCGTGGCCGACCTCGGCTCCACCAACGGCACCAAGGTGAACGGAGTCGACGTCTCGATCGCCCGCGCCCTCCGTGATGGCGACATCATCACTCTCGGCAGCAACTCCATCCGTTTCGAGGCCAAGTAGCCGCGATGACCGACCAATTGCTCGGCGTCCTGAAGATCGCCTTCCTCGTTCTGCTCTACGCGTTCTTCGCGCGAGTGCTGTGGGCCGTCTGGAGCGAAGTGCGCGTACCCGCGCTACCTCAAGCCTCCCTCCCCACCGCGCCACCCGCCGACGCCAAGGTGCCGCGCCGCCAACGGGTCACCGAACTGCGCGTGGTCTCCCCCAAGGAACTCAAGGGAACTCGCCTCGAGATCTCGCCCACTCCTCGCCTCATCGGTCGTTCGACCGAGGCCGATCTCTCCATCGCCGACGACACGTTTCTCAGCAGTCGTCACGCGCGTGTGTGGATCGCCAACGGTCAGGCGATGATCGAAGACCTGCAGTCGACCAACGGAACCGCGGTGAACGAACAGCCGATCGCGTCACCCACCGTGCTCCGCCCCGGTGATCGCATCGCGATGGGTCATCTCGTGGTGGAGGCCGAACGATGATGCGCGCCGTCACCGGAGCCGCCACCGACGTCGGTCGAGTGCGCCTCGGTAACGAGGACTCGTATCTCTGCACCGATCGCCTCTTCTTCGTGGCCGACGGAATGGGTGGTCACAGCGCAGGCGAGGTGGCCAGTGCCATCGCCGTCTCCACTCTCTCCACGACTCTGGCCGATCTCGGTTCGGTCGCAACCGATGCCGAACGGGTTGCCGACGCGGTCCGCACCGCGAACTCGGCGATCTTCGACGAAGCCGCCAAGGATTCGCGCAAGGCGGGCATGGGCACCACACTCACCGGACTCGCCCTCACCGACCCGACCGGTCACCGTGCCGTGGTGGCCAATGTGGGTGACTCGCGTACGTACCTCTGGCGTCACGGCGAACTTCGCCAAGTCACCAAGGATCACTCGCACGTGCAATCGCTGGTCGACCGCGGAGCCATCACTCGTGCCGAGGCACGAGTCCACTTCCAGCGCAACATCGTCCTGCGCGCCATGGGGATCGATACATCGGTCGATGTCGACACGTTCGACATCGATCTCGAAGACGACGATCGATTCATCATCTGCAGCGACGGTCTCGTCGACGAGGCCGACGACGACGAGATCGAAGGTCAGATCCGGCAAGCCACCGGCCCTCAGGATCTCGCCGATCGCTTGGTCGCTCTCGCCAACGCCAACGGTGGTCGCGACAACACCACCGTCGTCGTCGTGGACTTCTCGGCCGCTTCGACAGCCGACTCCGGCCACACCCCCACGGTGGCCACCGAACGCCCCGTCGAAACTGCTCGTCCGTCGAAGTGGCTGGCCGTGGCCGCGTACGGCTCATGGCTCGTCTCGGCGGCCATCATCATCACGGTGGTCGTGAGCGCTCTCACGTCGGGTTGACGGTGGCGACCACCACTCACGCACAACGCCGTCGCTCGAGCGAGCTTCGCCTCGTCGTACTCGCCGCCGTCATCACCGGTGCCGGCTACACCCTCGCCGCCCTCGGCAAGAACTCGGCCATGCCTCCACGCATCCTGCCGTTCCTCGGCGTCGTTCTCCTGCTTCTCGTCTCGGCGCACATCGCCATCCGTTGGTTCGCCCGCGGCGCCGACTCCACGCTGTTGCCAGTGGCCGCCCTCCTCAACGGTTTGGGCTACGTGATGATCGCCCGACTCTCCGAACGACTCGCTGGTCTGCAGACCACCTGGACGTTCATCGGTATCGGTGTGTTCATCGGGGTTCTCGTCGTGGTCGAACGCATCAACGACCTCTCTCGGTTCAAATGGACCTTCTTCTTCACCGGTGCCGGCCTGCTCCTCCTGCCCCTGGTACCCGGACTCGGATTCAGTTCCGGCGGTGCGCGCATTTGGGTCAACCTTGGTCCGATCAATTTCCAGCCCGGTGAGTTCGCCAAGCTCGCACTCGCATTGTTCTTCGCCGCCTATCTCGCCGAACGCGGAAGTCTGATCTCGAACTCCACTCGCCGAGTCGGACCCTTCAACGTCCCCGAAACGCGTGATCTACTCCCGTTGCTCGCCGCGTGGGCCTTCTCCGTACTCGTCATGGTCGGCCAGCGCGACCTCGGTTCGAGCCTTCTCTTCTTCACACTCTTCGTGGTGCTCGTGTGGGTGGCCACTGAACGCACGAGTTATCTCGTGATCGGGTCCGGGATGTTCGCGGTGGCCTGCGTGGCTGCGTATCACGCGTTCGACCACGTTCAGACCCGGGTCGCGATCTGGCTCGATCCCTGGAGTCGTTACACCGGCAAGGGCTACCAGGTCGCGCAGTCGATGTTCGCGCTCGGTAGTGGCGGCACGGCCGGGACCGGGCTCGGTCTCGGTGATCCGACACGAATCCCCGAAGCCAAGAACGACTTCATCTTCGCGGCGATCGGCGAAGAACTCGGGCTTTTCGGCGCCACCGCCGTCCTCATCGCCTTCGTTCTGATGATCGGTGCCGGCCTGCGCACCGCATTACGAACTCAACGACCGTTCGAGAAACTTCTCGCCACCGGACTCACCACGATTCTCGGAGTTCAGGCTTTCATCATCATCGGCGGCGTGATTCGTGTCGTACCGCTCACCGGCATCACCCTGCCCTTCGTGAGTTACGGCGGTTCGAGCCTGGTCGCCAACTATGCATTGCTTGCACTCCTCATTCGCATCAGCGACACATCGGCTCGGCGCCTCGGTGAAGTCCCCGATCAACCCACACTTTCCGAACGCTGGACCGCACGTCGGGTCGCCCGAGCGGAGAAGAAAGTGGGAGGACCGGCATGAATCAGCGCATCCGCCGCCTCGCGGTCGCCCTCATGGTCCTGTTCGCGATTCTCTTCGTGCAGCTCAACGTCATCCAAGTCGGTCTCAAGACCACCCTCGACGACGATCAGCGCAACACCCGCCAATCGGTGCGCGACTTCAACGAACCTCGCGGCGACATCCTCACTGCTGATGGGCTCGTCGTGGCGACCTCCGAACGTCGCGACGACGATTCCGGTCATCCGTGGCAACGCGTGTACCCAGAAGGTGAACTCTTCGCCGACGTGACCGGCTACTTCACCTTCGCCTACGGCGCGACCCAAGTCGAACGAGTCGCCAACGACGTTCTCGCCGGTCGAACCCCACAACAACAGATCCAGGGGATCGCGTCTCTTTTCGACGGTGCCGACACCACCGGTTCGGTCGAACTCACTCTCGACAGCCGCATACAGCAGGCGGCTCGCTCGGCCCTGGGTGATCGCGAAGGTTCGGTCGTCGTCGTCGACGTGCAAACCGGTGCTGTGAGAGCGATGTGGAGCACGCCGTCCTACGACCCGAATTACGTGGCCACCCACGACGACCGCGCGGCCGGCGACGTTCTCGAGTTCCTGAACGACGTTCCCGGCAATCCACTGCTCGCCAATGCGTATCAGGAGCGATACATGCCGGGCTCGACCTTCAAGGTCGTCACTACTGCTGCCGCCCTCGACGCCGGTGTCGTCACTCTCGACTCGACGTTCGCCGAAGAGTCCGAGTTCGTGCCTCCGCAGACGAACGACCCGATCCAGAACTACAACCAGAAGATCTGTGGGGGCGATCTGACGGAGGTGTTCCGTCGCTCGTGCAATACACCGTTCGCGCGGATCGCCCTCGATCTCGGCCCGGAACGAATGGTCGAGGCCAGTCGGCGCTTCGGCATCGGCGAGAAGATCCCCTTCGATCTACCGCGCGCCGCCGCCAGTTCGTTCGGCGACGTCGACTACTTCGAACAGAACCTGCCCCTCCTCGCGATCGGCGGTTTCGGGCAGGGCAACACCCAGATGGTCCCGTTGCACCTGGCCCTCATCGCGGCATCCGTGGCCAACAAGGGAGCGATGATGCGTCCCTACGTGATCGATGCGACCTTCGACCACGACGGTCGACTCATGAAGCGCACGTCGCCATCGGTGTGGAAGCAGACGATGACGCCGGCCACCGCCGTCGTCATGAGTGGACTGATGCAAGAGGTCGTACGAAGCGGTACGGCGTCGTGCTGTTTGAAACTCGCCAATGGGGTCGAAGCCGCGGCCAAGACGGGTACCGCCCAACTCAATGGTCCCGGAGAACCCGAGCGATCGCACGCCTGGATCATCGGTTTCGCACCCGCGAGCGCGCCTCGATACGCATTCGCCGTGATGCTGAAGGGCACGACGGCCGAGATCAGCGCCGGTACCGGTGGAACACTCGCCGGACCCGTGGCCAAGAAGGTTCTCGACGTTGCCCTGACCCGCTGAGAACCCGCCGGTAGCCTCGTACGAAGTTATGTCGGACCGGGAGAGCGTGATCCTCAACGACCGCTACGAGATGCAGCAACGCATCGGTCGCGGCGGAATGGCCGATGTCTACCTCGCCCGCGACGTCCTCCTCGACCGGCTGGTGGCGATCAAGGTTCTGTTCCCCGAGTTCGCCACCGATCCGGCCTTCGTCGAGCGGTTCCGCCGCGAAGCCCAGTCGGCCGCCAATCTCAATCATCCCAACATCGTCAGCGTGTACGACTGGGGTCGTAGCAACAACACCTACTTCATGGCCATGGAGTACGTCCCCGGTCGGACGCTCGCCGATGCTCTGCGTGACCTCGGCCAGATCTCGGCGGCCAAGGCCGCCGAAGTCGGTATCGAGGTCGCAGCGGCCTTGTCGTTCGCGCATCGCAACAACGTCGTGCACCGCGACATCAAGCCCGGCAACATCCTGATCGGCAGCAACGGCCAACTGAAGGTCGCCGACTTCGGAATCGCCCGTGCTCTCGGTAGCGCGGCCGACTCCGGACTCACCCAAGCCGGTGCCGTCATGGGAACCGCCGCTTACTTCTCTCCCGAACAAGCTCAAGGCGGACAACCCGACCCGCGCAGTGATCTCTACTCATTGGGCATCGTGCTGTACGAGATGGTGTCGGGCCGTGTGCCCTTCACCGGCGACAACCCCGTCGCCATCGCATACAAACAAGTCCACGAGGCTCCCACCCCACTCAACCAATACGCGCCCGACGTCCCGCGCGCGTTCGAAGCGATCGTGGCGCGTCTTCTCACCAAGGATCCAGCACGTCGGTATCCGACAGCCGAAGCCGTGCGCGACGATCTCCGTCGGTTCCGCGACGGCCTGCCGGTTCAGGCCCTCGCCGCCATCCTCAACAAGAAAGAGCCCGATCCGTCGATCGCCCCGACGGTCGTCACGCCCACCACAGCGGTGTCGGAACGTCCTCCGCCCACGTTGCCGTCGGCCCCCACGACCCAACGCACCACGGTGGTGATCAGCGATCTTCCACCCGGATACGACCCGAGTGGTCCCATCACTCCTCCGGAAGATCTCGGAAATCGCCGACGCAACGTCGTGATCGGCGCGAGCATCGCCGCGGTCGTCGCACTCATCGGCCTCGTCATCGGATTCTTGGCCCTGGCCAATCGTTCCTCGTCGGGTCCTTCGATCGCCGTGCCGAACGTGACCAACATGTTGCTCGACGATGCGGTGAGCCTCCTCGATTCCGTCGGTCTCGAAGCGGTTCCGATCGCCGAAGAGAACCCGGGGGTCGAGCCCAACATCGTGTGGGCACAGGATCCTCCCCTCGGTGAGAATCTCAAAGAGGGTGACACCGTTCGCGTGATCTACAACCCGTCGAACACGCCGATCTCGGTACCCGATCTCTCGACGCTCACCCTCGAGCAGGCTCGCAAGACGCTTCTCAATCTCGGTCTCACGATCGGCGATGTCACGTACGTCAACGATCCGGAAATCGCCGAGGGAATCATCATCTCCTCGTCGCCCGCCTTCGGCGAATCGGTTCTGGGTGGGGCCACCATCGATCTCTCGGTCAGTCAAGGCAAGGGAACCAACCCGATTCCGATCCTCGATGGCAAGACCATCGAAGAGGCGCGCTCGATTCTCGAAGGTGAGCCTTACAAGTTCACCGTCAACGAAATCATCGAAGCCAGCGACACCATCGAGATCGGTTACGTGATTCGCACCAGCCCGATCGCCGGTGCCGAAACTCCGATCGGCGCCACGGTCACCGTGTACGTCTCGAATGGCCGCGCGCCCATCAAGGTGCCGCCCGTCGTCGGACTCACCGAGGCCCAGGCCCGGGCCCAGCTCACGGCCAAGGGTTTCATCGTCCGAGTCAACTACGTGAACGTCGCCAACGACTCGGCCGATGTCGGACGAGTCATCTCGCAGAATCCGCGATCGGGTGTCGAGGCCGAAGTGGGGAGCCAGGTCGTCCTCGAAATCGGTCGAGCCACGTCAACCACGAGTAGTTCGCAACCGCCGGCATCCGACGCGCCCGGTGCCTGAGAATCAGGCGCGATCGAGAAAGTTCCGCAGCATCGTGTGGCCGTGTTCGGTCAGGATGCTCTCCGGATGAAATTGCACTCCCTCGATGGGGAGTTCGCGATGTCGCATACCCATGATCATCCCGTCCGCGGTTTCGGCGGTGATGCTCAAACATTCAGGCAACGTCGAACGTTCGACCACGAGTGAGTGGTACCGAGTTGCCGTGACCGGAGATGGCAGACCGGAGAACACACCCTCGCCGCGGTGCTCGATCGGACTCGTCTTGCCGTGCATGAGCTCGGGCGCTCGCACCACGTCTCCACCGAAGACATGGCCGATCGCCTGATGACCCAGGCACACACCGAACACCGGAACACCCCGCTCGGCGGCCGGGACGATGAGATCACACAGGACTCCCGCGTCCTCCGGCCGGCCCGGACCGGGTGAGAGCAGGATCCGATCGGGGCGCAGATCGAGGATTTGGTCCACGGTGAGGTCGTCGTTGCGGTGAACCACGGGCTCGGTCCCCAACTCCCCGAGGTACTGAACGAGGTTGTAGACGAAGCTGTCGTAGTTGTCG
>SYCI01000005.1 GCA_005787035.1 Actinomycetota bacterium | reverse complement strand
CTGATTGCCTTCGCGCAGGTCGACCGAGCACCAGATGGGGGCCTTGGTCAGGACCGTGTTCGGCCACGTGCGGTCGTGGAGGACGAGCGGGACGAATGCCGAGTACTTCTCGAAGGGCATCCGGCCGGTGCCCTTGTTCACGAATTGGGGATGTCGTTTCTGATTCATCGGATGTCCCTCGATTGTCTTGGCTGTCTGAAAATTCCGTGCGGTGATCGGGCAAACAAAAAACCCCGGCGCTGGTGCGCACGGGGTTCGGCGAACGCGATATGGGGCGCTCGCCCTACATAAGAAGGAGGCCCAACAGAGTCGTCACGTCGCTGACCCTACCGACCGCCCTCGGGGCGCGCAACAACATCGTGCGGTCCGGGGCGATCGCGAGTCCCTGAGCAGGGATTCAGTCGACGGGCAGAGCAACGAGGTGCTGAAGCTCGGTGTCGAGTTCAGCAGCCTCCGAGGCCGCGACCAGCGAACGCCAGTCGTAGCCGATTCCCTTACCGGGGTAGTGAGGTTCCGTGAGATCGATGGTCAACGTCTCGGCCGGAGTGGCGGGCGCTGTGTATGTGTTCATCGGTCTGACCTCCCTGGTTCATACGGGAGCGGATAAGGCCTGCGGACCTTACAAACCCTCACCCCCCAGGTCAATCCATTCCGGACATTTCGGCCCCGGGTGACGCATGTAACACCCGAGGGTGGAATGCTCGGATACCCGCCAAGGTGAGTGTCCCGGCCATCACCGGAGCCCGCAGAGAGGAAGCCATGTCGACCATCGAACTCACCACCGAGAACTTCGAGACCACCATCGAGCAAGGTGGACTCGTCCTCGTCGACTTCTGGGCTTCGTGGTGCGGCCCCTGCCGCCAGTTCGCCCCCGTGTTCGAGGCGGTGGCCGGCGGTCATCCCGACGCGGTGTTCGGCAAGGTCGACACCGAAGCCCAGCAGGACCTCGCGGCGTCGTTCGGCATCCAGTCGATTCCGACCCTCATGGTCTTCCGCGACGGCATCCTCCTCTACAACCAGGCCGGCGCTCTTCCGCAGCACGCGCTCGACGATCTGGTCGGCAAGGCCAAGGCCCTCGACATGGATCAGGTGCGCGCCGAGATCGCCGAGCAGTCTTCCTGAGTCGGGTCCGCCATCTGCCTAGGGTGGCGACATGAATCACGGACTTCCGCAAGTCGACCCGAGCGAGGTCGGTCTCTCCGCCGAGCGGCTCGGTCGCCTCGACACCCACTTCGAGCGTTACGTCACCGACGAGTTGCTCGCCGGCTGGCAATTGGTGGTCACCCGCGACGGCAAGGTTGCGCACACCGCGAGTCGCGGACTCGCCGACCGCGAGGCGGGTCGACCGGTGGCCGACGACGCGATGTGGCGGATCTACTCCATGACCAAACCGATCACCGCGGTGGCCGCGCTCATCTTGTGGGAGGAGGGTCGTTTCGAACTCAACGATCCGGTCAGCAAGTACATCCCGGAGTTCGCGGACTCGAAAGTCTTCTTGGGCGGCACGTTCCTCGCTCCGGTGCTCGGTCCGCAAACCGAGCCGATGCGGATGTGGCACCTCTTCACGCACACCGCCGGACTCACGTACGGATTCATGTACTCGCATCCCGTCGACGAGATCTACCGTCGTCGCGGACTCGAGTGGGGTTTCCCCCGCGATCTCGATCTCGCCGGTCTGTGCGCGTTGTGGGCCGATCTGCCGCTCGTGTTCCAGCCCGGTAGCGAATGGAACTATTCGGTGTCGATCGACGTCCTCGGTCGGGTCGTGGAAGTGATCAGCGGTATGCGTCTGCGCGACTTCCTTCGTACGCGCATCTTCGAACCGCTCGGCATGAAGGACACCGCGTTCTTCTGCCCGGCCGACAAGGCCGAACGTATGGCGGCCCTCTATTCACCCACACCGGGCTCGAAGAAGATCTTCCGCGCCGATGCCGCCGACCGTGGCGTGCTGAACGATCCCAAGGCCGACGGTGGTGGCGGCGGCTTGGTGTCGTCGACCGCCGATTACGTACGGTTCGCCGCGATGCTCCGTAACGGAGGCGAATTCGACGGCCGTCGAATCCTGTCGCCGCGCACGGTGGAGTACATGGCGAGCAACCATCTGCCCAAGAACGCCGATCTCACCGAGTTCGGCCGTCCGCTCTTCGCCGAGACTCCGTACGACGGCGTGGGATTCGGACTCGGTGTGAGCGTGACCATCGATCCCGTGGCCACCAAGACGCCGGGATCGGTGGGCGACTACGGATGGGGCGGTGCGGCGAGCACGTGGTTCATGGTCGATCCGGTCGAAGACATGACCGTGGTGTTCATGACCCAGTTGTTGCCGTCGAGTACCCATCCGTTCCGCAGCCAGTTGAAGCAGATGCTGCATCAGGCACTGGTGGACTGACCCACCGCGTCATCGCCGGTACCCTGCACGGCGAGGAGAACTTCGATGCACCAGCCCATGCCCCAGAACGCACGTGTGTACGTGGCCGGTCATGCCGGTCTCGTGGGCAGTGCGATCATGCGTCGGCTCGAACGCGGTGGTTACTCCAACGTCCTCACGGCCACTCGTTCGGAACTCGATCTACGCGATCAGGGTGCGGTCAACGAATGGTTCGAGGCCCATCGTCCCGACTACGTCTTCCTCGTAGCCGGAACCGTCGGCGGAATTCTGGCCAACAGCACCCGTCCGGCCGAGTTCATCTACGACAACCTCATGATCCACGGCACGGTGGTGCACGCGAGTCACCTCACCGGTGTCACCAAGCTCCTTTATCTCGGTAGTTCGTGCATCTATCCGCGTCACGCGACGCAACCGATCACCGAGGAACAACTCCTCACCGGCCCACTCGAACCGACCAACGAGTGGTACGCGGTGGCCAAGATCGCCGG